>CAISGE010000046.1 GCA_903884815.1 Candidatus Omnitrophota bacterium | reverse complement strand
CTTCCACCTTCTTTTCAAAAGCGTTCTGGACAAGGGATTCGTCATCCTGAGGCAGCCTGTAGTCGAGAACGAAGTCCGCGGTCTCAGGCGCTCCCGTAGACACATCAAACGCAAGCCGCCCCGATTGAGTGATAATAATGAGGTTTGTTCTGGCATCCGCGTCATCAGTAACGGGTTTGACCAAAACCTGCCGTTCATAAACTTCCACTTTGAAAAGCTCCTGGTCCCCGACAAATACTTTGAGCGCGGGTTCAGGAAGATCGATCGTGGAGACATAACCGAGCGCCGTCTGCAGTCGGTAAGCGACGCCCGAGCGCATGGTCACTTTGTAGATATTTTTGGTCGAACGGCGAAGCTTATTGAACGTTTGCCGTTCTTTCAGATTCGCATCCGCCGTCTCCACCGGTTTTTCAGGCGCCTCCGGCTTCACGTCTTCCGCCAGCACCCAGACGGGCGTTAAAAAAAGAGTCAGGATCGTTGTGTAAAGCAATGTTCGTTTCATCGTTTGCTATCCTCCAGTCGGTTTAAAAGAATTTCTTTGTAATCTTCCACGAGCAGTCCCGAAGGAGCCGGGAGGCTCCTTGAAACTTTTTTCAAGACCAGTTCGGATTTAAGAAGCGAGGCTTCGCGGTAATCGGGGTCCTTGTAGCTTTTAAGCGTCCGCACCCAGACAAGCGAAACGAGAACATGCTCCGGGGTTTCGCGTTCGATCTTTTCTTCCTTAAACTCGAGTGCCGCGCAGAGCTTCGCCTCCTCGATCCTCGCGAGGATCCCGGACTCGATTAAATTACGCTTGGCAGCGGTCTGGAAACGCGCGCTCATCAAATTCCACGCCTCGGCCATGTCCCGGCTTACGGTGTAGGCGTTATATTCCGCGTAGCGTTTGACGAATGTCCTCGCAAAATAAAGGATCTCGGGTTTCGACGGAGCGTTATGGGCGGCAAGGTCCGAGATCGCTTCGGCTTTGCCTACTTCATCTACCCGGATCACGACCGGCGGCCGCTTCGCGAGCACAAAAGCTCCGAAGATCGCGAAGAAAAGAAGGCATAGCAGCACAAGGCTCGCGAGTTTCAGGAACTCCAGCTGCGCTTCGAGGTCCCCAAAAACTTCGTAGTAACGCCTCCCCAGGTTTTCGAGTTTTGTTTGGAATCGTGTTTTCATTTGTAGTTCGTCCCTCCTCCTGCCGGAGCAGGCTTGTTTTTCGGGGGTTTGTGAGACGTCACGGCATATTTCGCGATGAACGCGGTCCCGATCCCCACCACTGCGGACCCGAGCCCGCTGATACTCCCGCTTGAAGTGATCTGGTGCGAAATGAGCGGAACTGAAATGAAGAGAAGTATGAAAAGCACGTTCGCCGCGATCACAGCCGCTGCGTTTGTCTCCTGCGGCAGATAGACCGCCGTCACGTTCATGACGGAGATTACCTTCATGAGAATGGAAAGCACGACGGTCCAAAGCGACACGGCAACGAGGCTCCTCAGCCAAAAGACAAGCCCCTGGCTCGTGGATTTATAGACCCCGAAAGCGATCAGGACGGGACCGAACACGTAAAGAAGGGAGAGAAACACGAACCGGAGCCAGTTCAGGACCCCGAGCGCGATAAGCGCGACGATATAGGTCAAATAATTGATGATGGTCAGGATGATCCGGGTATCAAATCCCCCGAGATCTTTTTTCTCGGTGATCTCACGGAAGACAGTCTTGATCACTTCCTGGAATTCTTGCTGTGGAAGGATCGATTTGGCGAGAAGATCCGTCCCGTAAACGATCCACACGAAGAAACGATCGTAAAGGATCATGAGCCCCACGACAAGGATCGTCCGGATCAAAAGGCCCTTGTAATCTGACCGATCTTTCATCGCGAGGAAGTTCTCGTGCAGCACCGCCACGATGAACATGAGCGGAAAGATCACGGAAGCGGCCGAGGCCGTAACGCCATAGGCTGAGGTGAAAAGATCCGGGATCTGAAGAACGTTCGTGAAAAGAAATCCCTGGTTCGCCATTAGTTCCCCCCGCCTGATACGCCCAGGATGCCATCGAGATAATCGTTCGTGTCCTTAATAAAGCGGAGGCGCTCCCGTTCCGCGTCTTTTTCGCGGCGTGAGACCTGCTCGATCTGGGTGGCCTGAAGTTCAAGCAGTTTCGCGATCGATTCCTGGGATTGCTGCCCGAGAAGCATCAGCTCAGCAGTTCCCTGGGCCTGAAGCCTGACGGCACCTTTGGGGCTTGCGGTCTCGGCTTGGGTTTCAATCTCGTGGGCCGCGTCCCGGAGATCGTTCCCCCCGTCGCGGATCTGACTGGCCAGCTGAAAGGCCTCGACCACCTGCATCTCCTCGAAAGGGATGTAAGGCCTTTGATTACCTTCGGGGATCGCGCCCGTCACCGTTTCAAGCGAGGTCCTAAGATCCTCCGGAGTCCCGCCTGTCTGAAGGATCTCAATCTGAGGCGTCGTGAACATCGAATCCGCATAGACGTTCCTGATCCGAGTTCTCAGGGAATCGATAAAATCCTTAATCGGATCTCCTTTAACGAAATTCAGGATCTCATCCAACCCCGAATGAAACCGGAAGAGCTCAAGAGTCTGCGTCTTCAGTTCATTCAGACGCTCGGCGGCAAGCATGAGGTCCTGCGCAAAACTGCTGTTCAGAATTGAGTTCTGAAGCTCCTGAAGGGCCGCGTTAACGGCGTCAAAGGTCGGCATTGTGGCTTGGGCGGATGGAACATTAACAGCCGCGAAGATCAGCAGGAGAAAAATAACCGGCATCCATTTACGCATAAGATGCCTCTTGGGGTTTGGACGCGCCTCCGGGGAACTTCCGCGCGAGCGCTTCAAAGATATCAAAATCCGTTTTGCGGGGTTCAGTGATCCGCAGCTTCGTTTCCTCAGCCAGATCCGCGGGGTCGGTCGTAGCAATCCAGTATTCGAGAGGGTTCGGTTCCACTTTCGCGATCACCCCGTGGTCGTCGAACTTGATAAACACTTCCGAATAATGCCCGGGCCTGACCTCGAGCTCGCGCGCGGCAAGGATCTCGTTCTCGTTAAGACCAAAGGCGGCGAGCTTTTCGTGCCCTTTCTTCAGGCGCAGGATGTATTTAATGGGAGAGTTATTGACCATCACGCCCGAGATCTTTGACTCCAGAAAATCTTCCGGGTTCTGACTGATGGAAAGAACACCGGCGTTCAGTTTCCGGGCGGTCCGGTAAAACACTTCGACAAGTTCCGTCCCTTGGGATTCCTTCAAGAGCTGCCAACACTCATCGAGCACAAGGATCTTTTTGATGCCGAGGTTCTCGAATTTCCGTTTCAGAGCGAAGGGAATGATAAAAAGCAGGATCTCCTGAAGTTCGGGATAACGCGCGATCTTCCGGAGATCGAAGACCGTGAAGCGCGCGTTAAAATCGAACGTGCCTTTCCGGTTCAGGATCTTTCCGTACTCTCCCTGGGTAAAAAGAGAGAGCTCCTTGGAAAACTGGTAGGCCTTCCGTTTGTCCTCTTCGTCGCCCTCCGAAAACTCGCGGAGACCTTTTTCGATATCGCCCAAAAGCGGCGCCTCGTTTTCCGTAAGCACGCGGTAAACGTCCCGCAGAACGCGTTCCAGGATCATTTTTTCACTTGCCGCCCACGGCTTCGCCGGGGCGATCATTCTCTGGAGAAGCTCCTTTAGGAACTGCAGAAACGTGGAATCAGCGTCCCCTTCCTTTGGAAAAAGCGCGGACTTCGAAGGAAACGGGTTCAAGGCGTAGTTTTCCGAGCACTCCACTTCAAAATACGCGCCCCCAAGCGTCTGGGATAGCTTCCGGTAACTTCCTCCCAGGTCGATCACGATCACTTCGTGCTCTTTGGCCGCCATGAGAAAATGAAGCAGAAGATAGGATGTGAAAAATGATTTCCCGGCGCCGGTAGCGCCCAGCATAACGGCATGTTTCGCCGTGAGCTTCGAATCAAAAAGATCGAGTGAGAGGGGCTCGTCCCGCCAGGTTTTAAGTAAAATACCCTGCCCTTCCGTTCCCTTCCAGCTGCCCTGGACCGGCAAAAGATGGGCTGCAGCACTGGACGGAACGGGAAACGCAAGGGGGTTCTCTTCCCCCTGGATCGGAAGGAACGTCAGAAAAAGGCGGTCGTGGTTCATGTGATCGACAATGCCTTCAGCGCCTCCGAGCCTGCGGAACGCGCGTAAAACGTTCCCCGATCTTTCACGGACCGCCTCCTGGGTCTTTCCTTTGACCAGCACGGCAAGCGAAGCGTAAAGGATCTTGTCCCAGGTGGTAGCGAGTTCGCTCAAGAATTCGTCGGCCTCTCCTGCTTTCGCGACGGCCTCATGGTCCGGGCCACGCGAGAAGAAGCTTTTTGCGCGCGCGTAATTCCCTTCCCGCTTGATCCGGGCTTTCTCCTTCTCCTGATCCGGGACTTCGAGCGTAAGCGTCAGGAGATAATCCCGGCCTAGTTCCTTTTCGAAATCACGAATGGATTTGAGAGTCGTTTCCTCCGGAAGAGCGCAGAGATTGATCCCCTGATGGAAATACCCATTCAGATAAAAGTCGCTGTGGTCAGAGACCGGAAGGTTTAAAAGAAGACGCGACCGGAGGCTTGCGCGTTCCACGCCGTAGGGCACGGCCTTCAAAAGTCTTTCGCCTGATACGTTCTGATCGGCATAGGAAGGATTAAACAATTCGTAAAGGTACCCGGCGGTTTCGCTGTCGAGCATAGGCCGGACGCCAAACCCGAGGGCCTTCAGACCTTCCGAGACCTCCCCGGACACGGAATAGAGAGCCTCCTTTGTTTTCTCAAATTCGAGCTCGGAGGCACAGTGCGCCTTCTTTCCGAACGCGAGCGAGATATCGGGAAGCCAGGAAGCCCTTGTTTTTCTCTTTTGCGGAGAGATCGAAACAAATAAAAAAAGATCTTTTTTAAAGAACGGGTGCTGCCGCCAGAACCGGACCTTGGACGCGGCAAGCGTCCGGGAAAGATGGTCCTCGCCGGAAAGCGAGTCCCGGTAACTTCGCAAAAGAGATTCGTCGCCCTCCCGGGACCTTGCGATGAAATGCAGGACCGCGCCTTCCGGAAGCGCGTTAAGGAACTTTCGCGTCCGGTTTTCGAAATCCGCGATCGTTTCGTCGGCCTGAAGCAGGATATCTCTAGGCTCGATCACGAAACCCATCCCCAAAGCGCCGGTCACACCGATCAGGATGCCGCTTTCGATCCTGTAGAGATCGATCTGCCTGAAAAAAGGAAGCCGCGATTCTCTTTGGATCAGATCCCTCATTTTCGTCAGAAATGAAACGCTCATTCGAAGATCTCCTTTTCAGTTTCCCGCTGCATGGGATAGCTTTTGGGACGGACGAGAAATCCCGCGACGGATCCCGTCCAGTGCGGGGGCTTGTTATTTTTATAAAGGCGCAGGAAGAAATAAGCGCCGAGGACGAGTGCGCAATTCACGATCAGATTGGTCGAGAAAGTGAAGACCAGAAGAAAAATAGCGACCAGCAGGAAGAGATCGAAAAACTCGAGACCGAAGATCCTGTTCGCCGTTCTGATTTTTCTAAACCACTTCACGGTATTTTTCATTTTCTGACGCCTCAAAAGTGTGTGATGCTTTGAATGAAATCCAGGACTGCGCGAGCCAGCATGATGAGCGCCCCGCCCCCCGCGGCAAGAGCGCCGCGCTGCATTCCCCGTTCGTCCCCGAGAGCCATGGACACGCCCGCGACGGCGATCCCGATCACGAGCACTCCCGGCCCCACCGTCCGGATCAAGAAATCCCCGATCCCCCTCAGGAATGAATCGAGATCCGATTCCGCGTTTGCCTCCGCGAACGCCACGGTCGCCTGAAGCATCAAAAGAGATGCCGGTATCAAGATCCTGAAAATCTTCCGCTTAAATTGTTCGTTCATTGTTTTCCTCCTTCTCGAGATCAGGAGGGGGTGTGCTAACGGCGGTTAAGACCCTAAGGCCTTGATTCCGCATAAGCGGTGCCGTGCACCCCCCTCATGGGACATGGAGTTAAGAAGGGGACATTCAATGTTTGCGAACATTTTTATAGGGAAAATATTTTTTCACGAACCCTTTGGATGACCCTTTCGACCCCTCTTCTCCCCTTTCCGGTCCTTTCCGCGATCTCTCTCGCTGACAGCCCCTCGGTAAAATGGAGCTTCAAAACAAGTTTTTGTTTTTGGGTCATCCGGGCAGACCTGGATTTTTGCCGCAGAGCCTGGACCTTACGGCGTTTCTGGAGGGCGCGCGTGACAACCTCGCAGAGGATCTGGCGAAACCTTACAACCGTCAGAGGCGAGATATCCAGCAAAGAGGCGACCTCGCGGCTAGGCAGGTTGCAGACAAAACACAGCTCGTAGACGAGACGCTGCCGTTTCGTTAGACCGGCATCGCGGACGAACCGGCGCATTTTCCGGAATGCATTTTTCGCCGACGCGCCCTCCGAGACCGAAACCTCCTGATCGCCTAATTCGTCGGCGGGCGACCTGGAAAGGGACGCCATCTCTTTTTTCACTTCGAGCTCAAAAGGATCCAGGCCCGGCATCTGCCCGGCATCTTCGACCCGCATAAAGTCGGTCGCCTCTTCAACCGCCCGGATCCTCTTGCGTTTCCCGTTTTCTTCCCCGAATCTGTTCTTTTCGAATTTGTAACGCATGTTTCTCCTCGCTTTCCGCCGCGCGAGGACGGGAACGAAGAGAAAAAAAGCGGGCAGCTTGGGAGAGCCGTCCGCTTAAAAAGATCACGTCAAACCTGGAATGAACACACCATGAACGTGCGGAAAAACAAAAAAAGATTTTTATGGGAGGGGCAATCGCTACGTGGGAAACTCGGGAGGAAGGGTGAGCTGGAAATGGACACACCCCAAGCGTGACACGGAAACTCTCCGAGCTGCCGCTCGTTCCAGCCCCTAAGCGGCACTTGGGGGTAAGTCCGGCTCGAAGCGCCTCCATGGGCGCTTGCCCCCGGTCCTACCCCTCACAATCTTTTGATCAATTGTGAGATGTCATGCGCGCGTTCAGCAGGAAAGCTCCAGTGAACGCCGCGCAACAATGATCCGGCTCGGTTTGTCCGGATCTGAAAGAAAACCTACCCTCTCAAATGAAATATGTCAAGGAAGCGGCCTGTTTCAATTTAGTAATTTCGCACAAGTTTTATCAATTTATAGCCCCTTGAAGCCCAAAAAAACGTCCTTATGGGCGGAGGAGTACCGCTCCCCCCGCCCATAACCACATCCATTACTTTTTCCGGATCTGCCTTGATATCCTTTCGACGGTCCTCATACCGGAATCGACCTTGTTTGGGATCGTCTCCCAGCCAAAGGATTTTCCAGGTTCCGAGACGCTCCCATAAGCAGGCGCGGAAAACGGGACCTGATGTATCTGTCCCGAGCCAGGTGTGTTTTGAGTGAAGGCCTTCCAACCCGCAATTACCGGTTTCCACACGAATACCGCGAGGAAGATCCACGGCAGAAGCCATAATCCGTAACGAAAGGTGCAGAGAAACGCCTTTAAGATCAAAAGCAAGACGCTTTTGTGAAACCGGAGCATCGCTTTCAGTTCGTCTTTTAAGAACGCATTGCCCATGATTTTTATCCTCCTTTTTTGAAGGTTAATCAACGATTCAGTTCAAATTCAGCACCAAACCCAAGAACCTGCTGACAAAGGATTCTCGCTTCCGCCCAGTGCTGGGTTTCTCCGTCCGAGGAAACCCAGAGCGTTTCCAGAAGATGGTGCTTCGCAAGAACGAGGAAACAAGTGACGGGAAGATCGTAGGGTTTATAGGCCGTCTTGCAGAAATCGAAATGCCAGCCTTTTCCGTTTTCCTCGGTCGGATGGTATCCGAAATATTTGTAATGATCCTTGGGAACTGCCCTCGGGAAATAACAGGCTTCGTGACTGCAATTCCCGGAGCACGCTCGTTTGTCGATCATCGCGCCGGCAAACCAGTCGGCGGACCGGACATCCTCACGCCAAGTATTGGCAGTGCCGCCCGCATTCTTGGACGGCCATGCAATGCCGAGTTCATAGGACTCCGGATGCCCGCAGTACGCGCAGCCGTTAAAACAGATTCCCTCTCGGGTGATGATCGGATCTCCCTCACCGTCACCGCCCGCAAGCGGAATCTTGAACTCGTTGAATTTGGGGAGAAGCTTCTTAAAATCCGATGCGATTCTTTCGAATATCTCCGGTTCGATTTGTTTGTCCTTACGGTACCAGTAATGTGTGTATCCCATCTTGAGATCTCCTTTCTCTCGTATGTTTTTGGACCGTTTTAAAGGGTCTTGATGACGAGATCCGTCCCGTCTTTCGCCTTATACGTCAAATTGTGCAGATGCAGATTCCCGGTTTCCGAATCTTTCAATTGAGCCGCGATGCTCGCCTTATGGACGGTCATATAATTCAGCTCCCGTTCGCTAAATTGCTTTTCAAATTGCTTGATCCATTCTCTCAAGCTCATATCCCGCCTCTTTTCCATTAATAGATCGTTCATGTTTTCTCTCCCCGTGTTTAATGACGCGAAAGGCGGAGGCCTAAACCTCCGCCCTTCGCGCCGTTTTTAAATTGCGGCCGAACGGCTAGACTCCTGCTAGCTCGAAAAGCTCCGCCGTTTTCCCGCTGTCTTTCTCCAAACAATCAAAGCTGCAGGCTTCGCACATAAACCTGCGACTCATGTCATCATAGAAGAGCTCCTCCGCGACAAACTCTGCGTCGCAAACCGCGCAGGGGATCTTTGAGCGCTCGTTCATTCCGGAACCGTCCAGAAGTCCGAAATCCTGCAGTTCGTCAAAGGAGAAAAAACGAGGCGGGCGCTGGTAGCAAAAATCATCTTCCACCCATCCCGTCTCGAGCGACCCTACATATGGCTTCATTTTGCACGGGGTCTTTTTCATGCGGCTTTTGGAATTGAAGTTCCTGACGTCCGCGATGTAAAGATGGTCCTCCAGGATCGCCCAGACAGAGCCCTGAAGACCGTTCCGCGCGAGGGCATACTCAAGATGCTCGTGATCGCTTGACCAGAAGAGGGTCGTGAGACTGGGAACGTAGGCTACATGAAGCGGTCTTTCATTATTCCGGATGAGAAAGAGCCTCCACGGATCGCCTTTGAGAGCGAACCCGAGCGCAAAATCCCCTTCCATCTCCCCGAGTTTCGAGACCATGCCCTTCACGCTCAATTCCCCATCAAGAACCCGGAAGATCGCCTCGCTATCGACCGGCGTTTCCGCCGTTTTTGAATATTTCTTGAGAAGCGCTTCCCTGTTCATGAAATGACCGTTATGCACCCCCAGAAAATGCTCCGTCTCGAAAGGATGACAGTGTTTATTCTGCACATCCCCGATCGTCGCAAGGCGCGTATGCCCGAGACAGATCTGTGTTTTATCGGTGATCTCGCGGATCATCTCCTGGAACCGTTTCGTCCTGAGAAGCTTTCCGGACGGAGCCGCTTCCTTAAAGAGAGTCCACTTTGCTGGAGACAGAAGCGCGATACCGGTACCGTCTTTTCCTCTTTCTTCATTTTGGAAAGCGAGGTCCATGACCACCCCCCGCAATTTAAAACGCTCCAACACGCTCAGGGGTCCTTCTTTTTTCGCAAAACCGTAGATTCCACACATGGCAGTCTTCTCCTATGTTTTTTGGGTTATTGTTTTTGTTTTGAATTTCGAGGGCGGGACTTACGCGGCGGGAACAAGCAGCCGTTCGGGATGAAACTTCTGAACGCGTTCGCG
>CAISGE010000045.1 GCA_903884815.1 Candidatus Omnitrophota bacterium | reverse complement strand
TCCCTGTACGAAGGCGGAAAAGGCTATTAAGGGAACTTTTCAACGGAACTTTCGACCGGCAAGTAATGTCTGAGAGGACGTAGGAGATAAAAAACAATTCATCAGAAAGGAACATCGCCATGAAAAAGAAATTAAGTCGTATGGGTATCGTTCTTGCTTTGAGCGTTTTTGTGGCTCTTCGTGGTTTGGAGTGGGTAAAAATGAGTGGGCTGTGAGTCGTAACAGATTGCTGGGCATTGAGATGAAAGGGGTTGTAATGGCCGAGAAACTTGTCATGATTCCGGGATGCAAAAAACCAGACGGCTGCAGGATGAATATCGGTTCCCCGGATTTCGTCCACAAGCGGCCATAAAGGGGATCTTTGGAGACTCTCACGCAAGGGTGGTGGTACTCAAAAGACGCAAAAAAAAACGATTTGTTCGTGTTGCGAAACGGTTCACCGGAGTTTCTACGACAAGCGGATACGAAAGGTTCGGGATTTTTCGTGCGGTGGGAAGCGGTTATTTCTGGAGTTCGAGATGCGGCGTGTGGAATGCCGCCAGTGCGGGAAAGTGAAGTTGGAGAAGTTGGACTGGCTTTCTTCGAATCCGTCCTACACGAAACGGTTCGCTTTTTTTGTGGGGAAACGGTGTCGTTCCATGACAATCCAGGCCGTGGCGAAAGAAGAACGGATGGATTGGCACACGGTCAAAGCTATGGACAAGCAGTACATGCAGGAGCAATTGGACCGCGCGAGCCGTCCCAATCCGAAAGTGGTCGGGATCGACGAGATTTCGATCGGGAAAGGGCACGATTACAGGATCGTGGTAAGCGATCTGGAAAAGAGACGTCCGATCTGGTTTGGCGGCCCGGATCGCTCCGAGAAGAGCATGGATTTGTTTTACCAAGCGCTTGGGCCCTCGAGAGCGGGCAGGATCAGGCTGGCCGTGATGGACATGTGGAAACCCTTCGAGAATTCAGCTCTGAGGAACGCACCAGGGGCGGCCATTTTATACGACAAGTTCCATGTGATCCGGCACCTGCAGGATGCGCTGGACACAGTGCGGAAGCGTGAATACGCGCGAGTGTCAGGCACGGACCGGAGTTTCATCAAGGGTCAGAAATACACGCTTCTCTCGCGACAGGAGAATCTTACGCTGGATGGCCGACAGAGCCTGAAGAAACTGCTTGGGGCCAACAGGCGGTTGAATACGGCGTATCTGCTCAAGGAATCCTTCGTGCAGCTCTGGGATTATAACAGCGAGGGATGGGCGCGCCGGTTCTTCGAGAACTGGAAAACGTCCCTGAAGTGGCAGAGACTAAAACCGTATGAGGCATTCGCGAAGATGGTTGAAAGACATTGGGACGGAATCGCGGCGCATTGTCGTCCGGAAAACAAAATCGCCTTGGGATTCGTGGAAGGGCTCAACAACAAGATCCGAGTGATTCAGCGAAGAGCTTACGGCTTGCGCGATGAGGGATATCTCCGGCTCAAAGTCCTCACATGCATGCTCCAGGAGATCTAAAAATGCTCAAATTCACCCACTCGAAAACCCGATGAGCCGTTTTTGTATTCGTTCAAACTGCCGCGGCCTTTGAAAAAAAGCCTAAGGAAAGCCGGGTCTCGAGAACACCTCAACAATCACATGAAGAACATTCCTCGAGAGGAGGATCTAAACCGGG
>CAISGE010000044.1 GCA_903884815.1 Candidatus Omnitrophota bacterium | reverse complement strand
AGGAAGGGAAGCTGGATTCATACCTCCGTCGATATCGTGGGCGGATTTCCCCAGATCTCCCACTCCTGTTCCACGGGCGACACGCCTTTTGTAAAACAATATGTTTCAGGTTTTTTCCAATAACCGCCTGTTCGGCAGCGAGCCGATCCGATGGAAGGGTTCTCTTCCCCTTCCATCGTATATTCTTTATCGCCTGTAAGTAAGGTTACTTTTCCACCGGCCTCTGCGGCTCCCTGATCTCCATGGCGCTGTCAAGTTTCAACTGCTCATGTTCCGCCCGCAGCATTTCGGAGTAGATTTCCAGCGTTTTAGCCCTGAGAACCGCCCTTTTAGGAAGGTCCTTGGCAAGCTCCGTTCCGATCTCCCTCTGGAGAGCGAGTGCCTTCTGGTAGTGCTCATGCATGGTAAGCCCCCAGCCAACGGTGTATTGCCTACGTGCCTTGCGGGAATAATTTTATAGCTGCGGATTCCAGTTCCAGGGCAGTAGATCATCGATGTCACGATCCATTCGTTTAGGGATCTCCGCGAGGACCTGCGCCAGGTACTGAAAAGAGTTGATGCGAAGTAGTTTGCAAGTGCCGATAATGGTGAGAAGGACCGCCATCCTGCCGGCAGCTTCGGGGCTACCGGCGAACATCCAGTTTTTTCTGCCGATGGCAAGAGGTCGGATGCAATTTTCGACAAGATTATTGCTGATCTCGATCCTACCGTTTTCGAGGAACCGGGTCAGTTCGTACCATCGGTTCAGACAGTAGAGTATTGCTTTGCCAATCGGGCTTTTGGGACGAACGTTTCTTACTTCGGCGTCGAGCCACAGTTTAAATTCCGCGACAATCGGCGCTGATTTTTCCTGACGCAGTTTGAGGCGATCTCCGGGCGGCATAGCGACCGACTTTGCTTTCCCTTCAACGGTGAAGAGCTTCTGATAGAGGTCGAGAGCATAGGTCGCCCGAGTATGATCGGAAGATTTGCTTTCATCGAAGCCCCGGCGTGCATGCGCATGACAGCCCGCATGAACGATACCTTTGCTTTCCGTAAACTGATTGTAGGATCCAAGCCCATCGGTCTGCAGTATGCCCTGGTAACCGCCGATCAGATTTGACGCCACGGTTCCGCTTCGGTGCCGGTCGTAGTTAAAAATCACGACATGCTGTTCCGGAGCATGCCGAACCCACATCTGTCCGGTTGTGCTCTTGCCGTTTGTCGGCTGGATCATCACCTTCAAGGTAGATTCGTCCATCTGGATATAGCCGCTCCCCATAACCTTTTCAGCACATTTTCGGGCAATCGGTTCCAGCCAGAAGGCGGCAAGTTCGGGAAAGACATCCAGGCTGCTTTCCGGAATGACAACGCTGCTATCCCTTGCGATTATTTTTTGCAACCGGTAGATCGGTGTATGGTCTTCGAACTTGGAGACTACCGTATGGGCAATGATCGACGCGCCGTATTTGCCTTTCTCATTGCAGAGCTTCGGCAGCTCGCCGCAAACAACGGTGCGCTCGCCGTTGATTTCTCCGGCGAACACCGGGCGGACATATTTATTTACAAAGTATTTCGGCGGCGTATATTCGAGCTGCTCGGTAACCTTTTCGCCGATGCGTTTCATGCCCGCAACATCTTCCTGCGGCATTATCACGATTTCATTACGGGGAAGATGCTCAGGGATGTCCTCGCGGCCATGCGGGGAATGGTTCTGCGGCTTCTTACGGTCGTAAGTAATCGTTTCTGTTTTTTCCGGAAGGTCGCTTTCCGGCACATCGAGGGCAAGCGAGGTCTGGTTCTCATCGGCGGGAATATATCGTTCTGTTTTCTGCCCGAACACCTGCCGCTTGAGCCATTCAAGCTGCTGGCGAAGTTCGGCAACCTGGTCTTTCAATGCAGCATTTTCGGCGATCATGGACTCTATAGCATCGGGACTCATGATGCTATTAAATATATATAGTAAATAAGCTGAAGTCAAGTATTATCTTACGAAGCAAGTCGATATCTTTTGCGATGTCGCACTGAATTCAGATCGATGCCGGCGAGTATAAGCTGCAACTGATCGGCGCTGAGTGAAATACCGGAACTCGCATTATCGAACACCGGCATCTGGAATGTCCCGGCTTCAAGACGCTTGTATAAAACCCAATACCCGTCTCGGTCCCACCAAAGCATTTTCAGCTTATCCCGACGCCGGTTGAAAAACACGAACAGGCTACCCTCCACTGGGTCGCGGCTCAGATAGTCCTGAACCTCGCCGCACAAGCCATCTATCGATTTACGCATGTCTGTCGCCCGAGTCGATAGATACATGCTGGCAGGCAAGGTTATGCCGATCATCCTCGCAGGGCTCCAGCTAAAAGGGCAAGCTCTTCCCCGTTATGGCCACCGGTGCATCGCAACAAAATCCCGTTCGGGTAGCGAACCTCTGCCCAAGATCCGTTCTCTTGTTCCAGATGTCCAATTACCACCGGCACAAATGGCTCTGTCCGAACAACCTGTGTGGAAAGATTACCGGCGAGTCGCTTCTTCCAATAATAATAAGTCCAGAGCGAAATACCGTGTTTACGGCAGAATACATCCAGGGGAATATCCGGCGTGCGTTCCCGCTGCTTCAGAATCCGAGTGTACTTCTTTCGAAGAGCTGCCTGACGTCCTTCCATCTCATACCTCCCGCGTTTTACGATATGTAATATCGTTCACGCGAAAAGGCTGCGAAAGACACCGTTGGCTGGGGGCTTACCTT
>CAISGE010000043.1 GCA_903884815.1 Candidatus Omnitrophota bacterium | reverse complement strand
CTGGAGTTCAGACGTGTGCTTTCCGATCTCAGACGGTAATCACGAAAATTTCCTGAGCAGATGCTTATGCCTTATCAGCTGTCACGCGGTACTCCGTACGGCGTACGGCGTACGGAGAAAAAATGATTGATGTTCAAAATCTATCCATGCAGTACGGCTCTTTCGTGGCCCTGAAGGATGTTTCCTTTAAGGCGAATCCGGGCGAAGTGCTGGGGCTGCTCGGCCCGAACGGGGCGGGGAAGACCACCGCGATGAGGATTCTCACGACCTATCTCTATCCTTCCGCCGGTACCGTGAAAGTCGACGGGATCGATATCCTTGAGAGTCCCATCGAAGCACGCCGCCGCATCGGTTATTTGCCTGAAACCGTGCCGCTTTATCCGGACATGCGTGTCGATGAATACCTGGCTTTTGTCGGCCGTGCGCGTTCGCTGGAAGGAGTCAAACTCGCCGAAAGGCTCGAGTGGGTCAAGCAGGCCTGCCATCTCAAGTCCGTGTGGAAACATCTCCTCTGCGAGCTTTCTAAAGGCTACGGACAGAGGGTCGGCCTCGCGCAGGCGCTGATCCATGACCCGAAAGTTCTGATTCTGGATGAACCGACCTCGGGGCTTGACCCGATCCAGATCATGGAGATCCGGGCCCTTGTGAAAAGCCTCGCGAAAGAAAAGACCATTCTTTTTTCCACGCATATCCTCCAGGAAGTCGAAGCTTTGGCCGACCGCATCGTGATCATTAATGAAGGAGAGCTGGTGGCGCAAGGGACCAAGGCGGAACTGGCGGCACGGGTGCAAAACGCCGGAAAAGCCGCACAGGATCTGAGCCTTGAAGAGATCTTTATTGGACTTCTCAGGCCCTCGCTCGGGGTGGCCGCATGAAAAGGCTTCCTGATCTTTGTATTATTATGAGGCGGGAATTAGCGGCCTATTTTAATTCCGCGATTGCCTATATTTTTATGATCATCTTCGCCCTCCTGAACGGCGGGCTTTTCATGACGCAGTTCTTCCTGATCGGCCGCGCGGATATGCGCTCGCTTTTCTACACGTTGCCGTTCATCCTCTGCGTTTTTTTGCCGGCCGTGTCGATGCGTCTCTGGGCTGAGGAAAAACGGGGGAATACCCAGGAACTTCTGCTGACTTTTCCCATGCGGCCGCAAGATCTGGTGCTTGGGAAATTTTTCGCGAGCCTTTTCTTCTATCTCATAACTCTGGCCTGCACACTTCCGATCCCGGTGATGCTCGCGGTGCTGGGGCATCCCGATCTTGGCCCGATCCTGGGCGGCTATATCGGCGCGGCATTCCTCGGCGGATTCTTCCTTGCGATCGGGACCCTTGTTTCGGGCTTTTGCCGCGATCAGATCGTCGCGTTCATTCTTTCCATGATGCTCTGCTTCGGGTTTTATCTCGCGGGGACGGAGTTTGTGGCCTCGTCCCTCGACGGCTGGGTGGGGGGGCTCGGGAGCTTTATCCGGCATTTTCTCGGTGCCGCGGATCATTATGTTGCGTTCGCGAAGGGCGTCATCGACAACCGCGATGTCCTCTATTTTGCGGTGGGGAGTATCGCCGCGCTGGTCCTTAACGGATTCTGGATCGAAGGGCGGATGCGTCCGAAAGCGGCGTCGATCTTCACGACCGCGGCGTTTATTTCGGCCGGCATCTTTCTTTTGAGCAACTGGTTCGTAGCGGATCTTCCCCTCGGGCGTTTTGATTTGACCGAGGGGCGTACCTATACGATCTCGTCCGCGACCCGGAAGATCCTCAAAAGCTTGAAGTCGCCCGCGATGGTGAAGTTATTTATTTCTTCGGCGGATAAAATGCCGACTTCCATGAAAACGCTGGAGCAGGATGTGCGCGACAAGCTTGAGGAACTCCGCGTGGTCTCCGAGGGGCATTTCCAGTACAAGATCTTCCACATGGATGCCGCGACCGCCGTCGAAGGTAGCAAAAAAGCGGATTCGATGGAGGAACAGCTTACGAAGAAGGGGCTTCAGCCTTTTCAAGTGGAATCAGTGCAGTCCGATGAGATGGGCGTGCGTCTCGTCTATTCTGGGCTGGTGCTTTCTTACAAGGAAAAACCCGAGGAGATCCTGCCGCAGATCCATCCCGGCAATCTCGAGGATCTGGAATACGCCGTGATCTCGAAGCTTTATCGCATGACCCTTTCGGAGATCCCCAAGATCGCGCTTATGGCGCCCTATGAGGAAAAGTCGGTTGATCCCAATCTGATGATGCTGCTCCAGCAGCTCGGCGGACAGGTTCCCGAGAGCTACCGGGAAGATCCCTATGAGGTCATGCAATTGGGACTGGAATCGGAAGGTTTCCCCGTTTCCCGCATCACCTTGAGCGAGAAGTCCGGCATTCCGGCAGGGACCCGGACACTTGCGATCGCTCAACCCGCGAAACTGAGCGATCGACAAAAATATGAGATCAATCGTTTCCTGCGTGGCGGCGGCTCGGTTTTTATGGCGGCACAGAATTACGAATTTAATTATAAGCCGGAGGGGATGGGGTCGATCGCCCTTGTCCCAAGCGAAAAGGATCCGGGCGTGAATGACCTTCTTTCCGCCTGGGGATTCCAAGTGGACACCCAGGTGCTGGCCGATGAGCAGAGCGAGGCGATACAGCTTTCCGGCGCCGGGCAGGCGGCGATACTCGGGATCTCCATTCCCGTGAAACTGCCGGTGCAGATCCTTTTGACGGATGCGGAAATGAACACCAAGCTCTCCATCACCTCCCGCCTTTCGGCTTTTTTCTATCTTTGGGGGAGTGCTCTGAAGATCGATCAGGCCAAGGTCAAAACGCAGGGGCTTAAAGTCGAAACCCTGCTTCATTCCTCACAGCGTTCCTGGACCGTGCCGTTCAAGACCGGGACGATGGCGCCTCAAGACCTCACTCGCGGTCCGAAGAGTTCCCCGGGGCCCTTTCCGTTGGCGGTGCTGGCGGAAGGTCAGTTTGCCGATGCGTTCGCGGGGAGGGAAGTGCCAAAATGGTCGGCAGAACCTGCCGTCGAGGGTGCTCCCGCCAAACCTCCCGTGAAAGCGCCGGCACCGGTTCAACCGAAACCCGGAAAACTTCTCCTGATCGGCGCATCGACGCCTTTCCAAAAACAACTGATGCAAAACGGCGGGCATTTGAACTTTTTCCTGAACGCCATGGACGTGCTGACGCTAGGGGATGCTCTGATCGGCATCCGTTCCAAAGGCCAGGTGAGCCGCGTTCTCCCGAAAGTCTCGGCATCCTCGAAAATGCTCTGGCGTCTTTTCGTCATGTTCCTGGTGCCGGTGCTCATCGCTCTCGCCGGTTTCAGCCGCGCCTTCATGCGTCGCCGGGCGAAGCAAGTCTATCTAAAAAGTTTGACTTCTATTTAAGCCAGAACGATCTCTATGAAACCCAAACAGATCCTCATCTTAGGTATGATCTTCGGAGTTCTCGCTATGGGGATACTTCTCAAAACCTGGGTCCGTTTCGCGGGGGAGAGAGAGAATTCCTCACAGCGAACGGGGGCTGCTCTTGCGAATTTTGACTCAGCCAAAGTCGAGAGGATCTTGGTCTCTCGCGGAGCTGAGACGGAGCCTGTCGAACTCGCAAGAGAGAACGGCGTCTGGAAAGTCAAAAGCCTCTGGAATGCTCCGGCGAACTCCGAGAAAGTGGATAAACTTATCGGGCAACTTATTTTGGCACGAGGGGAACTGCGCGGGACGGGGAAAGAACTTTTTAAGGATTTCGGAATAGACGACACGGATTCCTTTTCGATCAAGTGTCTGGGGACGGGGGATGTGCCGCTTCTGGATCTTCGGGTCGGGGCCAAGAAGGACGGCGCCGGAGGTTCTTTTATCCGTAAATCCGGAAGCGCGGATGTTTATCGTGTTGAGGGGGATCTGCCGGAGAGCCTGGGGATTTTCATGGATCTCGAAACAGCCAAGCCCTCAGGCGATTTTTGGGTCGATCTCCGGCTCTTCAACCTGGATCCCGAGAAGGTGACGAAGATCCAAATCTACCTTGCCAAGGGGACCGAGCAAAACATGGTGGCAGGACTCGTGCGCGAAGTCGATCCCAAGGATCCCGCCCAGAGCACCTGGAAATTTCTCCGCCAAGAGATGCGGCTTCCCTTGGATTCCGACAAAGTTGTGAAATTCATTGCGACGATGAACAGTGTACGGGCCGAAAAGGTCGTGGCTCCCGATGGGACGAAGTATGGATTGGAGAAACCCGTCTGGCAGCTGATCGTCACCGAGAACAATGCCAAGCAGATCCTTAAGTCCGGGACGAAGTCTGCGGAAGGGGATTGCTATTACGTGAAGAGTTCCGCAGACGGATCCGTTTTTTCTCTTAAGAGTTCTTTTTTTGATGATTTGAATGTGGATGACACGCACTTTGTGAAAGAAGTGGCTCTCCCGGGATTTGCCAAAGTTCCACCCAAAGAATCCGGGACAGGCCTTCCGGACGGTCCGGCACAAACTTCATGAAACAATATCTGGATCTTTTAAGGCATATCCGGGATCACGGGACTGAAAAGCAGGATCGCACGGGCACCGGAACGATCAGCACGTTCGGCTATCAAATGCGTTTTGATCTTGCTCGTGGTTTTCCCCTTTTGACCACCAAGAAAGTTTATACCAAAGCCGTGATCTATGAGTTGCTCTGGCTTCTCAGGGGCGATACGAACATCAAGTTCCTGAAGGATAACGGCGTTACGATCTGGGATGAGTGGGCGGATGCGAATGGGGATCTGGGGCCGGTTTACGGGGCTCAGTGGCGTGCCTGGAAGCGCACGGACGGCACGGTCATGGATCAGATCTCTCAGGCGGTGGAAATGATCCGGACGAATCCGGATAGCAGGCGCATTATTGTGAGCGCCTGGAATGCCGGCGAGATCGAGAAAATGGCGCTGCCGCCCTGTCACGCGTTCTTCCAGTTCTATGTCCTGGGCGGCAGGCTTTCCTGCCAGCTTTATCAGCGGAGCGCTGATGTTTTTCTCGGAGTGCCGTTCAACATCGCGTCTTACGCTCTTCTTACTCTGATGATGGCGCAGGTGACGGGGCTTCAACCCGGGGAATTCATCCACACCTTTGGGGATGTGCATATTTACCGGAACCATCTCGAACAGGTGGATCTTCAGTTGTCGCGGGAGCCTCGCGCGCTTCCCATCATGAAGCTGAGCCCGGCTGTAAAAAATATTTTCGATTTCAAATTCGAAGACTTTACGCTCGAAAATTATGACCCGCATCCGGCGATCAAAGCGCCGGTGGCCGTTTAGCGTACGGTGTAAGGCGTACAGAGTACGGAGGGAAAGCGCCGTACGCGAGACGCCGTACTCGTTTAACTTGTTCGGGCCACAAAACAGAAAAGGAGAATCTATACCGCTTATGTTATTTCATATCGTTGCAGTGGCGAATAACCGCGTGATCGGGAAGGGGAATCAGCTCCCGTGGCATTTCTCCAAGGATCTTCAGCATTTCAAGGCGACGACTTTGGGACAGACTGTGATCATGGGGCTCAAGACGTTTGAAAGCCTTGGTTGCAAAGCCTTGCCGGGTCGTACCAATATCATTTTGGACCAGAGCGGGCAGAAACCCTATCCCGGACAGACCTTTTTTGCGTCCTTGGACGAGGCTTTGAAAAGCGTCAAGACCGAACACGCCTTCATTATCGGGGGGGCGATGCTTTACAGGACCACCATCGATCGTGTGGATGCGATCTATCTGACCCGTATCCATGCGGATTTCGAGGGTGACGTTCTCTACCCGGAGATTCCGGCCGCTTTCACCGAGAAGAAAAGACTCAAAATCCAGGACGATCCGTTGCTTGAGGTGATCTATTATGAGAAGAGTAAGGGATGCTGCTGTTGTGGGTAGCCCAGACTTGTATTTCAAGCAGATCTCCGTCGGCTATATGGGGAATTTTGTCTACCTGATCGGGGACAAGAAGGTCAAGGAATGCGCGGTGGTGGATCCGGCCTGGGACGTGGATGCGATCCTGAAGGAGGCCGAGAAAGACGGGATGAAGGTCGTCGCGGGGATCCTGACGCACACGCATTTTGATCACGCGAATGGCGTCGAGGCCCTCGTCGAAAAGACCGGCGCAAAGATCTATGTTCACGCGAATGAAGCGAAATTCCTGAAGGACGTTGCCTCGAAACAGCTCATAGAAACGAAGGAAGGTTTTACGCTCAAGATTGGGGCCGTGGAGATGATCTTTCTTCACACGCCCGGCCACACGGAAGGCGCTCAGTGCATCCAGGTTGGAGAGAAGCTCGTGACGGGCGATACGCTCTTTGTGGGCGCCTGCGGCCGATGCGATCTTCCGGGCGGGGATGAGAAGAAGTTGATGCAAAGCCTCAAGCGTCTTGCCGGTCTCGATGGATCTCTGCAGGTTTTTCCGGGGCACGCCTATGGAGATGCGGATTCCTCGACTATCGGAAATGAGAGACGCACGAACCCTTACATGAAATTCTAATAACCGGGGAACGGCTAAAGGGGAACGTTGAACGTAAAAGCCCTTTTCGTTACCCGTTCACCGTTTCCCGTTCCCCCAACCACCATGGATGAAAAATGAATGAATTTAATCTGAATAAAGATGAAGAGGCGGCAAAATTCCTTCGGGAGGCCTATGAAATGCAAATGGCCGGCAAAGTGGATGAGGCAATCGTGCTTTACAGGAAATCCATTGTTTCACAAGCTACGCCTGAGGCGCACACGTGCCTGGGCTGGGCCCTCAGCGTCAAAGGTCAGTATGGAGACGCGATCCGCGAGTGTGAAAAGGCCATTCGGCTTGATCCCGAATACGGAAATCCCTATAACGATATCGGGGCCTATATGATCGAGACAGGACGTTGGGACGAGGCTCTTACGTGGCTGGAGAAGGCCACGGTGGCAGAGCGCTATGACGGGCGTTTTTACGCCTGGTATAATCTGGGACGCGTTTGGGAGCATCAGGGCGATTGGGCTCAGGCGCTTGAAGCTTACAGGCATGCCCTTGAACAGAACCCCGAATATTCTCTTGCAGGAAAAGCCATCTCACGCATGCAATCGATGCTGAACTAGTACGGCGTAAGGCGTACGGAGTACGGCAAAAATCAAATGGTTCATGAAGAATATTTGGAACAATAAAAAGGCCCGATCTTAAAATCAAGACCGGGCCTTTTGACTCTGCGCTGTACGCCGTACACCTTTCGCCGTACGAGAATTTACCCCTGTAAATTCTTTGAAACAAACTCCCAATTGACGAGATTCCAGAATGTTTCCACGTATTTCGCGCGGGCGTTCCGGTAATCGACGTAATAAGCATGTTCCCAGACGTCGCAGGTAAGAAGCGGTGTCTGACCATTCGTGAGAGGGCATCCGGCGTTTGACATCGCTTCGATACCGAGCGTTCCATCCTCGTCCTTTACAAGCCAGGCCCAACCCGACCCGAAAAGTCCGACCGACATGCTGGTGAAAAGGGTCTTGAACTCCTCAAAGCTTCCGAAGGACACATTGATCGCATCCGCCAGAGCTCCCGTGGGTTCGCCGCCGCCCTGGGGTTTCAGGCAGTTCCAGTAGAAGGTGTGATTCCAGACCTGTGCCGCATTATTAAAGATCGGGCCCTTGGCGGTCTTGATCAGTTCTTCGAGGGATTTTCCGGCTTCCGGTTTCCCGTCCGTCAGTTTGTTGAGGTTCGTGACATAGGCGTTGTGATGCTTGCCGTAATGATATTCGAGCGTTTCCTTGCTGATCTGCGGGGCAAGGGCGTCCATGGCGTAAGGCAGTTCGGGGAGCGTGAAGGACATTTTGATACCTCTTTCAGTTTGACCGATCCGTTTCAGAATCAGTGATTGATGATAACGTAAATAGAACGCATTGTATATGGCAGGTCGTATGTAGTATGTCGAAAAAAATGTGGATTGCTACCTACAACATACCCTGAACGACATGCTGCCTTTAGATTTTTCCGACGAGATCCAACCCCGGTTTCAGGGTTTTCTTGCCTGGCTGCCAGTTCGCGGGGCAGACCTCTCCGCCGTTTTCGTGAACAAATTTGGAAGCTTTAAGCTTGCGAAGCAATTCCTGCATGCTGCGGCCGACCGGCAAATTGTGGATTTCATAGGCCTGAAGCACGCCGTCCGGGTCGATCACAAAGCTGCCGCGCAGCGCGAGACCTTCCGCTTCGATGTAGGTCCCGAACATTTTGCAGAGATTCCCTGTCGGGTCGGCGACCATGGGGTATTTTACCTTCTGGATCGCGGGTGAGACGTCATGCCATGCTTTATGGACGAATACCGTGTCTGTGCTGACGCTCAGAAGCTCCGCACTTTCCTTCTTGAAGTCTTCGTAGAGAGCGGCGGCTTCCTCAAGTTCCGTGGGGCAGACAAACGTGAAATCGGCAGGGTAGAAGACAATGGCGACCCACTTGCCTTTGTAGTCGGACAATTTGATCCGTTTGATCTCATTGTTTTGATAAGCCTGGGCTTCGAAATTAGGGACTGCTTCGCCGATCTTGACCATACGAGCCTCCAAAAGAGTTGATTAAAGCGCCTCGAAGAGCGGGAATTATATCACGAAACCTCGTCTCGTAAACTTTAAACCCGCATTGAAAACAGATTGAAGTTAATAAGAGAACAGAATCGATGTTAATCTGATAGATAGTAATGCTATGTATTGCTATGAATGCTATAAAGAAGTCTATTATTTTATAAATAACATTTATAAAAATTTGAAAAAAGCCATTCCAGGTGCTACATTTCTAACAGATCAACTCACTATACGAAAGGCATCTACACCATTCAGACTATGCGTCAAACTAAGGGAGAGTTCTCTCACTTTTTGCGTGCGTTTGCTGTTTGCACGCTGATCTGCTTTACGACGACGACTGTCCAGGCTACTCCTACTCTGAGTACGGCGTACGGCGTACGGAGTCCGGAGATTTCTCTAACTTCCTTAGAGGAGAAGATCTCAATCCCTTCTGAACTTGGAATCATCCGAGAAGTCTATCATGAGGTATCACCTCAAAGCAGTGACGCGGTACACCGTACGCCTTCCGCCGTACCCGTGATTGTCCACGTGGAAGAAGCTCACGGGCAGCCCGAGGGGCAGGAAAACATTGAACGTATTCTCGCCCACCTGCGAAAGGCCTACGGTCTCAATACGGTTTATCTCGAGGGTGCCTGGAAACCCCTTGATCCTGCAAACCTCCATTTTTTTGATGACGCGAAACTGAATCGCCAACTTCTTGAAGAAATGAATCGCCGGGGACTGATCGGCGGTGTGGAGCTGGATCTTGCTGATTCGTACGGAGTAAGGAGTACGGAGTACGGCGCAAAAGAAAGCCTCGCTCGCCGTTCGCCTTCCGCCGGACGCGTTTACGGCGTCGAAGACCTCAAGCTCTACAAAGAAAACCTCGAGCAGTTTCGCGCTGTTTATGCGGCAAAGCCGCAAACCGATGCCGCCCTCAAAGAGATCCGCCAGAAGATCACCGATGAAGCCTCCGTGGCCTTCAATCTCGGACTCAAAAAATTCTTCCGCGATTGGGCTTTTCACAGTGAGGTTGCGGCCGAGCCTTTCGCAGGGCTGGAACAACTTCCGAAAGTCGCGGAGGAGCATCTCGCGCTGGACCTTACGAATGCCCGGGAACAATACGATTGGCCGCAATTAGTTCGATTTTTTAAATTAAAAGCACTTGAAAAAACGGCGTACGAAGTACGGGGTACGGAGTATGGGGAGGAAAAACAAAAGCTTATATCCTGGATTTTAGCCCATCGGTTAGATCCGGAGAGCTATCATCTGTCAGATATTCTACAAGACGAAGCGTCGGGCGCCGCACGCCGTACGCCTTCCGCCTTACCTCGCGGTAGAGACATTCGCTCTCTCATGGAGGATTTCTATTCCAAGGCCGCGCCGCTCGGTTTCCGTTTTGAAGATTATCCGAATCTGACCCGTCGTATCGGGATCGCGATCCTTTCAAACGAGTTGCAAGCGCCGGACCTTTTCAAGGAGGTCGAAAAATTAAACGATCAGATTCTCGCGAAGCTCGCGACTTCCGATGTGGAGAAAGCCCTGATCGAAAGGTATAAAGAGTACCGGTCGCTGAAGAAACTTTTCAGCCTGGAACTTTCGCGGGAAGAGTATCAGGAATTGCTAGAGCAACGCACAACGCACAACGCACAACGTGAAAAGCTCGCGAGTCCAACGTTGACCGTTGCGCGTTGCGCGTTGAGCTTCTATGAGACTGCTGAAAAGCGGGAACAGGCACTCTTCAGGAACATGTTCGCGCAAATGAAATCGCTGAAGCAGGCGAATGCGGTTCTCGTGACTGGCGGATTCCATTCGGAAGGTCTCGCGGAACTCTTTAAGAAAAACGGAATTTCTTATGTCCGCGTCGCGCCGCGTATCACGAATCTGGAATCGAATGCGAATTACCTCAGCGTGATGACGGGTATCACCCCACCTCCGGGCGCAGCGCGCAGAGCGCAGCGCGCAACGCCAAAACCGGGGTCCGATTCGTCGCGCGATCAAGATTCAAGCGTTCGTGCTCCTTCCTTCGCTTTGCTCCCGGATCTACGCAAAGACCTTGGGCCCGTCATCGCCGGCCATCTTCTTGGAATTTTCCAGGAAGCCCTTCGAACGGTCGGCGGCCGGAACAAGGTGCCTGTCGGTGAGTTGATCGCTCCCAGGTTGGCGGCCCTCGGTCTTGCGTGGAACGGTACTCAACTTAGCTTTGCCCGCGCGGAGAATCGGACGGCGAATCCTGCTGTCCAAGAAGAGGCTGAAGAAAACGCTAAGTCTCGCCCCTCGGAAAAAAAGCGGGGGATCAAGATCGACGGCAAAGTTCCACGGGCTTTTCTGTATGAAGGCCAGGATCTAGAGCCCGGGGACGGGATTATTTTAGATCCCGAAAGGCCAGAATGGCTGGAGGTCGTTACGGTTACGGATGAGGAGATCATAGTTCGTCCCCGCCGGAGCGTTTTTTATATGGAGGCCAACAAAAAAAGTTACCGGCGGGAGTATCAAAGAAAAAGTCACAGCCTGCATCCCCTTGATTACAAGGCTCTTTACTGTCCGGGCCTCTTCAAGAAACTTCATCCCTCGGCGGGCCGTATAGCGATCCGGCTGGATGGAGACAAGATCCTTCTAACCCATCCTCTGAACGACGCGCCCGTTACGATCGACAGCGCTTATGCCCTCGCGAAGTTCTTTCAGAGCATAGGCATTTTGCTTTTCGGAGAGGGGAGTCATTCCGGGGAAATGCTCCAAAACTACAAGAAAAATACTAAGATTGTAAGTGTTTGGCACGCTATTTCCGGCCCGGGAGACATGGTGACGGACTTTCTGTCGCCCACCATGATCGCCCGCGCTCTCCGGGAGCACAACTTTGACGTTATTTTTGAGACTGCTGAGAGCGAGGCGTGGTGGGAGGATTTCCAGGAAAAATACGGAAAAGAAATCCACGAAGGACATAGCACGCTCGGGGACTCGCTTGCCCTGTTTCGCGTTACTCATCCGGTCCGCGCCGAGGCGCGAAAAGAATCCGGGGCGGAACCCGGAGCCCGGTCTGCCGGAAAACTGCTCAATAAATTCGCGGGACAATCACTTGTTTCTTTGGGGACGACCACATCGCGTTCTGAGGGCCGGATCGACTTGGACGGGGAACTCACGGAAGAAGAATTCCGGGCTTATTTTATCAGCAAATCCGAGAAGTATTTCCAAGAGCCGTTCGCGAGATCTGTTTTTGACAGGATCCGGGTCGGGCATGGCAATTCAGTCAACGAATGGCCCACCCCGGTGATGGGGGCTATTTTGACTGAATTAGAGGAGGCTTGCGAAGTCCACTTTCGGAGAAAAGGGATTCGGAGCATTGAGGATATTACACTGCCCGCAGATATCGGCGTCGCGAGAGTGCAGATGCTGAACCTGTTTCTTTTGCCGGGGTGGGAGGAGATGCGGGGGCAATACCGCGAGGGGATCGAACAACGCATGAAAGCGTTCCGTCTTTACGGTTATACCCCGGAACTTACGGAGCATGGATTTGCTACTCTTGCCGGCAATTACCGGAAAATCGGGGAAAGAGAGAGATCCCTTTTCTTTAGCATCGCGGCACTTTCCTTGATCTTAGACGGTCATGACGGAACTTTGGATGCCGGTCTCATAGGCTTACTCACGGAGCTTCTCGGAAAACTGAGCATGGATTTCAGTCTTGACAGCCGCCGAATCCCTGCCACGGAAGAACTTCTCAGGTTCTCGCTCGAGACCCTTGCCGACATGGAAGAAACCCTCCAGAAGGTTCAAGCGGAGGCCCGGGAAACGGGGGAGTCTATGCGGAGGAAGATTCTCGCTTATTATAAAGACAAACCGCATGATCTTGACCCTGAGCGTCCCGAAGAAACCTTGATCAATGTTGTGAGGGGCAGCCGGACCCAGTCGCAATTTGTGAATGCTCTTTGGCTGTCTGTACACCACACCGAAGCGAGTCTCGATCGCGCGATTCAGCTGAGCGAGGGGAGCGGTGGAGGAGTGAACGATGACGTGGCAATCCTCTTCCCGGCTTATTTGGTGAAGGCGGACCGTCTTAGAAGAGCCGGAAATATGCCCGCTGCGCTTGAATATCTGGCTAAGGCAAAGGGTTTTCTGGATAGTGGACGCTTTAGCCACTTTATGGGAGTCATGGCCGGCCAGCGACAGGGTGATGAGGGCGAAGCCCTGGCTGCCGAAGCCCGGGCTGAGGCGGCTTGGCAAAAGACGGCAGAGATGATGGTTTTTTATTATGAAAGGCTGATCGAAGATGATTTTTCGGCCGAGACGGCAATGGAAATGCGCCGGCGCTACCAAGACATCCGGGGGATCTCCGGAGTCTGGTTCGCGACGCGAATCGCGGAAAGTTATTACGCGGAGTGGCTTCTCGAGCAGGGGAAGGAAGCGGAGGCCACGGAAGTTTTGACCGGTATTTTCAGTGACCTCGTGAAAAATGGAAAAACCGGGGTCAAGGGCTCCTCCCGTTACGGTAGTTTTAGCCAATTCTTCCACCCCGGCATGCCTTTTACGCCGTTTGAGGATCCGGCATCCCCTGAGAGCGGTCATTATGTGTCCCGCTCCGACGCCGCGATCGTTTCGATCCTGGTCGACCCCTACCGGTGGCCGGAGGATCCCAAAGTCCTTGCCGAAATGCTGATCTACGCCGTTAGAAACAATCCTGAGGTGATCGAAAAGGTTCTCGTGGCCTGGGCCGACTTAGGCATGGAGGGGGAGTTTAACGTTGACCATGAACCCTCTCTGAAAGCGGCACTGAGCATTCTTCTTCAAGAACAAGGTCTCGAGATCTGGCTCGCGGCGCTTCATTTCTGTGTCCAGATCCAAGACCCAGCCTTGAACGCGGATATGATGGCATTCCTGATCGAACAGGCAAAAGAGGCGGATCACCGGAACGTCATGGCATTTGTCACGGACTCGAACGCGGTCATCCGGGCGCTCTTTTCCGGGAAAGTGCGGCCCCGATCCACGCAGGCGATCAACGACTGGATTACCGCTTTTATGCGGCAGCACAAAAGATCCCTGAAGACCCTTGTTTATGAATCTTTTGCGGCGCGTCTTGTGGCGAGCGGCTATAAGCCGGAAAGTCTCCTGGAACTCCTTCAAGAGGCCGTCGAACAAGAGACCCAAGACAAGGTCCTTCACGACAGACTGTCCAAGAGAAAGGAAAGTACGTTGGCCGCCTCGAGTTATCTTTTTTACTTCATTGAGAGTATCTCCAGCTTATCGCGAGTGATGGCCCTTAATCCTGAAAATAAAGCGTCCGTTGCTTTCATGGAAAATATACTTTCCTTTCTTGAGGGCTTGCTCGAGGGGGGGCCCGCGGCTTTTGAAGTGTTGTTCAGTCCCGCGGAGAAAAAAGCCTCGCCCGAAGCGAAAGATCAGTTGCTCCTTCAGGTTTACAGTTATTTGTCTGAAATGTTATTCGAGCTGGGGGCGAAGGCGGCGTCGCATCCGCTGAAAGAAAGGTTTGAGAAAGTGCATCAAGCGCTTCTCGACAGGTTCTTCGTCCTTTATTTCAGACAACTCGGGAGACGCAATGTCGGTTCCGAAGATCTTGAAAACGCCGCGAAAAAACTTGAGCTGGACCCTCAAGAGATCCTGGAGGCTTATGCCCATCGCGCGGAGTATTTGTTCCGCGCTCAAAAATGGGAGGAGCTTCAGAAATGGATGGTTCCGTGGATCCGTCTTTTGAAAGTTGTTCCGCGATTGGCGGCGGGGGATAGCAGCGAGCGATCCGGAAAACATTCGGTGGCGCTTCGTTCCATCGCGGGGGTCAACACCGGCCTTATCGACATTCTTCTTATGTCCAATCCGGAGCTCCTGGGAGTTTTCTTCCCGGAGAGCGGTGAGCAGGCTCCGGTTGCTCCATCTCCTGAGTCGCTCAATTTGGCGCTTTTGGCCCGCCACAACCCGGAGCGTGAGCGTTTTTATGCAGCGATGAAGCCCATTGCTTTGAGTGATCCTTCAACGCCTGACATCGATTCTTTCAAAGCACAAATGATCAACAGTCTGTTCCTCTTCGCGAATGAGATTCGTAGCCAAGAACCGGAGCTGGCCGAAAAGGCCTTGGGTGTCGCGATAGCCTATTTCCGGGAAACCGCGGCTGCTTCCAGGAATCCGGTGACCGAAGCGGAATTCCAAGCAGGTTCACGCGCTTCTCATTTTTCCACCGACAAGCCCTTTGCCAGAAATCAACAAGCTTATTTCCGGTTGTGCCTTGCCCTGGCCCGAGAGGACAACGACGCGGTAAAAATGGCGCTTACGGAACTTCACAGGGCTGATGAGGAAGCAGGGGACGGGGCAACATTTCCGGCGATGGATACGGCGCTGGTGGAAGCGGTGTTTACAGTGCAGGAGGGCGGAAGCCGCAAGGCAGCTTTGGATATCCTGGAGAAGCTTTTTATTTTTCAGGAGAACGCTGCGGCGGCAAACGGGACGCGCGCGCCGCCTGTTTATGACCGGATCGAAATTCTTTTGAATCGCTTCTTGAATCTCCCGCCGGCCTACAAAGAAACGGCGATATCGCTTTTGGCGGAACTTATCGCCGAGGGACGCGCTGAGACGCGCATTCCGGTCGATTCGGTGGATAACCGTTTTTTTGTTCTGAATGCCCTGATGTCACGCGTGGCTTCCCCGGAATGGAATATGGCTCTTTTCCGGGTCATGGATTCGAAGTGGGCGGATGGCAGTCCTGCTGAACGCAGCGCCTGGGTGGATGTTTTTACCGAAATGGCGCCTTCGTCGGTGCCGGCCATCGGGGCCGTATTATTTTGCGACAGGATACTCCGGGACGACGTTTCGAAACAGTGGCAGGCTCCCGTGAGCGCTTTCCGCAAGGAGCTTGAAACGCAACTGACGCCGCAGGGATATTACGAGCTTGCCGAGCAACAATTCAAGGACGCGAAATATGCTGAATGCGGCCAGTCGCTCGAAACTGCGCGGAGGAACGGCGCATCCGGAGACCTGGCGCTTTCGATCCAGGAACTGGCGGCAAAGAGAAAGAGAGTGGCAGAAAGAAAACGGCAATTACAAAAAGATCTTGCGGCCCAGGACAAAGATCTGGATTCTCTCGAGCGGTCGATCACCGCGATTTTAAAAGACAATTCCGAGGACCGGGAAGCGCTTGATTTAAAAGAAAAGGTTCAGGGGGCCCGGGAGATCGAAGCTCAGGCCCTCGAAAAGTTCGCGGAGGAGGATTATTCCGGAGCGTTGGAAAAATTGCAGGAGTTCCCGGAATCTTTGACGGGCAACAAAACGCGCAAGCGCAGAAAAGCACTTGAGACCTGGATCGGGGCGCTTAGCACAGTCCGAGGATCGCTGGAGAGAAGCGAGCTTGAGAAAGCGGAGGGACAACTTGAAAACTCCCTTCGGGAGATGCAGAAAAACTGGAGTCAGGGGAGTCCTTTGGCGGAGCATGATACCGTGCAGCATCTTCGGGACGAGATTCAGGATCTCCGGTCCACACTCCAGGGGCTGGAGCACGCGATCTCGGGGAATGGAACTTATTCGGCCGTTTTTGAAAATGCGAAACGGCTCGCGGTTTTTCCGAACAGAGCTGTCCGTGCCGCGCAGCTTGTACTGAGACTGGCGGAAGAGGCTTTCCATTCGGGTGTCGCGGGTAAAGCCACGGATTTTAAGAAGGCCTATTATTACGCGGTGTTCGTTGCCGAACTCGAACGTGAATTTCCCGTCATTGCGGACGAAGGGCGCGCAGCGAGAAATCTGGCGTCCCATGCTATGGCTCAGCACTGGCTACCGGAACTCACGGACCAGGGCTTTCTGATCTCGGCCATGGTGAAAGCCAGACAAGAGCGTGAAGAAGAGAACATCCGGGAGTCCAATGGCCGGCCGATCGAGATCAAGTTTTCAAAGATCGAATTACATCCCGAAAAACGGATGTTTACCGTTTACGATCTCAAACTGGGTCGCGCCGGAGCTACGGGGGGAGAAACGGTATGGGATGATCTCGGGAAACCGGAAAAATTCGGCTGGCCGGAAGACACATTCCGGATCCGCAATCCTTCGAAAAAGGAGCCGATGCAGCCCTTTTTCCGTCTGGTGAAGCGGGGCGTGGAACACGGCCGGAGCTTTATGCAGTTTGAGCTTCCGGAAACTCACAAAGGTTTTGACTACCTGAACGCGCTATTGACCGGTGAGGTTTCGAAGGGCGGTATCCTGACACGCACGTCTGCCCGGGCCTTGGAAAGACAGGAAGATTATCTTGCCGACTATGTGTTGAACCTTACGACAAGCACCCGCCTCGCAAAGGGAAACGGTCTCCTGACCACACAGGCCACCACGGGGAATGCCCTGGTGGATTATGCCCTGGGTCTTCAGATCGGGGTGGCGGCTCAAGAAAAGGAAACCGATTTTTCGGCCTTCGAAAAGATGGAGGCGGAGTATGCCGAGAGCGGAAAGGCCCTGGATCCGGCTCAGCGGGCGGCCGTCAAAGAGACTTTGCGGCCGGCCGGAAGCCCCGGAAACTATGGTTCCGCAAGCCCCATCGTCCTGGTCCAGGGACCTCCCGGAACGGGAAAGACCAAGGTGATCGAATGGATCACAAAATTGGCATCCGAGGGGGGGCAGCGCGTGGTGGTGTTGTCACAATCCAACGCGGGAGCCGACAATGTTGCAAAAAAACTGCTCGAAGACGGACTTCCCTTTGTCCGGGTCGGGAGCAATGAAGATGCCATTGATCATGAGATCCTGCCCTCCTGGGAAGCACGCGGTCCCGAGCTGGATCTCATGCTCAAACAGAGAAAAAGCGGCGGAGGAAGCCTTTTGATCGGGACGATCAATGGTTTTTCCGGAGATAAGGAGATCAGGACACGGCCGGAACTGCTGAACACCGACGTTCTGATCATTGATGAAGCCAGTCTTGCGACGCTCCCCGAGTTCTTTTTCGCTTTTGCGCAGCTGCAAGGCGTAAAAAAAATAATCGTGGTGGGCGATCCCGACCAGTTACCGGCATTCGGGATCAGTGATGAGGACCGGAGATTTATTACGAAATATCTGAATCAGGCAAAGAAGCTCGGCCGAAATATCTTTGCCGGCAATGAGTTGAAGACCCGTTTCGGGCAAAGGACGCTCCTTGAGATCCTGGACAAGGAGAAACGGAATGCTCACAAAAAATCCTATCTGGAAAAAGCGCTGGATCTTTTTTACCCGCGCGAGCTGGCCCTTGCCGGATTTGTTTCTTTTGCACCCTATTTCTTTCTGAATATTCAACGGCGTTCGGGCAGCTGGATCGTACGTCTGATCAACTATTTTTACCGTAAGTCCGGTCGTCCCAAACTGATGGCCGGGCGGGAGATCACGGGGATGGTGATCGATGATAATACTCACGGGCGCTTCGGCTTCCATGATGAGAACGCGAATAGTGAGGATCATGATGGGGGCAAAAAAAATCCCGGAGAAGCGGATCGTGTGATCACGCATATTCATTGGTTGATGAACAAGAAACATCTTGGCGCTGAAGACATCGGCGTGATCTCGCCTTACGCGGATCAGGTGGAGTTGATCCGCGACCGTCTTCTCGCCACATCAAAGGCCCATGATTATCTGGTCCGGCTTGCGGCGGGACAAGAACTGAGCAATGACGAATGGATAGTGTTTGAGGAGTTGTTCGGGTCGGAGGCCCTTGAAGCCAGGGTCGATTATCGGGCCGATTCTTGGCTTATGGCCAATCATCCGGGTTATCGGGGTCTTCGAGGGCAGCAGAAGGGCGGGGTGCGCAGGGAGAAAGTCAGGGGGATCAAGGACTCTCTCAGGAGGATTCGGCGGGGCGAAGGCGACCGTAGAACCCAGGCTGCAGAGATCCTCAGATTTTTGGGACTTGAAGGGAGCTTTCCGGCAGCCTATGAGATCGAGGTTTCTCTTTTGGATGTTACGACCGTCAATAAATCCCAGGGTTCGGAGTACAAAGCCGTGATCGTTTCCTGGGTGCGTTCCAACGAGGATGACAATGTCGGCTTTTTGGCCGATCCGGTGGAGGGAAGAAACCGGATCAATGTGGCCATTTCCAGGGCGAAGGACTATCTCATCATGGTTTGGGATCGCGACACTTTTGAGAGATGTAAGGACCCCGACGTGCACGAATGGGTGATGGACTATAACGATGTTATGCGTGAATTTAGTGGCTCCGGCCCTCGGGATCGCGGGCGTCACAGACGCCGGTCGGAGACGCGGAATACCACGCTGCCGGATGATCAGCTCGATTGGATCAGCCGGGAAGGCGCCTTATTCAAAGCCCAGCGGGAAAAGATTCTGAAAAGTAATACCCCTTGGGAGGAGAAGTCCGTGGCACTCGCGGACCTCGCGGATCACTATGTGGCGAAAGTGGCCGAGGAGTTCAAACGGTACATCCACAGGAATTATCCCGATACGCCACCGATGCTTTTTGTGGCTACGGGCAGTTACGGGCGCCGGGAAGTGGCACCTCACTCGGACTATGACGGGCTCGTCGTGGTCCGGACCCATGCAGACGTTGAATCCCTTAAGGATCACTTCACGCCCGGCGGGTTCGTTTATGAATCGTCCCGAGTCCTGGGCGGGGCCTGGGATCTTTTCGCTCTAGAAGAATTTGAAAACCCCGTGACTGTAACCGATCTGGGGCTGACCAAGGAATTCAACGCTGCGTCGAGCGCTTCTTTCGCGGCTCGCATGCAAGCCACGCATCGCACCACAGCCCCTGAGATCCAAAGAGAGGCCATGACACAGCTGCTGTTCGCCCGGGAAGTGAGCTCTCCGGGTCTTCCGTTTGCAGAGTTGGAGACGGCTTTGAAAAACCACCTGGATCAACCGGTGAAGAGAGCCCGGGTCCTGCGACAGATTCTGGATGCGTGGGACGAACACAGGCAGGAGGAGGGCTATTTCAGCGGACTCGCGGAGCGCGAGCCGGACCTCAAGTGGGGAGCCGGTGGGCTTAAGGATTTTGATGTGGCGAGTTGGGTCGTGCGTTTGTTCTTCCGGGATGAAAATGACGCGATCGATCAGACCTCCGGCCACAACATCGCTTTTCTGACCCGCGAAGAATTTGAAGAAGCCCGGAAGGCCGCGGCGCATATCCGTGAGATCCGCTGGAAACTTCAGGCGTTGCCGACTGCGGAGGAAGGGGGCTCAAGCGACCGGCTAGGGCTTGAGCAGCAGCCCGCGCTCGCGGAGTGGATGTACCGAGAGACCGGTGCCGGTGAAGACGCGCGGGTGGTCCTTTTTCTCGAAGATCTCCACAGGGCGCAGAGAACCCTTTACCTCTACGCCTCGACGATCCTGGACCGCGCCCTTCAGAAGACCACACCGCTTCAATACGATTTCCTGCCGGATGGGGACGATGAGAAATTCCCATTCCCGGGAGTGGAGAAGGCCAAGCGCTTTGGGGAAACGATCACGGAAAACGGGCCTGTGCTTATTCCCGAAGACCGGAAGGAAGCGGTTCTCACGCTGCATCCCGGTCAAAGTATCCGTCCGGACGACATCCTTGAAATATTCAAATTTGCCGCCGAGCACGACTGTGCCCTCACGGGAGAACTTTTGGACGGCATAAAAAATGCCCGGGCTGCTTTTCTGGAGCATCTTGGCCGGGACGAGGCCTTTCGCGCTCAGGCCCGGGCGGCTTTTGCCGCCATCCTACGCGCGAAGGGTCCCATCGGGGATCTTTTGCTGCAGGCGCATCTGTTGGGACTTCTCGAAGAGATCGTCCCCGGATACCGTGAACTCAACCATCGCGTGGTCCAGGATTTTAAATACGAGCATACGCTGGATGTTCAATCGATCAATTATGCCCGCATTCTGGACGGCCTCCGGGGGAAGGCTGAAGTGACCGGTCCGATGGCCGGAGCGTCTCGCCTTTCGATCCCGGAGGATTGGCTGGCTCCCGTGCGCGCGGCGATGCTGGTGGATGCCCTGATCGATCAGAAGATCCCCGGGATCGACCCGTCCAAGGTTTTCGCTTTGATCGGCCTTGATCCGGCGGAAGCCGGTAAGGCCCGTTGGTTGATCGAAAAACGCACAGCCCTTTTTTCTTTGATGCAGAACAGCGGGCTCTATTATCCCGACGAGTTCCTGGAGTTCCAAAGAGATAACCTGAGCGATGCCGCCGGCCGGCCCGATTTTCACAGATGGCAGGTGCTTGTCGCCCTTACCCTGACCCAAATCGAGACCTTCCAGAAGGGCCGGACCGAAATCTATCTGAACCGCCTCAAGCCTTTCCTTGAGATCACGGAAGAGGAATTCATGGATCCGGAAAGAATGAAGACGTATTACCGGGAACACGTGCCTCTTGATCAGCTGCCTGGCTTTGCGGAGGGATTGGAGGACGATGAGGTGCGGGTTGACTGGGAAGCGACGGGCATCCCCGATACGTGGGTGCTGCGTGTCGCGTCCCGCAGCCGCTTGGACCGGCCGGGGCGTCTCTTCCGGATCGCGACCGTCCTGGCGAGCGGAAAGCAGGGACAGTTCAGCGTTCTGTCGCTTCTTCCGCAACACTTCGCCAAGGGGGCTATTACGGTCAATGCGATGATCGTCCGTCGCAATTTTCTGGACCAGGCTTTGGAAGAAGATCCAAAATTCAGCGAAAATCTGACGGAAAGATTCCGGTCCGCGCTTCTTATGGAAGATGCCGGCAAGGTCAGGTCCGGCTACCGGAACAAGCCTTTTTTCCGCAGCCCGGCGTTGATGCCGCTGCCGCCGACGAAGGTGCTGGTGCGCCACTACGGGCACTCGAACTTTGTCTACCTTGAAACGCCGGACGGGATCGGCGCTTTGGCGGATATCGCGCATATTCTTCTCATGCACGGTTTATTGTTGGGCCCCCGGAGCACGATCGATACGGTGGGGTACAGCCGCAAGGTGGGACTCCAGATCCAGGATACGATTCATGTTCTCCGGCCTGACGGAAGTCAACCGTCCAGTCGCGAAATGAAAGATCTTGCGGAGGATCTGGAATTCGCGTTCAGCCACGAAACGATCACAGACGAGGTTTTAAATGAAGTTCTCGTCCGCGTCGATTCCCGTCATCGTCTGCGAGCCAATCGTTCCAACATGCGCGTGGTGGATGAAGACAGCTTTTCGAAAGCCGCGAGGGCCTGGAGTAAAAATCGTCCCAAGGACAAGGATCTTGGCCGCAAACAACCCGATCCGGGCATGGAAGCCGCCTACCTGATCACGCAGCAGCTGCCTCTCCTTCAAAAAGCCTTTGGCATCACCATCCGTGGCGATGAAGTAGTTCTCCGCCCTGAGGAGATCATTCCCAATGAAGCAGGGCAGATCGAGCGCGAGTGGCTTAATATGGGGGACCAAAGACTTGTTGAAGCTGCCAGGCAGTTCCTTCATGAAAAAGGTCTGAATGAAGAAGTTTTAGGAAAGGGCTGGAAGGAAGCGCTTCAGACGCTGAGCGAAGTTGATGAAAGGGGACGCCCGGCGCAAGGGGAGTTCCGTCCTGAGTTTGAGAGCGCATTGTTGAAAGCGCGCCTTTTTATCGATCTTCTTTATGAGATCGGTAGCGGGATTTTGGAAACGCCTATCGCGGAAACTGCCCGGGAAATAATCGATCCTGATCCGGGAAAGACATTCGATCCCGAGCGAGTCATGGATCTTTTTATCCGGTCCGCCGAGACAAAGAAGCCGGTGAGCGCGTTTAATCAGATCGCGATCATGGCTGCCGCCGGAACGGTCGCGTCCGATAGCCCGGAGGCCCGGGAACTTTGGAAAGGATTCATGCGTTTCCTGAGAGTCCAGACCGATATTTCTGACGCGGTCTACGCGATGCATCAGACGGGGTTGCTTTCTCTGATGAGCCCGGAGTTCGCGGAGCTTGATAATATCTATGATGACAATGCGTACTGGCATTATTATCGCGTGAGCAATCACGCGCTTTACGCGTTTGATAATTTCGAGGAGCTCACGTTCGGGGACTTGCCGCCGAACGGAGCGCCTTCCCAGGTTCTCGGGGCCGTCGGGTTTCACGAGTCGGCCAAAGATCCGGAATGGCTTGCGAGGATGCGCCTGGGAGTTCTTTTCCACGACGTCGGCAAACAGTTGATCCTGACGAAATTCCAGGTGTCCCATCAGATCCGCGGCGCGATCACACTCCTGCCCCAAATCCTTGAGAGAGCGGGGCTTCTCACCCAGTTTGCCGCGGACGAATTCCGGACCTTTGCATTCCTTCAATTCATCATTTGGTATCACCAACACGGTAATTCCATTATCCAGAATTTCAGGGAACTGATCGAAAGCGCGCTTTTCGATTGGCAGGCGCGGCTTGCGATGAGCGCGGAAGAAGGGCTCGATCCCCGTTCCTTGATCCGCGCTTTTGCCGCGATAACGCTCGCCGACCGTCTCGGAACGCATCCCGACCGGAACGCAGAATTGATGGGGAGAGCGCCTGAGGCTTGGGTCAATCCGATCATTCTGGAACGGACGCGGGAGTTCTTTCTCGAGCTTCAGGCGTTCTTTGAAAGCGGCTTTAATGCACTTTCACGGGAAAAGATCCTTCGCCGCCGCGATGAGAAGAACAGGGCTTACACCGAGGAACTGCTCGATCAATTAAAGCGATATTATCCGTCTGAGGCGGCCCTCGCCGAGGCCCGCAAACAGCTCGGGAAATTCGCCGCACTGAAAGGTTATGATTATCTCCGTCGTTTTCGGCCGGATATGATCCAAGAACACCTGGTCCTTTTCAATAAGCTAGAAGAGATGCCGGTGGACCGGCAGGGGATCCCGCTCGTCAGCGTCTTACACTCGGAGGAGGGTTATTCGCGGGCCGATCAGCACTTTCTCCACATCGCGGTCGGTGTTCCCTTCGACGAGCCCGGGATACTCGCACGTCTCACGGGGGTGTTTGCTGGTTTTCGTCTCAGTATTCATGACGCGGACGTGACGGGATTTGACGGGAAGACCTTCGACCATTTTATGGTCTACCAGGTCGGCCAGGAAGGTGAAGAGATGGGGGTCTCGGATGATTTTGTGGCAGCTCTGACGAAGGCCCTGAGAGAAATCGTCGTCGAGAAGGATTACATGCCGAAGCTGCGGGCGCTCTTTGCGGCGCAGGGACGGCCTTATGAGTTTGATACGTTCGAGGACAGCGGCGGTCCGGCCTCGCTCAAATTCCTTCCCTCGGAAAAGCAGGGAAATGTACGGCTGCTTGTCCATATGCCCAACGGGCTTGGCCGCATGCATGTCGTGACCCGGGTTTTGGATGAGCTCAAGATCAATATCGACGACGTTCCCGTGGAGACCCGCAGTTTTGGCGCCGAAGATATCTTTGAGATGAAGAATGGCGACGGGACTCCCTTGTCGGAGCATTTCCAAGCCGGTATCCGGAGTGCTTTTGAAGAACTTCTCTCCCTGAAAAAGATCCGGGAAGCGGATATTCTGCGCGCGATCGCCGCAGCTGAGGCCACCCGGTCGGAGATGCGGTATAAGATCGATTATAAGGACCTTTCGCCGGATCAAAAAAAAGAGGCGAAAGCGCTGGGCGTGGCACTGATGCCGAAAGACGGAAATGGGAAAGTCATCGGCAGACGCTCGGCTCTTGACGGAGTGATCCGTACGCTCAGGGCCTATGAGAAGGTCCTCCATGGCGGGCAGCCGCTCGAGAAGGGTCGGTCAAAAGCGATCGTATCCGTCCGAGAAGCTTTGGCGGGGCAGGGCCTTTCCGGAAAAACAGCCGAAGCCGAGCGCCGGCTTATTGAAGACGCGATCATTGTGGTCCAATGGGTCGTGGATCAAAGGGAGTTTCAGCACCGGTCAGAGGTGGAGAAGATGATCTCACAAATGGCCTCGGATGAAGAATCCCCGGACATGTTGGATGACGGCCCTCCGTTCATGGAACTTTCAAAAGAAAAGTTGCGGAAGATCCTGGCTTCCCTGGAGATCCTGGCGACCCTGGAGAGGGTTGACGCTTCCGTCATCAATAAAGCGCTCGATCGCAAGCATGGGAATCGTCCGCCCGCGGAAATGCCTTCCTTGCCCGACGACAAGACATTCTTTCTAATGGGGATCGAGCTGATCCAGGCGCGCTTACTGGCAGAACAGCTGATCGAGCGGATGCGTCGGGAGGCGATCGAGTTCACCTTGCAGCATTGCCGGGAACTGGTCTGGAATGGTCAGCCGATCCCGTCCGATTATCACGTGCGGGAAGCCATTACGGAGGCGGGGATTCTTTTCGAAGACAACGAGGCCTTATTCCGGGTCTTGGGCAAGACGATAGATTTTGTTCGTGAAAGAGGAGAGAAGCGCTCTGAAGTGCGGCAAGCCATTCAACCCGGAACCATTCCCGGAAATCCCCGCGCGGAATTCCGGGAATTTTCTGGGGCCATCCGCTCAGAGCTTCGCAAAGAAGATCTTGCCGGCGCGGTGATCGCGGAAAGGCCGGACGGGCTGATCATCGCGGATCTGTCCAAGATAACGGATGAGGCCGTGCTCGCAAAAGTTTTTGCGAGCCTTGAGGCGATCGAAGCGAAAGACCACGGGCGGGACGGCTTCTGGATGACGGAGAAGATCTTGAGGGAGACTCTGTCTTACGGCGAGCCGGTCTGGGCGATGTTTGACGCGGACATGAAGCTCGACGGGATCTTGTTTTTCACGCCTTGGGGGCATGAGAAAGAAGGAACCCGTGAGACCTACAAGAAAGTGGTGCTTCAGGCTCTTGTGACGCGGCCGGACGGTCCGGATCAGGACTGGGTTTTCTTCCGGGATACCTTTTTTGCCGCGATGCAGGAGAAGGGAGCTGACTCCGTCTTTTTTTGGACCCGGCAGACCCCGACATGGAAAAAATATTTTCAAGGGCGCACCGACAAGGGCGTCATCCTGGACGCGCAACTGACCCCTTCGAGATTTCCTCGGGATTCCCGCCTTCAGGATTCGTATTGGGTCCGTCTTGAACCGCTTGACCGTTCAGAAAGTAGAGACGGCCAGGCGCAATCCGCCGCGATTTCCGAAGCTGATTTTAATCCCTACGCATCTTCGCGGCCTGAGGGAACTTTACCGTTGGTTTCCGGTGTCACGCGCCTAAAACTGGCGCTTTCTTTCGCGACGGCATTTGTGAACCTTCCAATTGTTCTTCAGTTACACCAAGACAGCGCGTGGCTCATGATGAATCCTGTTTTTTGGATCCAGGACTGGTGGTTTCAGATCGGTTTCACTGTAGCCGGGGATATTCTTTTAGCCCTGGGGGCGATCTACATGCCGCAAATTCGTGAGGTCCTGCCGCATAAACCCCTTCAACCTACGCGGTTGAAACCGGTTCAAGTTGGCGTTGCACGCCGCTCTGAGAATCGGGATAAACCGAAGCAATTGACGTCCGAGGAAATAAAGCGCCTGAATCCGGAATACATGTTTGCCGAAAATTTCTTTGATCAATATGAGGACATGCGCCAATGGCTTGCGGAAAAGCCGGGGCGAAAGCTTGTGACCCTTGTATCCCACGGGCGTTCCGGGTCCAATGAGTTTGAGTACCATCAGGATCATTCCATGTTCTCGCCCTTGACGATTTTCGGGCGTCTTCAGGTCGCGGCCCTGGTGGCTTTTTTCAAGAAAATGAAGATCACCTTTGAGGCTTATCTCTCCAGCGATCTCGAGCGGGACTACCAAACGGTTTCTCCGTTGGCGCGCCGGGCGGGCAAAAAGCCGGAGGTTCTGGAGAGCTTGCGCGAAGTGAAATTGGACTGGTTCGGCGGTTATCCTTACCGTTGGGTTGCGTCCACGCGGGCGAAAATGTTCAGGATCTTCAGGAGAGATCCCGCGAAGTACGAGATCGAAGGTTATTCCGGATCCCAGGCCGAAAAGGACAAGGCGCTCCTGTTTTTGAAAGAGATCCCCACGCGTCCGGAAAAGACATTTCTCATCGGTGTGCACAGGCTTGATTTTTTGATGGACCTCATGAACATGCTGGAGATCCCCTCCTCCCAGTTCGACGCGGTCTACCAACATTTTGAAAGAGGGAATCTCAAGAATGCCGCGATGACGGTATTGACGTATGATCCGGAGGATGGCAAGTGGAAGCTCTGGGTGAAGACGGATATCGACTATCTCCCGGAGGGCCGCCGGCAATCCACACGAAATCCCGTGGTTCGATTCTTCGAGAGAATATTTTTCTGGTTTCAGGTCTTGGAGAGGCTTGTGTTCAAGGCGCTCGGGTATCGCAGTGTCGCCGGCCCCCTGGCGGATTATTGGCCGGATTCCCGTCTTTGGCACAAGCCTTCCCCAGGACAATTGGATGTCGCGCTGGATAAAGCCGAGGCTTTCATCGAGGCAAATAATGCAGCCAAAGAAACCGATGCTTCGGCTGACACGGTATCAAGTGGCGCGGGAGCAGATGCCGCTCGCTCCGATGCTGAAGCTTCGCGTGCCGAATCGCGTATCCAAAAAATTAATCAATCCGCAACATCCCCCGGGGTGACTGCCAACAAGGTGCCTGTCGGTGAGTTGATCGCTCCTGCAGTCACGCCGGCAGTCCCCGGAGATTCTTTGCGATTCGAGACGCGAAACCGATTGGGGCGATTGTCTGAGAGGGTAAGCGAAAAGAAATTCACCGTGACGGCGGAACTTGCGGCGCCGCGGTTGGATGATCCCGCATCCATGAAAAAGTATCTTGCTGAAAGGGACGCGTTCATGCAGCTATACGGAGCGGGGTGGATTGACGGGACAAGCACGCGGAGCGCTCCGGAAGTTCCGGCTTGGGTCGAAGATGCCGCTTTGATGATGCGTGGAAAAAAGCTTCGCAAGGACTCGTTCCCGTATCCCCGGGGGTTCCAGGAATTCATGCGTCGTCGGGGCGAAAAGATTGAAAATTCTCAGGACCCGCGCGCCGTCAAAATCGCCGACATGTGGAGCGAGGTCGGGCGTTTTGAGAAGATTCGGGAAATGCCACTGCCTGGGACGGATTTTGTCGCGACCGTGGCGCTTCAAACCCAGTCGGCGTTCGATGTACTCGATATAATCCGGGACCTTGGGAACCGGCCCCAGACGAAGGCGCTTCTCTTCATGGGCGGGGGGCACCCCTTGAGGAAAACACCGCTCGCTCAATTCCTGGTCCAGACCGACTGGGCAATCAAAGAAGCGGTCAAGATGAAGAAAAACGGCGAGATTCCGGCAAATGTTCAGATCTGGGCGACCTGGAATCCCCATGCGGGAGATGCCCTCCAGGATCTGACGAGGAAGAAAAAAGCGGGTGCGACCGTGATCTACACCCAGCCGCCACTTTTCCCCGGCGAGTTCCGGAAAACTTGGGATGCCGCTCAAGCCGCAGGCTTAATGGATAACCTCCAATTCAAGATTGGCATGACCGAGATATCGAGTGCGAAGAACCTCCGCTTCTGGTGCCATCTCATGGGAGTGGATCCCTATCGCGATCCCGAGGCCGCAAAATCGCTCGATGCTTGGCAAAGAGCGGAGGCCTTCAAGGTAAAGCAGCCCGAGGCGTTCGGAAAGTTCCGGGATTCTTACAATCGCGGCCGGTTTGAAAAGGCCTTGCTCCTGCCGGGTGTAACGGGGATCCACCTTTTCCCGATGAGCCACTGGAAGAACGTCGAGCAGTATCTCGCCAACGCCGGGTTTAGTCCCGCCGGGCGCGTGGAAAAGGACAAAGGCAGTCGTGCCGAATCGCGTATCCAAAAAATCAATCAATCCGCAACATCCCCCGGGGTGACTGCCAACAAGGTGCCTGTCGGTGAGTTGATCGCTTCCACAGCCACACGGGCAGCCCCCGGGGATTCTCCGGAGCGGGCGGAGATGCGGGAGCCGGCTGACGGGCAACAGGATCCCAACATTCTTGCGACGTTCGTGATGGATCGAGGAACGTCAGGCACCGGATCATGGGCCAAAAAATCTGAAGGACTCCGGCCGATCACGGGATCACGGATCTTCGATGTACTGGCAGGGCTTTCCTTAGCGATACTTTTCTCTCCCGTGATTCTGATCATCTCCGGTTTGATCTGGCTGTTTTCCGGAAGTCCGGTGATCTTGAAACAACAAAGGGTCGGCTACCGGGGAAAACTCTTCATGGTCTATAAATTAAGAACCCTAGAGAAGAATAAGGAAGAAATAACGTTGCCGTTCGGTAGCTTTTCTATACCCTTTGGCGCGATCCTGAGGAGATCGGGCTTGGATGAATTGCCCCAGCTTTTCAATATCATCGAAGGCTCAATGACTTTTTTTGGCCCTAGGCCGTTGCTCAAGGGCGAAACAACGCGGCAACATCTGGATGCGATCCTGGCTTTCAGAAAGCCCGGACTTTTTAGCTATTTCAAGGCGCAGTTTCCTCTTGGCGCTTCCACGCAAAAAGGTTTTCTTGCTTCAAGCTATGTGAGGCCAAGCATTGCGTACAACCACTATGAAAGGGTGCACTGGTCGGTCGCTTTCCAGATCAAAATACTGTTTTTGACCGTGTGGAATGTATGTCGTGGTTTTTGGTTGATGGCTCGTGGCGTTCGGGAAGATTTGCCCTTGGCGGAAGAGCTTTTAAAGAGAATAGGAATCTTTCCTGAGGTTAAGAATGTATTGAAAACAGAACGGTCTGAAGCGAGTCCCGCACAACCAATCGCGGTGCCGGCAGCTCCCGGGGATTCTCCGGGTCGGGCGGAAACGCGGCTGCCGCGAGGCAACATGAAGCTTCGTTTGGCTGAAAGCCCCACGACCCCGCAGAAACAATGGCAACGGGTTTATGACGCTATGGCTCCCGGGCAAAACAGCGTGGTTCCGGATGATTACGATCAGTTCCTGAAGCTCAATCTTTGGGGACCCTTGTTCCGCGAGCTGCCGCCTGGCGCCAAGGTGGTCGGTTTGGCCTCGGGTCGCGCGGTCCCCGAAACCTGGGCCCGCAAGATCGTCCAGGGGGCCCAGGTTTACGCGGTGGATTTCATAGATCCATTCCGGGATGATCCGGAAAGCAAGCCCCAGGGTGTCACGTTCATTCAAGCCGATATGGAGCAGGCGTCCAAAGCGGCGGGGATACCGCACGACGCGGACCTGGTCATGAGCCTATTTGGCGTGGAATACGGCGATGTAATAAAGGTACTCCGTGAGACCGCGGACATCTTGAAAGAAGGCGGACTATTTTGCTTTTTCATGCATCATCCCTACAGCGCGATCATCAACTCCGCGCGGGAAGATCTGGAAGCGATTAAGAAGGCCCGCGAAACAGGCGTCACCCGGATCGCCGATTGGGCCCCGGTCCCTGACCGGGAGGAGATCCTCGAACGTCTTGAGACCCTCCGGAAGAGGATCGAACCCATTGTGGAGTCGGTTAGAAGGACCAGGGACGGGAATGACAATGATGCCGCCGGATTTTTCGATCAGTACCTGCGGGCCATCGACGCTTTACTGGCGGGCGTTCGTAGACCGGATTATAGGCCGGACGAAGATCTTAAGCTTCTTCTTGGTGCCTTGCCGGCGACTCTTGATGACCAGGAACGATTTTTGCAGGAGAGGGTCAGGGTCGCCGAAAAAATGGACCCGGAATATCTCCGGGAGCTCGTCCTTACGGCTCGGGATTTGGGGTTCCAAATTACGGAAAAGGACGTGAGCGGGGCTAAAATGAATGGCAGTGTGATGGGGCTGTATTTCAGGGGCCGCCTGATCCGGAAAGCTGCGCCTCCTCAGGCGGTCCCGGCAAAATCTTATGACCCTCAGCGTGATTGGCAATCTCTTTATGACGTCATGCCAAGCGGGGAGCATAGCCCTGTTTGGCCGGAACTTGAACGAGCTTTGATGAAGTCGGTGTGGGAGCCCTTGTTCCGCAAGCTGCCTTCCGACGCCAAGGTCGTGGGTCTGGCTTCGGGCCGCGGAAAGGCCGAAGCCGGTGTTCTTGCGATTACGCCCGGTGCGCAGGTCCATGCGGTGGATTATGTGGATCCTTTCCGGAACACGCCCGGAAGCAAGCCCAAGGGTGTGACGTTCGTTCAGGCCGCTATGGAGCGAGCGTCCGAGGCCCCGGGGGTCCCGAAGGATGCAGCAGATCTGGTGATGAGCCAATACGGGGTGGAATACGGCGATGTTCCGGCCGTTCTGCGGCAGGCCGCGATCATCTTAAAGGAAGGCGGGCGCTTCTGCTTTTTCATGCATCATCCCGGTAGCGCGATCACCCAGGCGACAAAATACGAGTTGGAAATGTTAGGGCCGCTCGATGAAGCGGGCCTGGGCCGGATCGCGGATTGGGACCCGGTTCCCACGCGCCCACAGATCATTCAGCGGCTTGAGGTCGTGGAGGGAAAGATCCAGTCCGCAATCACCGACGTGAGGAAGTTTGTCGGCACGGAGGATAATGTAACGCTGGAATTCTTCAAGCAACTTTTGAATGCTATTCAGGCATTAATAACTATTGCCAGAGGGGGGGATGGAGAGATTCCGCTTGATCGATTGAAAGGGTTGCTTTTATTGCAAGCCATGGTTTTTAAAAACCACGAAGAAATGTTGCGGGAACGCGTTGCCGTCTCGGAGAAGTTGACCCCCGAATATGTATCGCGGCTTGCGGCCACAGCGCGATCGTTGGGGTTCAAGATCCCAGAGCCGGATGTTGCCTATAGTGGCGAAACGATACTGGGATGGCGATTTGTCGGGGAATTGGTGAAAAAGCCGGCTTCTCCTGATGGCGCCGCGACGAAACAGGACGAGTCTTCTAGGCGCCAAGCTTTGGCGGCGGCGGTCAGCAAATGGCAGAATATCTTGAGAGGGATGACAAACGAAATCTGGTTCGATAAAGGCGGCTACGCTTCTTTTGAACTGATGGCTGAAGAGATCGCACCGATCGAAGCGATGCGGCCATTCACGGATGCGGATGATTTCTACGAGAGGATTTTTCTTAACAGCAATATTTTCAAAGACGCCTTGGATCCACAGAAAGGAAAAGCCCTCGAATATCAAAGCCAAGCCGCGCTCTGGCTCACCGTGAAGGTGTTCGGCCACCCTCCCGCCGAAGGTCGTTCCACGCCATCCACCGGGAACCCGGTCTCTAGGGAGGAGAGGAGGTCTGAGCATCGTCTTTCCGATGCAGAGATTTGGGTGGCGCATGAGGCGGCGAAGGATGTTTTCGCCGCGCCGCGCGTGCTTGAAATCGGGCGTGAGATGTTCATGAAGACGATGGATCAGCTCATGCCAAGCGCTCACGCGATGACGCGTTCGGAAAAGAGGGTCAGCGTGGAGAAGCTTTTGACGGATCCGACGAAGCTGGAATCGGGACGGCAGCAGGTGTCGGTCATCTTTGGTGCTATTCCTCAGAAGGAGGATTCGGTGCTCAAGAGACTCGTTGAGGTCATGGCCAAGAGCAAACTCCAGTTCCAGGTCGTGGTGCCGGGCGCTTTGCCGGCGGATCTGGAACAGTTCCATGGCGCTCTCATTAGAAAGGTCCAAGAGACGCGCGGTATCCAGGGCGGTGTGGATGTGAAGGTTGTTTCGGAGGAAACCGCGATCACGGGTTTCGCGAAACAGAATTCCGAAAACGCGCTGGTGTATGATCTCCGTGAAGATAACGGGGAGGCGCTCCGGGTGCTTGAGCCTGCTGTGTCCATATCCAATCAAGGGAAACGGATGCTCTTTGTTTTCAGCGATAAAGGCATGACGCTCACCCAGAAGTCTTACGGCTTGATCGCCGCGATCAACACACTGCTTGAACAAAAGCCCGAAGAGCAAAACAGGCTTCACGGGGTCCAGTCCCTGAGCGTCATCTTCAAGCTTGCGGAGAATCTCCAGAAATTCGCCGAAGCCGCCCGCTCCCTCGCCTCCGCCGCGTAACACAGGACGGAGTAAGGAGTAACGCGTACGGGGACTAGCGTTCTTGTTGGAGAGGTGTTTGCGCCGTACCCCGTACCCCGTACTCAACTCATTACTCCGTACACCGTACGCCTTACGTTTTGAGGTATAATTCTAAGCTATGAGTGATCGAAAGAGATTTCTTCCTATATCCAAGCAAGACATGGCAGAGCGCGGGTGGAGTGAGTGTGACATCATTCTCATCACCGGCGACGCCTATGTGGACCATCCCTCCTATGGCGCGGCGATGATCGGCCGTGTGCTTGAGGATGCCAGCTACAAGGTCGGGATCATTGCTCAGCCGGACTGGCGCAAGAACGACGATTTTCTCGCACTCGGGAGGCCCCGTCTTTTTTTCGGGATCTCAGCCGGGAATCTCGATTCCATGGTCAGCAATTATACCGCGAGCAAAAAGCCCCGCCGCGTGGACAGTTTCGCGCCCGCCGGTCACTCCGGTCTTCGCCCCAACCGCGCTTCCATTGTTTATTCCAGCAAGATCAAAGGACTTTTCCCCGGCGTGCCGGTGGTGCTCGGAGGCCCCGAGGCGAGCCTTCGGCGTCTCGCGCATTTTGATTATTGGGAAGAAAGCGTCCGCCGCTCCATGCTCGTGGACGCGAAAGCCGACATTCTTGTGTATGGCATGGGGGAAACCCAGATCCTCGAGATCGCGAGGCGCCTCGCCGCTGTTAGCTCTTTGCTGTCATTCCCGCAGGCTTTAGGCGGGAATCCAGAACCTGGATCCCCGATAAAAACATTCGGGGATGACAAAAAAGGGATCGGTCAGCTTTTCGACAATATCCGCGGCACGGCAGTCATACGCCGCAACACGGAAGGCTGCGAGGGGGCTGTTCAGATCCCGTCGTATGAAGAAGTTGCTGCCGACAAGGAGAAATTCAACGAGGCCTTCCGGCTTATGTACGGCGAGGCGGACCCCATCCGTGGAAAGCCCGTGGTCCAGAAGCACGGCAACCGCTATGTGATCCAGCAGCCCCCGGCTTTCCCGCTGACGGCTCCCGAGCTCGATCATTATTATGACCTTCCTTTCGCGCGCGCCTGGCATCCGGTCTATGCTAAGCTCGGAGGTGTTCCCGGATTTGAAACCGTTCGCTTTTCCATCACATCGCATCGCGGCTGCTCGGCGGAATGCAACTTCTGCTCGCTTTACGCGCATCAGGGTCGGATGATCCAGAGCCGAAGCAAGGAGTCAATCCTGAAGGAAGTGCGGACACTCGCGGCGCTCAAGGATTTCAAGGGGACGATTACCGACATTGGCGGTCCGACCGCCAATCTCTACGGCGCGACCTGCGAAATGTGGGAAAACTCCGGCGCCTGTAAGACGAAGCAATGCATGATGCCGAAGAAATGTCCCAGCTTGAAGCTGGGGTATGAGAAATCCATGGAGCTTTGGAAAGAAGTGATGGCCATCCCGAAGGTGAAGCATCTGTTTATCCAAAGCGGCCTCCGGTATGACCTGCTCGTGGAAAAGGAATCGGATGCTTATCTCGAGGCCCTTTGCCGCAGCCATGTGAGCGGGCAGCTCAAGGTCGCGCCGGAACATGCCTCGGATGCCACGCTCAAGCAAATGAATAAACCGCCGTTCAAGGTTTACGAGCGCTTCGCGGAGCGTTTCAAGACGATGACACGCAAGGCCGGGAAGGAACAGTATCTCGTGAATTATTTTGTGAGCGCGCATCCGGGTTCGACCGACGCCGATGCTCGCGAGCTTGCCGCGTATCTGGAGGCGCACGGCATGCATCCCGAGCAGGTTCAGGATTTTATGCCGCTTCCGATGACGGTTTCAACCTGCATGTATTACACAGGGAAAAATCCGCTGACGGGAGAAGCCGTCCCCGTCGCGAAAACTTATAAAGAACGTGAGGCGCAGAGACTCATGATACAGCCGAAAAGATTCGGACAACGGATAACTTACAACGGGCAACGGAAAGGCGGCGCGTTGACCGTTAACCGTAGACCGTTGCGCTCGGGAGGCGACTATGACACCGTATGATGTGATCGTGATCGGTGGAGGTGCCGCCGGGATCATGGCGGCGATCACCGCGAAGCGCCAGGGGGCGTCTGTGCTCCTTTGTGAAAAGATGCCGAAGCTCGGGAAGAAACTCCTCGTCACCGGCGCCGGCCGCTGCAACCTTTTGAACGAAACCCTCGACGCCTCTTTTTACAATCCCGCGGGTCAAGCCTTGGTTCGTTCGGTCCTAGAGCAGTTTGGAAAAGACGCTATGCTTCAATTTTTCAAAGAACTCGGGCTTGCCGTTTACGCGGATGAGTCCGGTCGCGTCTTTCCGGTGACCAATCAGGCCGCGTCGGTGCTGAAAGTCCTTGAGATGGAACTGGAACGGCTCAAGGTGGTGCTTGATCTTGGCTGTGAGATCCAGAGTGTCCGTCCTGCCAAGAATGGTTTTGAAGTTCGCGCAAGAAGCGGGGAAGCGGAGACGGGACGCAAAGTGATCCTGTGTGCCGGCGGCAAATCCTACCCCGCGCTCGGAGCCGACGGCAACGGTTACACCCTCGCGGCGGCGTTGGGTCACAAGATCCTGGAACCGGTGCCAAGCACCGTGGCTCTTATCGTGAAAGATCCGTGGTGTCATGCGCTTCAGGGGCAGAAGGTCCGGGCCGCGGTGACGAGTCGCATTCAGGGAAATGAGATCCGCACAGCGACGGGGGAACTCCTTTTTACACAGTACGGACTTTCCGGGACGGCGGTACTCGACGTGAGCGATGAGATCTCGGTTGCCGTCAATCGCGATCACATATCGAATGTCACGGTGACGGTGGACCTTGTCCCGTTCATGGAAGAGAAAGAGCTTGTGGCAGAGCTGTCCGGGAAATTGGAGAGAGGGATCCACCGGGAGAATCTCGTGGAAGGGCTGCTGCCTCATAAAATGTCAGGACTTCTTCGCGGGACTTTGCAAGATTCCGATGCGGCGGCGATCGCCCGCCTGCTCAAGCATAAGGAATTTAAAGTGATCGGGACACGCGGTTGGAATGAAGCGGAGTTCACGGCGGGGGGGATACGGTTGGAAGATGTGGACCCGGAGACGCTGGAATCCCGCCTTAAAAAAGGTCTTTATTTCGCGGGGGAAATTCTCGATGTTCAGGGACGGCGGGGCGGCTACAATCTTGCCTGGGCCTGGGCCAGCGGCGCGGTAGCCGGAGCTAAAAGCTCCGACGGGGAACGATCCCCAGGGAACGGCTAACGATTCGTTCCCCGTTCCCCGAGTTTACGTTCGGCGGAGGTGCGTTAGCACCTCGATATGCTTCGTGCGGGGGAACATGTCGAAGGGCGTGACTTCGCGGACCTTGTAGCGGCCGGTGGAAAGAATGAGCCTCAGGTCGCGCAGGAGGATCTGCAGGTCGCAGGCAAGATAAAAGATATTCTCCCCGGCGTCTTCCTTGGCCAGAAAATCCGCGAGCGAGGAAGCGATCCCCGTGCGCGGCGGGTCCATAAAAACCAGTGTTCCGGGCTTGGGATGCTGGACCATAAAACGCGGAAAGGTCTTCTCGACTTTTCCGGCAAAAATGCCCGCCAGAGGGATCCCTAAGTCCCGGACATTGCGCCGCAGGCATCCGACGCTGAAAGGACTATCCTCAAAACAATGGACTTCCGGAACGTCACGAGCCGCGAGGAGCGGGAATGTCCCGACGCCGGCATAAAGATCCAGAAAACGGGCGGGCTTTAGAACCGCGACATACTCCGCGAGTTTTTTGGCGATGAGTTCCGTGACCTCAATATTATTCTGGAAAAATCCCATGGAGCTGACCCAAAGGGATTGACCGCCGATCGCCACGCGATAAAGTTTTTCCTCATCGTTAGTGAAGATGCGCCCCTTTTCATCCAGTTTGAAGCCGCGCCGTTCTTCGCGCCGGTTGAGCTTGTGCTCTGTCGTGAAGATCTCCCGGAGCCGGTCGTCGGCCAGCATGCAGTGATCGATCATAACCTTGGAATAGTTGTCATGGCCGACAAAACCAAGGCGCTGGGGTTTATGGTTTTTTTCCGTCGTGCGGTGGATCGTGATGCTCGACCGGTAGCCGTAATCCCGGCTGCCGTGTTGAATGGGAAGAATCGAGATCTCTTCACCCTTGAACGCCTGCCTGAAACTTTCGCGGACCTGAAGTTCTTTCCATTTCAGTTCTTCGGCATAGGGAAGATGCTGGTACTGGCATCCGCCGCAGCGTTCCACATAAGGGCAGGGCGGGACCATGCGAAGCGGGGAGGCCTCAAGCACGTGGATAAGCTTGGCTTTCATGAAGTTGGATTTGTCGTTGAGGATACGGGCATGGATCTTCTCGCCCGGAAGCGCTCCTTCGACGAAGCACGCCTTTCCCTCGACGAATCCCAGCCCGTCGCCGCCAAACACCAGTTTTTCGATCTTGAGTTCAATGTCCATTGTTTTTATCCCAAATTTGCCACCGCCTTCGGCGGGGTCCCGTCCCAAAGGCGGGAAAATTTCAAATCTCAAAATCCAGCCCGCAGGGCTAGTTAAACATTCCGGAGATTATCGGGCTTGTCTTTCCACCGGCGATGGCCCCACAGCCATTGTTCGGGATGCGTCCGGATCTGTCGCTCCAGGACTTCATTAAGATCCTTCGTGATCGTATTCTCCCAGCCCGGTTGTTCCATGTTATGGGCGATCGGTTTCTCGATATGGATCTCATAATGTCCCGGCGTCGTCCTCAGACAGTAGGCTGAGACAAGCGCGCAGCCGGTCTTTTCAGAAAGCCTCGCGGGGATCGATGTGGTGGAGGTCCCGGTGTTAAAGAAATCCACCCAGAGCCCGTCAGGGCCGCTCCATTGGTCCACCAGGATCGCAACACCGTGGCCGGCCCGGAGTTCCTGAAAGAGGGCCCGCACGGAGCTATCTTTAGAGATCGGGTTGACGGTCATGACGCGTCGCATGGCATCAATCGCCGTGTTGAGATAGGGATTCTTAATATTCTTCACCACCACCGACCAAGGTCGTTTGGTGAAAAAGGGAAGGAAGGAGAGATATTCCCAGGAACCCAGGTGGGAGATCACGAGCACGACGCCCTGATTTTTGGAAAACGCTTCCTCGAGGAATTCATTTCCGTAAAGCTTAAAACGTGTGGCGGCTTCTTTCTTGATCTTTTCGACGGTGAAAAGCTCCATCATGGAAAGAGCGGCGCTCTGGAACGCGGCCCGCGCAATCTCTTTTTTTCTTCGATCCGGAAGGGAGTCCCCCAGGGCGTTGGCGATATTCTCAAGCGCGATTCTGCGACGTTTGCCGAGAACCCAGTAGCTCAGGGTCCCGAAGGCGCAGGCGACCTGATGCGAGGCTTCCACGGGAAGCACCGTCGCAAGAAATGCTAAAAGGCGGACGAGGATGTATTGAAGCCAATAGCCTAAGGAAGGTTTCTGATCCATGGGGCATCGTAGCATGAAAATAAAAAGGCGACCGCCTTTTATTTCCAGGGGATCGGCGGACGTGGAACGGGTAGCGTAAAAGCGCTGCATTCCCTGTTTCCCGTTAGCCGTTTCCCTCTTCGAGAGATGTTTTAAAAAATCTCTCGAAGCAAATATTCGACATCCGCGCGGGTGATGGTCTTGGGGTTTGCGGCGGTGGAACCGGATTTGAGGGTCTCCGCAATGATCTTTTCTTTATCGAGAATAGGCTTCCCCTTGAAAGGGGAGACGATCCTGAGGGTCTTTTGGAGTTCATGGATTTTTTGGAGGAGATCCATTCCGACCGCCTGGCTCATGATGGCGTATTTCTGATTGCCCATGGCGTCGAGGTTGAGCTTGATCGAAGGGATGAAGCAAAGCGAACAGATCAGCCCGTGCGGGACGTCATACAGAATGCCAAGGGGATGGGCGATGCCGTGGATCACGCCGAGTCGCGAATGTGAGAAGGCCACTCCGGATAAAAAACTGCCGAGCAAAAGGCCTTCGAGATCTTCGTCTCTGCCGGCGTTCAGCGCGGGCACCAGATGCCGGCTGATAAGTTGAATGGCCTTGAGCGCGAAATTTTCGCTGAACCAGGAGGAGTTCTTCGAAATAAAGGATTCATACGCCTGCACCCAAGCATCCATACCGGAATGAGCCATGACGGCGAAGGGAAGACCCTTTAGGAGATCGGGGTCGAGGATCACCTTCCGCGCGAGGAAATCCCTGTGGCGGATAGAGAGCTTTATTTTCTTCTCAGAATTGATGATCACGGCATTGAGCGAGGCTTCGGAACCACTGCCGGCGGTGGTCGGGACCGCGATAAAAGGGATGCCGGGTTCCTCGAGGGTACCGCCCTCCTGATAATAGGTGGGATCTTGCTTCGCGTTGTAAAGTCCGGCCGCGGCCTTGGCGAGGTCCAGCACGCTCCCGCCGCCGATCCCCGCGATCCATCGGACCTTGTCGGCGCGACCTTGCGTGATCACCGCGCGGATCTCCGCTAGGGTCGGTTCCCCCTTCGATCTGCAGAAGAATTCCGCGCGAAGTCCCGCGAGTTTGAGATCCTGGGCGATCTTTTCCAAAAAACCATTTTTTGCCAGCGACACGCCGTGAACGATCAGGCCGGGTCCGGAGAATTCCGCGACTTCGTCTGCGAGATCCGAAAGTCCGCCCCTTTTAAAAAGGATCCGGGGAGGAAGGAACGTCTCTTGCGGGAATGTGGGATGCATGGCTACGATCTCAAAGTTTGCCACCGCCTGCGGCGGGGTCCCGTCCAAAGGCGGGAAAATTTAAAATCTTAGTACTTGATGATGACGGCCGTGATGACGAGATCTTCCGTGCCGGTGTTTTTGATGGAATGCGAGGCGCCCTGGCCGGTGAGGATGGCGTCCCCAGCTTCAACCTGGAATTCTTTGCCGCCGTCGGTCATGAGCCCCCGCCCTTTTTGAATGATATAGATCTCATCTTCGTTCACATGGTCGTGAAGGCCGATGTCCGTGCCGGGAGGGAGCAAAAGCTCCGCGCAAAGTCGCGTCGCGACTTTGATCTCCTCGGGCTTGAAATAGTGGCGGACGGTCACGGCGCCCTCGCCTCCGCGCATGTGCTGGCGGACTTCGACTTCCCGTTCATTCTTTTTTTTGATCATGGGCGAAATCAGGCTTTCAACTGTTGGCCGCAGCGAGGGCAGAACTTGGACCGGACGGACTCCAAGATGCTGTTACCGAAATAAAAAAGCACATAGCTGCGGCATGAAGGGCAGCGCAGTTTAAAGAAAAAATAAAGATAGGTGACGATGGGGAGCGGTATAAGGAAATAAAGATAGGCATCTATCCGGAAAGCGCAGCTAAGGGAATTGGCCTTATTCAAGAAATAAACAAACGCGATGGTCGCAGGGACACCGAGGATCTGGAACCATTTGAATTGCGTCCAGGTTTTTCGGTAGGCCGCCAGGGATGCTTCTCCCGCCCCGGAGGCTTGAGAGTTAAAGCAGGAAGCGCAAAGCGTCCGTCCCTGGGAAAGGCGTATCGTGCAGGCATTGCAGAGACTCTTCTGGCATGCGGCGCAATTTCCCTGGCCGGGTTGCTGATGCTCTGCGCAGAGGCTTGTCGTTGGCATGGACAGGATTCTCAGGGTTTAAAAAGAAAGTTCTTAAAGCACCAGGGGTTTTTCTTGTCCAGGTGCGAATGGAGGTTCTCTTTGAAGAACACCTGATAATTCTCAAAAGGTGTCCAGTCGTTGACTTCAGAAACAAACGTTCCGAGATAGGGTTTTGCGGTCGCGAGGATTTCCTTATGCGGGAGGTCATCCGCGACGCAGACGCCTTTTCCAGGGTTCTCGATCATCCACATGGCTGCCGCGACGACGCCGATCGCGACCTGGATCGTGGTCGCGTTTTGATGTGGCACGAGTTTGCGGGCTTCGTCGATCGTCAGGATGCTTCCCGTCCACCAGGAGTTGTATTTGTGTCCCATGATGAGCGAGCCCAGGATGTCCGCGCCTTTGACGATCTCATCGGACATAATGCGGCATTTGGGCTGAAGCTCGTAATTGCGGCACCGGAGTTCGTGGACCGAGGCCAGGGTTTCGTTGCAAGGCATATAAGCGTAATGGACCGTGGGGCGATAGATGGCTTTCCCGTTCTTCCACACCGTGAGTTTTTCAGAGATCGAGAAGGCTTCGCCGTGGCGAATGACCATTCCGACGATCTCGTAGTTAGGAACCCAAGAGCGTACCCAGGTGTTCATTCCCATCTGAGACAGGAAGATCTGGTTCTGCGGGCCGTAGTCCGGTATCGTGGCCAGAAGCGGAAGTTCTTTTTCATGCGTGCCCCAACCCATTTCTGAGGGGGAGATGGCTTCTTCCCGGAGCCCTTCGATCGACCAGGTTCCGACGAATTCATCCACTTCCTTGGGCTGATCGGTGATCTGGGTGTCGCGCTCGCTGATGTGAATGGTTTTTACCCCGAGCTTCATCGCCAGGCGGTGGAATTTCTCATCGCGGATAAAACGTTCCAGGGTCTTGCGGTCGCGCTTGGACGTGGTTTTGTCGCGCGTCGCTTTTTCGGCGATATCGAGAAGCCCCTGCTTCGTGAAGTGGGAGATCAGCCCCGGATTGGCCCCGTGGTCCAGCACCGCGGTCGTGGCCCCGTCGCTCCATTTGGCCGTCATCTTGCGGATCTCCATTTGCTTGAAATAAAGCGATTTTTCCAGGGGGGTTTTTTTATCGATGTTGGCGTAGGGGTCCCATTCCTCGACGGAAGTGTTCACGTAGAGCACTTTATTTTCATGGCACCAGGAAAGCATGTCGATCGAATCAATGTTCCACGCCAGGTCGATGATCATGCCGCCGGGCGAGACATATTTTGAAAGGGTTCGGGCGATATTGATGGGGTTGATGCGTTCCTGGGAGAAGACAACGCCTTTCTTGATCCAGGGCGCGAGTTCCTTGCGCTTGTCGGCCAAGTCGAGGACCGTGATGTTTTTGTAGGGAATGCGGATGTGCTCGAGGAGAATCGGCAGAGCGCATTTTCCGACAGAGCCGAAACCGATGCAAAGGACCTTTTGTTTAAAATCCATCATGGGTCAAACCTCCCGAGAGAAAAATGATCTGAGGGATTATAGGGACTCAGCCGCGCTCGGGTCAACTTTTTACTGAGGGCTAAGCGAATTTTTTCGTGGCGAGAATGAAAGGCCCGGCCTTTAAAAAAAGACCGGGCCTTGGGAAGGCTTAAGATTTTTGAGAAGGCGTGTGTTTTTCCCGGAGCCGTTCAAAAAATGTGATGTGGAGTTTACTGACCAATAAACGTTCGAGCGCAAGGGCGAGCACCACGATCACGGCTGACGCGATCAGCATCTTGTGGTCAGCGGCCGGTTCTTTGAGCCGGAAAAGTTTTTCGTAAAGCTGGATCAGGAGAAGGATCAGGGCGACGCCCATGACCGTGATGTACTCGTGATGCTTGGTGATGCGGCTCCACAGAAAGGCGTCTCGCGTCGGCGCGTCATAGGGCGAGAACCTTGGGAAAAGTGAGGGGACATTCTTGCAGTAATCTTCGAAGGTCTTGCCGAACTTTTCCAGAAGATGTTTTTCTTCGCCGCGGATCGTCCCGGCGTAGATCCCGAGAAAGCCGACAAGAAACACAACCAGGATGATCCAGTTCCAGACGATGACGGTGACGACCAGGCCCAGAAAGAAATTCCCGACATAGAGAGGATTGCGCACGAAGGCGTAGGGCCCGCTCATGGCAAGTTTCTGCCCTTTTTTCTCCATGAAGCCGAGCGCCCAAAAGCGGATCATTTCGCCGATCACCATGAGGACGGCGCCCCACTGGAAACTCCGGTCCGTCATGTGGGAACAAAGAAGAAGGAGCGGGATCGCGCTCCAAGCCAAGATCACGCGCATTTTTTTGAATTGAAACCAGCCTTGAAGTGCCATGATCTCTCCTTAATTTTAGAATGAATGCTGCATGGTGGAAGTGAAGGGATTATACGTTATTCCTCTACGAACCGCCCGAATTTTTATCAAGAAGCGGCGCCGAAGAGCGATGACTAACGACTAGCGACTAGCCACAAGAATATTGCCGGATATTTTTGCTTTGGTCTTTAGTCGATGGTCTATGGTCAGCTTTTGGGGAGATGGCACTGCGGCCGCTGTCCGGTTTTTTCGAAATACTGCTGGTGATACTCCTCGGCGGGATAAAATCGCGGTGCGGCGGTAATCTCGGTGACGACCGGCCGTTTGAACTTTTCGGACTTTTCCAGTTTGCTCTTAAGCGCCAACGCCGCCTTTTCCTGTTCCGGAGAGTTAAAAAAGACCGCGGAGCGATATTGATCCCCGATATCCGGCCCCTGGCGGTTCACGGTGGTCGGATCATGCATCGCCCAAAAAGTTTCCAGGAGCTTTTCGTAGGATACTTTCGCGGGATCGAATTCGACTTGAACGGCTTCGGCGTGGCCGGTCGTGTGGGAGCAGACCTGTTCATAGGTCGGGTCCTTCGTGTGGCCACCGGTATATCCCACGGTGGTTTTGAGGACGCCCGGGATCTTTCGGAAAGCGTACTCCGAGCCCCAGAAGCACCCCGCGGCGAAGGTGGCGGTTTCTGTTTTTGAGGTCACCGCCGCATTCTTTTTCTCGGGATCTTTTCCGAAGAGCGTCAGATACATTCGGTAGCCTTCTTTTTCAAGGTTTGCGACAGGCACGAAGCGCAGCGACGCAGAATTAATGCAATAACGGAGCCCCGTCGGCTTTGGGCCATCGGGGAAGACGTGACCGAGATGGGAGTTTCCTTTTTTCGACCGAGCCTCGACGCGGACCATGCCGTGAGTGGTGTCTTCCTTTTCGGTGACGGCATCTTTTTCAATGGGGCGGATGAAGCTCGGCCAACCGGTGCCGGAATCAAATTTATCGACAGAGCTGAAAAGAGGCTCGCCGGTGATCCTGTCGACATAGATTCCGGGCTTGTGATTGTTCCAGAGGTCATTGACGAAAGGCGCTTCCGTGCCATTTTCACGCATGACGCGATACTGTTCGGGCGTGAGGAGCTTCCGGAGTTCAGCGTCGCTTGTGGGAAGGGCGCATTGAGCCCCTTTTGAAACGGCCGGCTTCTTGGCATCTTTTTCCATGGAATAACCCTCCGCAGTTCCGAATGCTATCAGGCTGATGAGTATACCCAGTATCACTTTTCTCATGGGGAGATTATAGCACTAAGGCAAGGCCGGAGTGAGACTGGTGACAAGAGACCACAGCCCAGAGACTCGCGTCCGAAGGGTGGAGGGACTGATGGCAGCGTTTTTAGCTTGCAAATTCCAGTCTGTTTTTAAATCGTGCAACCGATGACAACGCCGTTGGAATCTTTGCGATCTTTAAAAGGGCCGCTGCAGCCCCACACTTCAGTTTGGGGTCCTCCGAAGTAAACAAAATTAGGATCATACACGTAATATAGGCCAGCCCCATCGGAGGCTCTTTGTGCCTGGACCATCCAATAATCGGAAGTAGCATCGTACGTGTAGCTCCAATCTTTTGATTTTTCGATCCCGATGAGGTCTAGAGGATTTTCGCTAAGGATGATTCCGCCCGGACCAATGATTTTCCCATCGAAAGTCGTATAGAAATAAGCATTACCGCTATTTTGATCGAATCTTCTTTCGGCGGCTCGTTTCATAACCCCTACTATTTGGGCGGCTTCCGCGGCTTTGGCTTTTTCCGTCTGCATCAGCATTCGGGGGACAATGAGTGACGCCAGGATAGCGATGATAACAACCACGATCAATACTTCAACAAGGGTGAAGCCTTTTCGCGTGTTTTTCATGATCATTCTCCTATATGAGCAAGGCAGTGATTTTCGCCCTTACTCATCGGCATTCTCTCAGAGAAATGTAGCATGGATTCGGAGAATCGGGGGCTGGGACCAGCGATAAGAGACTCAAGTCCGAAGGTCGGAGAGGTTCGGTGAGGGGTTTTTAGTTGTAGGGCAGGTTTAAACCTGCCCTACCAGATGGCTGTTTTCGCGACTTCCCGTTTCATCGCGAAGAAGAACGGGAGCGAGAGAAGTTCGAGGGCCGCGACGCCGATCATGAGCGTTGGGAGGGAGCGGTCGTAGAGGTAACCCATTACGACTCCGCCGACGAGCATGGCGAGACCATAGGCCACATTCAGGATGCCGTAGCCCGTGCCGCGTTTTTTAAGGGGCGTGATGTCCGCGATCGTAGACTTCATGATGGTTTCATGCCCCGCCATCACGATGCCCCAAAGAACGATGCTCACGATCGCGATCCAGGGCGTGGTGGTAAAACAGAGGAAAGGGATCACAAGCGACAGCGTGGGGATCATGAGAAGCGTGCCGATGCCAGCCCATTCATGTTTCTGCTTTTCTTTCATCCGGTCATAAAGCTTCCCGATCACAAGCGCCGCGCCGCCGTCAACGGCCATCGCAACCGCGTAGAAAAGCGGAATCTGCGCGTCGGAGAGGACATGCTTCGATTTAAAGTGATAGGCCATCAGGACAAAGCTCACAAAGCCCGCGGTCGCGAAGAAACTGAACGCCGTGTAAAGCCAGAAAATCTTCGGGAGTTTTTCGGATTCGTTCCGGGTGACCGAGGTTTCAAGGGCTTCCGGATCCGGGGTCTTCCAGTACGCGAACAGGACGCAGGCCATAAGGAAAAAGAAGGGCAGCCACAGCAGGTGATAGCCCGCCTGATAATCCCGGAGGCCTTTTTCAGCCTGGGCCGTGCCCAGGAACGCGACGGTGAAAAGAAGCGGCCCCACGATCGCCCCAATCTGGTCCATGGCTTCGTTGAGACCGAACCCGAATCCCGTGCCGACCTGTTTTGTGGCTTGTGAGAGGATCGTGTCTTTTGCCGGACTCCGGATAGCCTTGCCAATGCGTTCCATCACCATGAGAAGTGCCGCCATTTTCCAGAAACCGGTGAGTGCGAGGAGCGGGACGCTGATCAGCAGCGAGTAACCGGCGATCGTGAAAAACCAGTAGGATTTCGTTTTATCCGAAAAATATCCGGAGAGGAGGCGGATTCCGTAGCCCATGAATTCGCCGAGCCCCGCGATGAGACCGACCGTCAGGGCGTTGGCCCCCAGGACTTTGAGGTAAGGCCCGTTGACGCTCCGGGCACCCTCATAAATAATGTCCCCGAAGAGGCTGACGAGGCCGAAAAGGAGAATGAGATGAAGGGCTTTGCGTTTCGAATCCGGATTTTTTGCTTCCATAAGCCCTTTCCAATTCCCGGTCTTTCGCGAAAGGCCGGGAATTAATGGGGTGACGCATGAAGCTTACTGATTTTCTGGCGGGAATCAAATACAATATGCGCCACAAAGCGACGCACCGGGGAACGTCCGTCGGTAAACGGGGAATGTAATATCTTTTTCGTTCTCCGTTACCCGTTCCCCGTTTCCCGAGGATAGAAATGAGCCATAAAAATTTTCTGAAAAACTACTCTTTCTCGCTAATATTGCTTTTCTCCATCGCCCTCGGCGCGGGGCTCGGGCTTGTCTTCAAGGAAAAAGCCGCGGTCCTCAAGCCGCTCGGCGATATTTTCCTCAACCTGCTTTTTACCGCCGTCGTGCCGCTCGTTTTCTTTTCTATTTCCTCCGCGATCGCCGAGATGTCCGACCTTCACCGCCTGGGGAAGATCATGACCTTGATGATGACACTCTTTGTCGCGACAGGACTTGTTTCCGCGTCTCTCATGATCCTGGGGGTGAAGCTTTATCCGCCGGCGCTGGTGGATCATCCTGTTTTTCACGGGGGCGTTGCCATCACGCAGGTGAAAACCGTCGAACAGCTGGTCCGGGCTTTTACGGTGCCTGATTTCGTTCACCTGCTTTCTAAAGAGAACATGCTGGCCCTGATCGTGTTTTCGCTCCTGGTCGGTCTTTCGGCATCCCTGGCGCGCGAGGACGGCAAGCCCTTCGTGAACGTTCTGGTGTCCGGCAACAAGGTCATGATGAAAGCGATCCATCTCATCATGTATTACGCGCCGGTCGGACTCGGTGCTTATTTCGCGTATTTGACGGGAGTGTTCGGCCCCACCTTGCTGGGCTCTTACCTCCGGGTTGTCGCGCTTTATTATCCGATCTCGATCCTCTATTTTTTCCTTGGATTTTCTTTCTACGCGCTGATCGCGGGGGGAGGGAACGGCGTCAGGGCTTTCTGGAGAAATATTATTCCCGCGTCGCTGACCGCGCTCGGAACCGGAAGCAGTCTCGCGACCATCCCGTCCAATATCGAAGCGGCAGACAGGATCGGCGTCCCGCGGGATATCTCAAAGATCGTGATCCCGATCGGTGCGACGGTTCACATGGACGGCACCTGTATTTCCGCGGTTGTGAAGATCGCGCTTCTCTTCAGCTTTTTCGGGATGAAGTTCGCGGGGATCGGGACGATCGTCACGGCCCTTGGCATTGCGCTTCTCAGCGGGATCGTGATGACGGGTATCCCGGGAGGCGGATTTCTTGGGGAACTTCTGATCGTGACACTTTACGGATTCCCGCCGGAAGCGCTTCCGGTCATTTCTATGGTCGGCACGCTTGTCGATCCGCCGGCAACCCTGGTCAACGCGGTCGGCAGCAATGTGGTCAGCATGCTGATTGCCCGCATCCTCGGCGGAAAACGCTGGATGAAGAAATCGGCAGAACCCACTTAAGCCCCAGTCGATTCCTTTTCCAAACATTCCTTCGAACGCTCATTGCGAGACGTTCTCAAATAACCAAACTCCAAGAAACAATAACCAAACAATCCCCAATCGCCAAATCCCAATATCCAAACTGGCCGTTTGATTATTAGTTTTTGGAATTTACTTGGTTCTTGTATCTTGGTTTTTGGAGTTTTACTTCTTGTGGAGCAGGCTGTGTTTGATGCCGTAGGTGAAGTAGACTCCAAAGCCGATCAGAAGCCAGATGACGAATCGCATCCAAGTGATAGAGGGGAGCCCCGTCATCAGAAAGATGCAGGACGCGACGCCGAGGAGCGGGATGAGGGGGCTCAGCGGCACCTTGAACGAACGGTGCTTGAGCGGTTCCTTGACCCGGAGAATGATGATCCCGAAGCAGACCAGAACGAAGGCGAAAAGTGTTCCGACGTTGGTCAGGTCCACCATCTCATCGATATTGGTGAAGGAAGCGACCAGCGCCACGATCAGTCCCGTCACGATCGTTGTGACGTAGGGCGTTCTGAATTTATGATGGACCTTGGAAAAGACCGGCGGCAGGAGCCCGTCGCGGGACATGGAAAAAAAGACCCGGGATTGTCCAAGTTGCATGACGATCAGCACCGCGGTCTGGGCGACGAGGGCGCCCATCGCGACGATCGCCGTGGCCCAGTCCAGATGGATATATTTCATGGCGAAGGCGAGGGCCTCGGCCTTTTGGGTAGAAAGTGTTTCCTTGAGGACCGGGAAGGGAATGATCCCCGTGAAGACCGCCGCGACGATAATGTAAATGACCGTGCAGATGGCTAGCGAGCCGAGGATACCGATCGGGATGTCCCTCTTGGGATTTTTGGCCTCTTCGGCGACGGTGGAAACCGCGTCAAATCCAATGTAAGCGAAAAAGACAATTGCCGCGCCTGTCTTGATTCCGGCAAAGCCGTTGGGTGCGAATGGCGTCCAGTGTTCCGGCTTCACGTAGAAAAGTCCCACCACCACAAAAAAAGCCAGCACCAGCAACTTGATCGCGACCATGACCGAAGTAAACCGCGCGCTTTCCTTGATCCCGATCACGAGAAGCACCGTGATCAGCGCGACGATGATGAAGGCCGGCAAGTTGCAGATGAGCGGAATTCCGAAAAGATGCGGTGCGTCGTGGATCGCGAACCAGGCCTTCTGAAGCGCCGGGTTCAGCTGCTCAAAGGGGATCCCCTGAGTCAGCAAGGTCGAGGCCTTCTCAAACCCATGGAACGCTGAGCGGAAATCGATCGTCGCCCACGGAGGCAAATGGATGCCAAAACCGCGGATGAATTCGGTGAAATAGCCCGACCAGCTGATGGCCACCGCGATATTGGCGACGCTGTATTCGAGCATCAGGTCCCAGCCGATGATCCAGGCGACCAGTTCGCCGAAGGTCGCGTAGGAATAAGTGTAGGCGCTTCCCGAAATGGGGACCATCGCCGCGAATTCTGAGTAGCAAAGAGCGGCGAACCCACAGGCAACCGCCGTTAGCCCGAAGGAGAGGATGATGGAAGGCCCGGCCCCGGGCCGCACGAGATCGCCGGCGGCGGCAGTGCCGACCACGGTAAAGATGCCCGCGCCGATGATCGCACCGATCCCGAGCAGGATGAGGTCCCAGGCCCCGAGCGCTCTTTTCAGCCGCTTGTCCGGATCGTGCGACTCCTGGAGGATGAGGCTTAGATCCTTGATCTTGAAAAGCTGTTTGGAAAGTTTCTCTTTTGGCGAAGGATGATGGCTCATGGGATGCTATCTTGCCATGAGGCCCGAAAGTTTGTCAAAGCGATTTCTCACAACCCTTCTAATTCCGGGAATTCAATTCCGGGAATTAGAAGGGCAGAGCACTTAAAACTCCGCTTGATTGCTGCTGTTTCTGGGTGCCGGGAGTCCCCCCTCGCGTGCAACGGTCGGGATGAAAGGAACGGAACTGGGGACCTGGGGCAGTCCCAGGATCTCCCGGGCGCGGTTCAGGGCTTCGTCGATATTCCCGAAAATATTATTCTCTCCGATCTCCTCCAGAAGTCCCGAACGCTCCATCGCGACCAAAGGTTGGGCGTGAAGGTCCGCGATGATAAGCGTGATCCCGCTTCGTTTGAAAGTTTTGTAAGCTTCGGTCAGTGTGTGGAGCCCCGTCGCGTCGAGCGCAAAGACATTGCGCATGCGGATGATGCGGACTTTGGATTTCACGCCGATGTCGTTCATCGCTTCCATGAATTTATAAGACGCTCCGAAAAAGAAGGGCCCGTTGATCTCATACACTTCAGTTTTGGGCGGGACCTTGCGCTTGCTTACCGCGTTTGGGTCGTCCGTATCCTCCTGATCGTTTAACTCCTCCGTGATAAGACCCACATTCGTGACCATCGCCATGCGCCGCATAAAAAGGAGCATTGCGAGGAAAAGGCCCGCCTGGATCGCGACAGTGAGATCGACGAAGACCGTCAAAAGAAAGGTCGCAAGAAGCACCGCGACATCGCTTTTGGGACTCCGCAGAATCATCGCGAAGGATTTTCGTTCGCTCATGTTATAGGCCACGATGATTAATATCGCTGCGAGACAGGAAAGCGGCACCCAAGCGATCCATTTCCCGAGAAAGAACATGATGATAAAAAGGACTAACGCATGGATGAGTCCCGCGATCGGTGTGCGGCCGCCGTTATGGACATTCGTTGCGGTGCGCGCGATCGCGCCGGTGGCCGGGATACCGCCAAAAAGCGGGGAAGCGATATTTGCGATCCCCTGGGCGATAAGCTCCATGTTCGGCCGGTGTTTGCCTCCGATCATGCCGTCCGCCACGACGGCCGAAAGAAGCGATTCCATGCCCGCGAGGACCGCGATCGTGATGGCGCTCGGCAAAAGTGCCCCAAGGGTTTTCCAGTGGATCACGGGAAATACGGGATGCGGCAGGGAGTTCGGGATCTCCCCGAACCGGCTGCCGATCGTTTCGACGGGAATCTTAAAATAATGAACGATCAGGGTGGAGGCGATCAGCGCGACCAGGGCCGCGGGAATGCGGTTCGAGACTTTCTTCCAGAGGATGAGGATCAGGAGCGAAAAAAGACCGATCGCGAGCGCGGCAAAATCGAGCGTGTGAAAGGCCTGGGCGTACGCGCCCCATTTTTCGACGAAGGGCGCCGGGACCGTGTACATGGTCAGGCCGAGAAAGTCGCGGATCTGGGAAGAGAAGATGATGACCGCGATCCCGCTTGTGAAACCGACAATCACCGGATAGGGAATGAACTTGATGATAGAGCCAAAGCGGAAAAGGCCCATGGCCACAAGGATGATCCCGCCCATGATCGTCGCAACCAGGAGGCCGTCCATGCCGAATTTCTGGAGAATGCTGTAAACGATCACGACGAACGCGCCGGTCGGTCCGCCGATCTGTACGCGACTGCCTCCGAGACCGGAGATGATGAGGCCGGCGATAACGGCCGTGACGAGACCTTTGTCCGGGGAAACGCCCGAGGCGATGGCAAAAGCGATCGCGAGAGGGAAGGCCACGACGCCGACGATAACACCGGCGATACCGTCGGCACGAAACTGAGCCCAGGAATAATTCTTAAGTGTGGTGAAGAGTTTTGGTTTTAGCATGAAAAGGCCTCCTTTAAAAAAATAGGGTAAAAGACACGTCGCGATGTCAAAAGGGGTTTCGTCTGGGGAAACCTTGGAGCCGCTTACGAGAGGATCTTTCGAGATCGCTTCATCGGCGGGAGGGGCACGAAACGGAGATCATTATAGCAGGAAAAGGCAAAAAAATCAGGAGGTCTCTTGCCAGACGTCCCCTTTACGGCCGATCTTGATGATGGTCTCTACTTTGATCTTGAGGACGACGAATCTTTCGGAAATCTCCAGTTCGTAGTGACCGCTTTTCCTGCCTGTCGTGACGGCCGCGATGACGCGGTCCGTGGAGAGCTTGATCAGGCGATTCTTCCATTCCTTCAGGATCGCGTCGAAGCTTTTTCCGCCCGAGATCAGCCGGGCTTTTCCGTTGAAGCGATAGCCTTCGAGGGTGTTCAGGTCCATGAAAGAGATCGAGCAAAGGGGATTGGTTCGGAGATTCTCGACGGTCCTTCCCATGACATGATCGATCAGGTAAAGGAACGAGCCTTTGGCGCGAAAAAAGAATTTCGGGACGGAGTTCGGTTGGCCGCCCGGGGAAACCGTGGCGATCGAGACGAATTCCCGCTTTTCCAGAATGTTAAGCAAAGCATCGGAGATGATGATCATTTGTGCCTCATGGTTTGTGAGATTATAACGCACGTAGCAAGAAGAATGCCAGTTTTGCGATAAGGCGTACGGCGTTCTGAGTACGGAGGAAAAAGTTTTCGCCGTACCCCGTACACCGTACGCCTTACGAAAGGCTTGCCACGGTACAACGGATTGTTTATAACCTTCGACATGGAATGCGGTTTCTACACCCACATCCCCTTTTGTCAAATGCGGCCGGTACTCTGAGTGGAATCTCAGGGCGGCTGGTGAACAACGACTGCACGGAGGTTTTGTGACGGCATTAAAAATAAAAATTTATCCTATTGTTTTCCTGCTCTGTTTTTTACCCCTCGCGATCTCCTGCAAGGGAAAGACCGCGCCGTTGAAAAAAGCGCCGGAAAAGGTCGCGGCGACAGATGCCAAAGACACCTTGATCCTGAAGAACGGCAGTATGATCCAGGGTGTCATCGTTGATGAGAGCGCGGGCCGCGTGACGATCCGCATTAAAGGCGGCGAGATCGGATTTCCCACAAATGACGTAGCCGAGGTGCGTCGCGGTGAAACGCTGGTCAAGACCGCCGACGGCATCCAACCCGCTTACGCTCCTTCGGAAAAAGAAGCGCCTTATCCGAGGATCTACCTTAAGGACGGGCGCATCGCTTCGGGAAATAAGATCTCGGCAGACGGAGGAACCTTTTATCTCAAGCAGGCCGTCGACGGAGGAGGCAGCATTTCCTTCGGGTTTGCCGCGGACAAGGTGGAAAAGATCGAGCTTTGGCCGCCTCCTCCGGACGATCTCCTGGACAAAGACTTTAAAGAGCTTCGCAGCCTGAATTTCAAGTACTCTCTTAAGGAACCGCCCTACTACATTATTTCGACGGTCGATTCATCCGACCTTGTTTTTTACCTGAAAACGCTCCGGAATTTCTGCGCCGAATTTTCAATGAAGTTCCTGGATCTGATCGATACGGAAAAGCCGGCGCCCGCGCTCGGCGTCCTGATCTTCGGCTCCTATGATGACTTCTTGAAATTCGCGGGTCTTCCCAAAGGGACCAATATGGCGGGGTTCTACATGCCTGACAAAAAATTCCTCGTACTCTACAACGTCAAAGAGGTCGACATGATCCGTTTTTTCATCGGTCGTGCCGAGTATTTTGAAAAAAAGATCGGGGATGCCAAAACCAAAGCGGAGCTTTATGTCGGCGGCGCCTCTTCCGGGAAATGGGCCTTCTACGACGCAGTAGAGAAGGTCCAGCTCAAGATCGAAGCGGACCGTATACGGGTTGAAAGCTGGGCGCGCGAGCGCACGATGGAGACCATCCGGCATGAGGGAGGGCACCAGCTCTTTGATCTGCTCGGGATCGATTCCGGGAGCGTTTACCGGGGGGCTTGGCTCTCCGAGGGGCTTGCCGAATATGTTTCGACGGATCCCATCGGGGGGATCAATAAAGAAAGACTGACGTCTCTGAAGGAAGAATTCCAGGCGGGGCACAGCCTGATGCCGCTGCAGTATCTGCTGAGTATCAAGAACGGCGCAGGGATCCGCAAACTCCAGGACCCGAGTTACACGCTTTTAGGCTATGCCCAGAGCTGGGGACTGGTGCACTTCTTGATGGACGAATATCCGGCGGAGTTCCGGAGCTATCTCCGGGAGCTGATGAAGACGGGCAAGGATTATGACGCGCCGAAGGACATCGCCCTTCTGGAAAAACACATCGGGAAGCCTCTCCGGGAGCTTGACGAGGAACAAGAAAAACATATCCGGAAACTGATCGCCGAGAATCCCGAGAATGAAGAAGAAGAGATTTTAAGGTTGACGCGTAAGTCCTCCTGAGGGCTGGCCAGCTTTGTGGTAAGGAGTACAGCGTACGGTGTACGGCGCAGGACGAGCGGTTTAACCGTCGTACGCCTTCCGCCGTACTCCTTACAATGCCGCTTGCTCTGCGGGAGAGAAATGATTATAAATCAGCTATGCGCGGCTTCTACGTCCACATTCCCTTTTGCGAAACCCGTTGCCACTATTGTAATTTTGTGACCACGGCCGAACATGCGCCGGACCTCGGTGAACGATTTCAGAAAGCGCTGAGTCACGAAATAGATCAGGCTCGGGCGCGTCATGGCAGGCTTTCCTTCGACACGCTCTATCTAGGAGGGGGCACGCCCTCTTGTCTGAGCATTCCGGAGCTGGAAAGGTTGGTGTCCGGAATCCAGGGAGCTTTTGAATTGAAACCCGGATATGAATTTACCTGCGAAATGAATCCGGGGGATGGCGACGCGGGCAAGATCGAGACTCTTCGGGCGCTTGGCGTGAATCGCGTCAGCCTCGGTTGTCAGGCGTTCCAGGATGAGATCCTCAAAAAATTGGGTCGCCGGCATACGGCAAGAGAGATTGAACAGACCGCCCTGAATCTCCGGAAGGCCGGTATCACGAATCTCAGTTTCGATCTCATGCTTCGTGTGCCCGGCCAGACGCTGGAGGACTTCCGCGATTCGCTTCGACGATGTGTCGCGCTTGAGGCGGCGCAAGTATCGCTTTATGATCTGGAGGTTCACGAGGAAACCCTGTTTGGCAGGCTCGCAAAGGAGAATAAGCTCGACCTTTCCGGAGAAGAAGAACACGCGAGGATGTATGAAAGCGCGATCGAGATCCTGACCGGGGCCGATTACGAACATTATGAAGTGGTCAATTTCGCCAAGCCCGGCCTGGCCTCCCGCCACAATCTGACCTATTGGCATAATCAGGAATATCTTGGGTTCGGGCCGAGTGCCTTTACGTACCTGAACGGGATCCGCTCGCAATTCGCGCCGGATCTTGAGCGCTATCTTGAAAAATGCGAAAACGGGGACTGGAAGAGCGATATCGAGGATGTCCTTACAAAGGAAGAAAAAGAGACCGAAACCTTTGTGACGGGACTCCGGCTGCGGGAGGGGGTCATCCCTCAAAAATTCCCTCTTATTTACCCGCGGATTGGAAAACGGCTGGCGGCGCTCCGGTACGAGGGGCTCCTTGAAGAGGCGGGGGAACACACGCGTTTCACGCTTCGAGGACAGCTTCTTTCGGACGATGTTTTCGCATTTCTCTTGGAAAAAGACACGTCTTCAAAAACGCCGCTTTTGTGATAGATTAGTGTCCTTGAAATCCATGGTCTGTATCCCAACCCATCCACAAGGAGATCCAAGATGAAGCATCTGCGTAAGATCCTTATCGTGTCGGTTTTCTTTTCTCTCGCCGTGGCGTTCTGCGCCTATGCCGAAGAAGCTAAAACCACGGAAGCCGTGAAGGCGGTTGCCGTGGAGGCGCCCGCCGCTTCTCCGGTCCCGGGGACGAATATCGTCGTTGTTCCGGGGAGTCCGGCCGCTGCCGTTGAGGTCATTGCGCCTGCCCCAGCCGTTGTTTCCGGAGTCGCAACGGTTCCTCCGGTGCCCATTGAAAAGACCACGCTCGAGAATCTTCAGGCCGCGTTCAACGGCGAAAGCAATGCGAATGCCAGATACCTGGTGTTCGCCAAGAAGGCGGATGAAGAAGGTTACGGGAAAGTCGCGAGCCTTTTCAGGGCTGCCGCCCGCGCCGAGCAGGTCCATTTTGAACGGCATGCCAAGATCATCAAGTCCCTCGGGGCGGTTCCCGCGGCGACGATCGAAGCCTCTGTCGCGAAAACCACCGCGGAGAATCTTGAGGCCGCGATGAAGGGTGAAGTCTACGAAAGCACGGTCATGTACCCGGAATTCCTGGCCAAGGCGAAAAAAGACAATAATAAAGAAGCCGTTGATATTTTCGAGGACGCGGGGAGGGCCGAAGCCGTTCACGCCGGCCTCTACAAAAAGGCGCTTGGCGATCTGAACGCTTGGAAGGGGAAGAACAAGGATTTCTTTGTCTGCCCGGTCTGCGGTAATGTGATGGAGAATATGAAGTCCCAAGTTTGTCCGATTTGCGAGACGAGCCGGCGACGGTTCATTTCGGTCAAGTAAGCGAGAAGGTTTTAACTAATAAAAAAGGCCTGCTCCCTCGAAAGGGAACAGGCCTTTTTTTTGTGTCATCCTGATCCCGCCAACGGCGGGAGAAGGATCTCAACTCGGGATTCTTCCCACGCTCTTGCTTTCGCAAGAAAGCGCGAGGTCAGAATGACGTCTTATCCCCGAGGGGATTATTTCTTCGCCTTGCCCTGATTGGCGACGGCGTCCATCGCGGCTTTGATCTTTTCGGGATCGCCCAGGTAGTAATGCCGGATCGGCTTGAGGTCTTTATCCAACTCATAGACGAGCGGGATGCCGGTCGGGATGTTCATGCCGAGGATCTCTTCTTCGGAAATATTGTCCAGATACTTCACAAGCGCCCGGAGGCTGTTGCCATGGGCGGTGATCAGGACTTTTTTTCCGTTCCGGATCATCGGGGAGACAACGTCATGCCAGAAGGGAAGGACGCGCGCGACGGTGTCTTTGAGGCATTCCGTAAGCGGCAGATCGCTTTTCCGGAAACTCTTGTAGCGCGGGTCCTTGGCCGGATTGCGGGGATCGCTTTCCTCAAGGGCCGGCGGCGGAACGTCATAGCTCCGGCGCCAGATCTTGACCTGCTCGTCGCCGTATTTGGCCGCGGTCTCGGACTTATTGAGACCCTGGAGGGAGCCGTAATGGCGTTCGTTCAAGCGCCAGTCGCGGATGACCGGGATCCACATGAGGTCCATCTGATCGAGCACGATCCAGAGCGTGCGGATCGCGCGCTTGAGCACCGAGGTGAACGCAATGTCAAATTCATAGCCTTCTTTCTTGAGAAGCTGCCCGCCGTCTTTGGCTTCCCCGAGGCCTTTTTCCGAGAGGTCCACGTCATACCAGCCGGTGAACCGGTTCTCTTTATTCCAGATGCTTTCTCCGTGGCGTATCAAAACGAGTTTATACATGAATTTTTCTCCTGAGATTTTTTTTGAGATGAAAAGGCGATGCTTAAAAACTATTCTGTGATCGTGATGGAGCTTGCCTTTGGAAGGGGCTGGGCATTCTCATCGAAGCGCACGGTGCCGGAATCTCCCGACTCAAGGTCAGTCAACTCGATCGTCTCCGAATTCTTGGTGATCACGCATGTGTCCGGGACGTCCAGCACAACATCCTGGTATTGCAATCGGAGGTCATCGGCCATCCATCGGAACGTGATCCGCTTGTGATCCGTATCCACCTCCGTTACACTGCCTGATACTGTTTGAAAGGACTCCATCACCAGGGTATCGTCTTCGGCGAAAACCGCGCGCGAAGGGGAAAACCCCAGTATCGCGATGAGACTTAAGAGCAGCACAACTGATTTTGAAGTCATGGGAACTGCCTTTCGTTTGGGTGCCGGACTCAGTGAAAATATAGCACCTATGGACTTCAAAGCAAACCTAAAAACTTGGCAAAAACACTCATTGACCCAGGGGCCGCAATCTTTATAATTGACGCCTCCAAGGGATAAGCGCTGAGCCGTAATCGATAAGTCTTGACGTTTTTTGCTTGGATTCGTATTTGTTCTTTCAAAAGTTATTCCCCTGTTCCGCCTCGCTTGAGGCGAGGACGGATCCGTCCTTGAATTGTTTTTCAATTCAAGGCGGAAGCTCAATTGATTTTTTATGATATATCATGTTTATGTTTTGAAGAGTTTGAAGAACGGTAAGTCCTATGTCGGATTTACCCGGAAATCAGTTCAGACTCGTTTGGCAGAACACAACGAAGGAAAGAACGCTTGGACAAGAAGTAACGGTCCTTTCACGCTCTTGTGTTCCGAGGATTACCGTTCTAGGAAAGAAGCGCTGCTTCGTGAGAAGTATTTAAAAACGGGTGCAGGCAGGAAGTTCTTAAAATGGTTTTAGTAGCATCGTTCTTTCAAATGTTATTCCCCTGTAGCTCAGCTGGTAGAGCATGCGGCTGTGCACGAGTGAGCGTAGCACGCTCAAAGTTAGCAGCCCCTAAGGGAAACTTTAGGGTGAATAAGCAGGCTAAGTCAGGGAAATCCCAACAAAAAGCGTTGGGGCTATCCTGAGCTAGCATCCCGCCTTTGGCGGGAGGGCAAGTGCAGAGACTTTACACCTGCTGCCTAAGTCCAAGTATTTTGGATATGGCAAAGAGAAAGTCCGACTCTTCAGGCAACTGAAGTCAGACCGTAACCGCAGTGTCCCTGGTTCGATCCCAGGCGGGGGAGCCATTCTAGACGAGAGAGCCCTTTGGCGATAATGTCAAAGGGCTTTCTCATTTCTGGTATTAGAGTTACGCCATCCATCTTGCAGTTCGATAGTATGGTATGCAGTATTTTAGCACCCTCACGAGGCTCCTGCTGTAAGTACAGACCGTAAGCACGGTTACAAAGTTCGAGAATGTGAACGCCCTGCGAAAGGTAATTAGCATCAGCATTCTCGTGTTTAGCGATTTCTCTCTGCATTCTGCCTAATTCCTCGTTCCACTCAAAAGTCATTGCTTCGTATTTGTCATTGGAAATTTTCTTATCCAGTTTATCGATGTATATTTGGTGAATCCTATTCTCAAGACGTTCTTTTTGGACGCTTAGTGCCGTGACCTTTTGCGCATGGTACATGCGTTCATCTTCATGACTTTCTAGCAGAGCTTTTTTAACGGACTCCAATATCTCATCATCGATATGAATTTGTTTTACTATCTCGGCAAACTGCTTGGTTAATTCCTCTTCTCTGACATACGCATTGCCACAAGGCCCGCCTCGTTCAGTGCAGTGGTAATAGACGTATCGCCCTTTCTTTATTTCGGCAGTGATAGAGAATCCGCATTTTGCACAAGTAAGGAGCCCGGAATAAGCGAATCCCTTAACGAGCTTAGGTCTGTTCGACCCGTTAAGCTGAGCTTGTGCGGCCTCAAAGAGTTCCTTTGTCACAATTTTTTCATGTGTTCCCTGATATAGACGATTGTTCCATCTAAAGTCACCGCAATAGACGGGATTTTTCAGGATGAACTCAATGACCGATTTGTTCACTCTGCTACCACGTTTATTTCTGAAGCCATCATCAAAAGCTATCTCCGCCAGTTTTTCCATAGAGTATTTGCCAGTAGCATAGAGTCTGAATATTTTATTTATGACAGGCGCACGGGTCTTATCTAGCTCCAGATACCTTATCGTATTGCCCTCTGCCTTTTTCTCAGCATTGATATACCCCAAGGAGGCCCCGGATGGGAATATGCCCCGCTCGGCTTTTTCAAGCATGCCTTTGCGAGTTTCCTCAACAAGGTTGTCGATGTAGTTTTTAGCCATCAATACCTTTATCCCGTGAATAAACTTTTGATGCGATTTTGAGTTTTTGCTTAAAACCTCTGACTCTTTAACGAGATGGATTTCTAAGTCGAGTTCATCGACTGTCACATAGTCTTTGAAGTTTCTGTAGAGCCTGTCCGTTTTTTCGCATAGAACAGCCTTGATATTCACATCAGCTTTTACAAACTGAATCATGGTATTGAAATTTTCCCGTCCAGCCTTTTTGGCGGTTTCAATGTCCACGAACTCCTTCACAATCTGATAGTTGTTTTTTGCGGCATACTCCTTGAGAAGTTTAAGCTGTGCCGGAATTGAATAGCCCTCCTGCTCCTGTTCTTTTGACGAAACTCTTGCGTAAATGACAGCTTTCATAGCAATTCCCCTTTTCTGTTGGTCGATTATGGCGTTTTATAGCTTATTATAGCTTATTAACGACGCCCGCCAAGGTGGGATTAAGTGCGTAACCCCTTTAAATTCAGGGGCGAATTCGTTGTTTATGCTGGGGTTGCATATAAGCTCCCAAAGCGTCTATATCGCTTAGCTTTGTTAAATCGCTGGTATTTGCGTCCGGCCTGCTTAAAGGGTGGTCCGGTGCGTCTTACCTAGGTGCTATGCTCATCTTCAGAAAAGGGTGTCCCAGAAGTCATCCTGGTGGTTCCAGCCTTAGCTGAAGGGGTAGGCAGACTTTGTTTGCTCCGAAAAAAAGGGCAGTGAATTATTGTGACCTGCCGCCACTGCTTGCACTTCTCTTGGCACTGTTCGCATTTCTTATTCGTTCCATCTAGGGGCATAACGCTTTCTTTCTGAGCATGCATCCCTATGGATATGTATTTTTATATAGTTTTAATCATAAGAAAAACTATGCTAAAAAGTACAAAACATATATGTATATATATGTATATCCATAGGGATGTTGCTCTCTACGGTGGTTGGTGTTATTCGATAGGGTAGAGGGTTACTACGAATTTCCACTTTCCGGGCACACTCGTTGGCCTTTTAGTTGCAGTTATTCGGGCTTTGCGATTAACCCAAGCTTCGGTTTCCGGTCCATAGACGGTCGACAAGTTTTTTTGAGACGTTTTATTTACAGTAAGTCTCTGTACTTGCCCATTCGAAAAACGAACGTCCATTTGCAGTCGATTGGAACCGAACTGGTCGTCTGTATATTTCCCTTCCGACACAAATTCGACTTCTTCCCCGTCTGTAATCTGGCTTGGGTTTATAAATGGTACGTAGTCGCTGTCGTCATTCAGTAGCGTTGGCATTGTTTTCTCCTTTTTTATGTTTAATTTTCACTACGCTTTTTAACCAATGTTCCAATCCATACAATATCCGGGCTCATCCAATCTCTCTGCGCATAGCATGTAATCTCTTAATTCACACATAGCTATTGCAAGATTATTGATGTCGACCTCACTGTAAAATGTGGGCCGTTTTGAGTCGGATTTTTTATCTAGGTAATTCCTCCGGATAGTAACGGTGGGGACATCACGCCAGCAGCCATTCCACCTATATTTTTTATGCGCATAGGTTAGGGTTACACCGTTGTATTCAAATGTTTTTACTGTTTTTCTCATGGCAGTCTCCTTTTATTTGTGTTTGATTTGCTAGGTCCCATTTTTTTAGCAGTGTGAAAAACCCGTCGAGATTGCTACAGATTTGCTTGTAGTCCTCTGCTGAGAGAGGCTTTTCATACCTCCTTTCCCACTCTTGAATTGGTTTGTTTTCTGCGGTGTCATGTTTCATACACCTATGGGAAAGTGAAAAAACGGGTATACCCATGACCATCTGCTGGGGATAAAAAAGCGAGGCTGGGAAAGCATCGCCTGCGGGAGTGTGAAAAAAGGGGTATGACTGAAAACAAAAAAGGCGAGAAGCTATTTGCCCTCGCCCTCTCAATTGTGGCTATGTTGTTTTGCTAGATATTGGCGTGCTCTTCTGCGTCTTCCTCTGAGTGGGTATCTCTGTACTGCTCTCTTGCGTCTGCTTTTGTGCTTATAAAATGTTGTTGCTTAACCTCTTCTAGCGATAGCAAATAAGAAATTGGGGCGCAAAGTTCCTTGCACTGCGACCTTTTTTCGCATATGGCGCACTCCTTAATGCCAGCACTTTTAAATTTCTTTGCGTCGTATTGTTTGAAAGGGACACCGTATATTTCTTCAAAGATTAAACTAAAATCGTGCCGTGCGGAATTGACCACTTTTTTCAAAGTTAATCCCTTATAGAAACCATCCTTCTGTAGCTTTGTAGCAATTTCTTCATACGGGACAGGCGGCTTTCTTTTTCTCATGTCAAAGACTCGAATATATGTACTCGCTTTGCTCAAGTGCAATTTGTGAGATTCTCGGCCAGGTATTTTAAAAACGCCTTCTTTCTCGCCATTGCAAATGACTTTCATCATCATGCCCACCTGACACTTGATAACTTCCAAATCAGCGAGTGCATCGATGCGAAGGTCTATATATCTGCCGGGATGCGGATTTTCATTCCATAAAAATCTAACGGGGGCTGTGAAAATATTAAATATCCTTCTTATGTCATCAGGCAGGCGTGCTGTATTGACTTCAATTGTAGAAAGATTGAACTTTTCTTTGAGTTTTTCTATCAAGGGAAGAATTACGTGCATTCTTTCGAGGTCGGAATGCGCATCGAGTTTTTTAACAGCGCTTTTATAATCTGGATGAGTTATTGAAGGTAGGCCAAACTTCTCGTTAATCTCATCGATTTTTTTAAATAGCTGAATCAAAGCTTTTGAAAAATCGGGATTTCTTACCGCTATTTGCCATCTTAACTGCGAATGCAGGTAGTTTTTTTGGTATGTTTTTTTCGATGTTTTAAGTGCCATTTTTCCTCCAGAATAACCAATTGGAGTTTATCACGACATGATATAAGATGCTATAAGAGGCTAAACATATGAACTTGATAGAAAAATTAGAAACATACCGACTGGAAAAGCGTATCTCCCAGCAGGAACTCGCCGAAAGGCTAGGGGTTTCTTTCTGCACGGTCAATAGGTGGTTTACCGGAAAGATAAAGACGCCAAATAAGATACAAACTTATCACATCGAGAAGCTATTGGGCCGGAAGAGTAAATGAAAAAAATATACCTTGCGGCGATTTTAATATTGATGAGCGGATGCGCTACAGCTTCATTAAGAGGAATCCAGCCAAATTTAGAAAAAATAGATATCCCGAAACTGAATCAAGAGCAACAAGCGGAGCTGGGCGACACAATTGTTTCAAAAGGCACGCTCTATACTTATCAGGGCATGAAACTCCTTAATGAAGTCCACTCGAAGGGGGATTTCAAGACGACATTTCTTTATGGCTCAGTAGTAACAATACCGCAGGGCGACTTGATTGTTCAATGCGAAGATTCTAATTGGACGTATTTTTCTTCAAAGGACTTTACTGTTGGCGGGGCGCCTTTTCAAGCAGTGGGTGGATTGCGAATTTCTAAAAAAAATAGTTCCGTAGAAGTTTTTTTACTTGCTGGTAGCCATCCGTATACAAAAGGCCCTCCTGAACCAACGCCAAACTACCAGCTGAAAAAAATACGTGCCATCGATAAGGCAAGTTTTCAACAAGAGCTTCTCTATAATGGCAAGGTAGGAAATAGCGTTAAGTTTATGTATAGAGAACTTTCCAATGACGTAATGCGCCCTGCATTCTCGCAAGAAATTCAGTATGATTTAAACGAAAGTAAAACGATTGGTTTCAAAGGCGTTCGTATTGAAGTTGTCGAAGCCACTAATACCTATTTGAAATACAAGATTCTCAAAAGTTTCCCTGACGTTGTCTAAAAATTTAGATATGCAAAAGAAGAACATAGAATGACATCCAAAAAAGAACTCTCCGAAAGAGATATTTGCACGCAGTTCATCTTGCCAGCTCTCGTCAAAGCCGGGTGGGATATCCAGAAGCAAGTCCGAGAAGAGGTCTATTTCACAGATGGCCGAATTTTTGTCAAAGGCCAAAAAACTGCACGAGGGGAACGCAAGCGAGCAGACTTCATTCTCTATCTCAAGCCTAACATTCCCATAGCTGTCATTGAAGCGAAGGATAACAACCATTCTGTTGGCGCTGGGATGCAACAAGCTCTCGGGTATGCGAAAATACTGGATGTGCCTGTTGCTTTTAGTTCAAATGGGGACGGGTTTATTCAGCATGACAGCTCCGGATTTTCAGCGTCTATTGAAATTGAGCTGACCTTAGAAAATTTTCCTTCCCCTGATGCTCTCTGGAGCATGTACAAGAAGTTCAAGGGCATTGCCACGCCGAAGCAGGAAGAGATTGCAAGTTTTGACTATTTCTACGAAGGCTCCGGAAAAACTCCACGCTACTATCAGCAAATTGCCATCAATCGAACAGTCGAAGCCATTGCTAAAGGACAGAACAGAATCCTTCTCGTAATGGCTACTGGAACAGGAAAAACCTATACGGCTTTTCAGATTATCTACCGCCTTTGGAAAAGTGGCATGAAGAAGAGAATTCTATTCTTGGCTGACCGCAACGTGCTTCTTGACCAGACCAAGCGTAATGACTTCAAGCACTTCAAAGACAAGATGACGATTATCAAGCATAAGAAGATTGATAAGGCATTTGAGGTCTACCTTGCTCTCTATCAAGGGCTCGTGGATTACAACGAGGACAAGGATGCCTACAAAGAATTTAGCCGTGATTTCTTCGACCTCGTGGTGGTTGATGAGTGCCACAGAGGAAGTGCCGATGCCGATAGCGCATGGCGAGAGATATTGAACTATTTCAGCTCTGCAACGCAAATAGGCATGACCGCCACCCCGAAAGAGACAAAAGAAGTCTCGAACATAGAATACTTTGGTGACCCTGTTTATACCTACACGCTCAAGCAGGGCATTGAGGATGGATTTTTAGCACCCTATAAGGTCATCCGTGTGGGACTCAATACAGACCTTGAAGGATGGCGTCCTGAAGAAGGCAAGACCGACAAAGACGGCAAAGAGGTGGAAGACCGTATCTACAATACGAAGGACTATGACAAGAGCATCGTCATAGATGAGCGAACGCAAATGGTTGCCAAAAAAGTAACTGAATATCTCACGAAGACCAATCGCTTTGATAAAACGATTATTTTTTGCGTTGATATTGAGCATGCAGAACGCATGCGACGGGCTCTCGTCACACTCAATCCTGCTTTGGTAAAGGAGAATTACAAGTACGTGATGCGGATTACAGGCGATGACGATGAGGGCAAGCGTCAGGTGGATAATTTCATTAATCCTGAAGAGCGCTACCCTGTTATTGCGACTACATCCAAGTTAATGACGACTGGCGTTGATGCTCAGACCTGCAAACTCATAGTGCTCGACTCGAACATCAAATCTGTTACCGAATTCAAGCAAATCATAGGACGTGGAACTCGCATCAGAGAGGACTTCGGGAAAACCTTCTTTACTATTATTGACTTTCGAAGCGCAACAGACATCTTTGCCCGCCCTGATTTTGATGGTGACCCGGTAATGATTAAAGTCATTAAGGCTGATGAAGAGCTGACGGATGAAGTTATAAACCCGGAGAGAGATACTCAAATAATCGACGGTGAAACAGGCAAGCCCGTTGACTTTGATAAAACTGACGGCGTAAACAAGCCCGAGATTATCAAGGGCGGAACGATTACCTCATGGCCAGGACCGAAGGTTTATGTGAACGGAGTGGATGTCTCTGTGCTCAATGAGAGAGTTCAGCATTTGGATTTGAATGGCAAATTAATTACGGAGACACTGAAGGACTATACAAAAAATGGGCTCTTAAAGGAGTTCCGGTCTCTTGATGACTTTCTTGCAAGGTGGAATAGCTTCGAGAAGAAACGAGCAGTCATTGACCAGTTAGAATCACATGGAATCATGCTCGACAATCTCCTCTCTGAGGTGAAGAAAGATTTGGACGCATTCGACCTTATTTGTCATATCGCTTGGGATAAGCCACCTCTTACACGCCGTGAGCGTGCGGACAAAGTGAAGAAGCGTAATTATTTCACGAAGTATGAGGATAAGGCTCGCACAATTCTGAATGCCTTGTTGGATAAGTATGCCGATGAGGGCATAGACAACATTGAAGACCCTTCAGTTTTAAGGGTAGAACCCTTCAACCGATTTGGAACCCCTGCTGAAATTGTGAAAATATTTGGTGGCAGAGATAAGTATTTAGAAGCTATCGAAGAGCTTGAACGCGAAATTTACGCTGTAGCCTAAGGAGTTGTGATGAAAAATATCGGCGGTATTATCAAAGCCCTGCAAAACATTATGCGCAAAGACCCGGGCGTATCCGGTGACGCTCAACGCATTGAACAGCTCGGCTGGATGATTAGTCTCAAAATATTGGATGACAAAGATAAAGAGCTCGAGCTTCTTAACGGCAAGTATGTTTCAGCTATGCCTAAAAAATTACAGTGGCGTAATTGGGCGGCTGATGACGAAGGGATGACTGGTGATGAGCTCAAGAATTTCATTGATGACAAGCTAATCCCTCAACTCAAGAATCTTGATGTCAGCTCTGGTAGCAAGCGTGCATTGATTATCCGTGAGATATTTGATGGCACAAATAACTACATGAAAAACGGCACCATCCTTCGCCAAGTGATTAACCTGCTCAACCAGATTGACTTCAACAGCTCCGAGGACCGTCATGTGTTTGGCGATATTTATGAAACGATTTTGCGAGACTTGCAAAATGCTGGCAACTATGGTGAGTTTTATACGCCTCGTGCGCTTACCGAGTTTATTACAGAGATGATTAACCCTCGCTTGGGGGAGAAAGTATTAGACCCGGCGTGCGGTACAGGTGGCTTCTTGACTAGCGCCATTGAGAACATTCGGAAGCAAGATGTTAAGGGAGTTAAAGACCTTAAGGAGCTTGAGAAAACAATCCATGGAATGGAATTCAAGCCTCTGCCTTTTATGTTGAGTGTCACGAACCTTATTTTGCACGATATAGAAGTTCCTAACATCGATTACACAGACAGCTTGAATCGTGAATACACATCGATAGGTCAGAAAGACCGTGTGGATGTGATTCTTGCTAATCCGCCGTTTGGTGCCTCTGTGACAGACGGAGTAGAGACGAATTTCCCTCAGAACTTTCGTACAATGGAAAGTGCGGACTTGTTTCTGCTTCTAATGATTCGATATCTAAACGAAGGTGGTCGGGCCGGTATTGTTTTGCCTGATGGTTCGCTTACAGGCGATGGCGTAAAGCAACGAATACGCCAACACTTTCTTGAGAACTGCAATCTGCATACCATTGTTCGATTACCCAACTCAGTATTCCAGCCTTATGCCAGTGTTGCAACGAACCTTCTTTTCTTCGAAAGGGGTAAGCCGACTAAAGAAATTTGGTATTGGGAGCACAAGCTTCCAGAGGCTGTGAAGGCGTATAGTAAAACCAAGCCCATTCAAACGAGTGAATTCGAAAGTCTCAAAAAGTGGTGGAAGAAACGCAAAGAGAACGAGCAGGCGTGGAAGGTTTCAATAAAAACGATAGCTGAGCACGGATACAGCCTCGACATCAAGAATCCGCATGTGCCCGAAGAAGAGTCCTTCAATTCGAGTGCTGAGATTGTTTCTATGCTCCACGATTCGTTTCGAAAAAGTGACGAGCTCCTAGAGAAGCTGAAAAAGGAGCTCAGTAATGCATGAGATGATTGCCGTTGAGTTGGGGACATTTCTTAAGCAATACGAGGACGATGTTTCTATCCATGCGAATGAAATGTATAAGCTTGTGACGATATCGAAAACAGGCGTTGTGAGTTTGCGGGAAGAAAAAAAAGGTATAAATATAAAAGCAGACAAAGCGTACCGTGTTAGGGGCGGTTCCTTTATTTATTCACGGCTGGCAGCCCATACTGGAGCTTTCGGCCTAGTTCCCGCAGAGTTAGACGGCGCAGTTGTTACGAATGAAATGCCCACTTTTGAAATCAACGATAAAATTATTTTGCCAGATTACTTGATACATCTTTTCCGCCAAAGATTATTTTTAAATATGCTGTACCAGTTAACAAAAGGGATGGGGCGGGTAAGAATAAAAGAAGAGTTTTTCCTTCGGCAACGGTTATCAATTCATAAGTCTGTATCCGACCAAAAAAAAATGTTAGATAGCATTAATTCAAGCTTTGACAAAATTGACGCATTGAGTTCCACCCACTTAGAACAGATTGATTATCTAAAATATCTACGTCAGTCCATTCTTCAAGAAGCTATCGCTGGCAACCTTACCTCGGAGTGGCGGAGGCAAAATCCACATCTGACTAGAGGGGAAAATCATGCCTCAAAGCTTCTTGCGAAAATCCAAGTCGAGAGAGACATTCTTGTGTCGAAAGGCAAAATGCGTAAGGAAAAGATTTTAACGCCTCCGTCAGATGAAGAGACCAAAATGGTTTTGCCCGAAGGGTGGGTGTGGTGCAAGTTTGGCAACTATGCATTGTTTGAAAGAGGTCGATTCTCGATTCGGCCAAGGAATGACAAAAGCTGTTACGGCGGGAAATATCCTTTCATTCAGATAGGCTCTCTAAGTGCCAATGGAGATGTCATAACAGATTTTAAGCAAACCTTAAACGATAAAGGATTCTCAGTTTCCAAACAGTTCGTGAAAGGTACGATTGCAGTGGCTATCGTTGGCGGGACTATAGGAAATTTAGGCGTTCTAGGGATGGACATGTGTTTTCCCGACAGCATGATAGGTATTAAACCAACCTCGCACAGCAATCAGGATTATATCTTAATGTTACTTCGTTCGAAACAGCCTGAAATCAAGAAGGCCGCATATCAGATGGCGGGGCAACCAAATATAAAACTTCCCACATTGATGAATTTGGTTATTCCGTTGCCGCCCATTTGGGAACAACGAATTATCGTTGCGAGGGTTAATGAGCTGATGGCCATGATTTATGATTTAGAGAAGCAAGTAATCGAACGTGAATGTAGAACCGAACTTTTGACGCAGGCAGTCTTGCGAGAGGCGTTTGAACATAGCCATGCGTAGACGTTCTAAGACATGCCTTAAAAGAGAGAGAGCATAAAATGGAAGATGCTCGGGACAATCTAAGTGAGCTTGAGTCGAAATTGATAGACCCTCTCCATAAAAACCTCATTAAATGGTACAGAGAAAACCCCAGCGAAGAACAACTCACGGCGAAACTTATTAAGCTGATTCAGGATAACAAAAATGAGATTGAAAAGTCTTAGGATTGCTGGATTCAGAGGCTTCAACGAGGAGCAATCAATTGATTTAGATGGAGCTCTCATTATCTACTGCGGCATCAATGGAAGCGGTAAAAGCTCTCTCGCTGAGGCTGTTGAGTGGGTCCTTTTTGGATTCACGTTGAGAAGGCAAAAAGGAGATGAAATTAGCAAGCGAGAGTATGCAGACTCCTATCGGAACGTTCATTACAAGGGGTCGTCTTCTCCCTTTGTTGAACTAGTGTTCAGTGACCAAGCAGGCAATGAGCACACCGTAAAACGTGAACTAAATCCTGACGAATCAACTAAGCTATTCCTCGATAAAAGTGCAGTAGCGAATCTCTCCAGCATCGGCATTACTAACCTGCGAGACCGTCCCATAATTCTTCAGCATTCGCTACACGATTTTATATTCATGAAGCCAAAAGAGCGATATGAGGTCTTATCAAGAATGCTCGGGCTGGATGATTTAATATCCTTCCGGTCTTCGGTGCGTATTCCGCTGAAAGCGACAGGTCATTCCGCTGAATCCGACAGGTGCCGGTCTTCCGCAGAATCGATTTCTTAATTTTACAACACACCTGTCGCTTTGGTGCAATTTTTCGTTGCATTTTCCAGACCGTTTACGGG
>CAISGE010000042.1 GCA_903884815.1 Candidatus Omnitrophota bacterium | reverse complement strand
GGTTTTGTTTTCCCTTCATCATTGGAAATTCCTTGTTGAATATTGGATATTCAGCTTCGCCTCTCCTCGCCGGGGCATAAACACAAAAACCTCCGCCCGGTGAGAGCGAAGGTTCAATCTTTAAGGACCTCTTCTGTTTTCATCATAAACCCCTGTGTCAATGATGTGCATTTCCCCGATCCATAGGGGTCTATATTATAGGCTCTTCCGCGGGCCGCCGACACCGAAAGATTCAGACACGGATGAGGCGTGAAATAAGTTCAGGACTTCTGCTGGTTCTGCTTCTTGAGGGCCTCGGCGAGCTGCTCGGACGTCACCATCTTTTCCGACAAGAGGATCTCGCCGATCTTTTGTTTCTGCTTCTGTTTTTTGGGCAGGGTCACAATAAAAGAGGAACCTTTTCCAAGATTACTTTCCGCCCTGATATTTCCGCCGTGTGCTTCTACGATACTTTTTGAGATGATCAGCCCGAGCCCCGACCCTTTTTCGGCAGAGGTGGTCGGCTTGCCGAACTGTTCGAATTTGCTGAAAAGCTTGGAAAGATCCTCCGGGGACATGCCGGCACCGGTGTCCTTCACGATGCATTGAACTTCGTCGCCAAGATCCCAGACCTCCACGGTGATGCCGCCTTTTTCCGTGAATTTGTAGGCGTTGCTCAAAAGATTGATCATCACCTGCGAAAGCTTGTCGGGATCGCCTTCGATCAAAAGCTTCTCGCCCGGAAAAACCTCTGAGACCGTGAGCCCCTTTTTATGGGCCCGTAGCGCGATCCCTTCATAGGACTGCCGGATCAGGCTCAAAAGATCGATGGTCTCAAAATGGAGCGTCACCTTCCCCGATTCGATTTTCGCGAGATCCAGGAGATCGCTCGTGATACCGATCAGACGTTGTGACGTCAGCTCCACCATTTCGATATAGACCTTTAGTCCCGGTGTCACGGGTCCGGCGAGACCGTCCAGCATCAGCGTCGCCGCTTCCCGGACCACCCCGAGAGGATTCCGGAGCTCATGCGCCACGATTGAAATGAAATCGTCCTTCAACTTGTCGAGTTTGGCGAGATCCACGTTCTTTTTCTCGAGCTCCTGATAAAGCGCCTTGATCCCGTCGTTGGCCTTCTGGAGTCCCCAGGTCTGGGTCTCCAGCTGCAAGGTCTTTTCCCGTAGCGCTATTTCTATGCGTTTGCGGGCATCGATGTCCTGGAATGTTCCCCGTAATTTCACGATCTTTCCGTCTTCGCAAATCGCCCGGCCTCCGGCGCGCACCCAGATCCGCTTCTGGGACTTGACGGAAATGATCTCCAGCTCCAGATCGAATGGCTCACCGATTTCCATGGCTTTTTGAAGTGCCGCCTGAAGGAGCGGGAGCGATTCTGGCGCATAACAATGAATCGCCGCGTCCAGAGTCAGCTTAGAACCGATCTCGAGCTCATGGATCCTGTAGGTTTCATCCGTCCAGGATAAAGCCTTTGTCGCAAGGTCTAGTTCCCACCCTCCGACCCTGGCCATTTGGCCGGTATTTTTAAGGAACGCTTCGCTTCTCTGCAGCTCCCGGGACTTGGCATCGATCTCCTCTTTGGCCTGCGTCAAATCCTCCAGAATATTCATCGTCGCACGCTGGTTCTCCGCCAGCTCCTGCTCCCCGCGCTTTCGGTCCGTAATATCATGGATGATCGAGTGAATGACTTGGCGTTCCCCCAACTGGATGAGGCTCGCGGATACGGCGACATCCCGTACGGACCCATCTGCCAAGCGGTGTCGAAACTCAAATTGGCGACCATGTTCTGAGGAGACGGACTTCATCGCCGATAAGACTTCCGCGGCCGGAAGAATATTGATCTCGGTAATACTCAGGGCCAACAACTTTTCCCGAGGATACCCATAAAATCGTGAGGCCGCACCATTGGCATCCACGATGCGCCCGTCCACAGGATCGCACAGTAACATGGCCGCCGAATTTTCGGCGAACTGACGACGATACGACTCCGCACTGTCCCGCACCTGCGTGAACGCGGCATCGAGCTGCCGCTCTGCCGACCCCACCACGGACCAGAGCAAAGCCAGGACTCCTCCCAAAAGGACCAGAAACAAGCTGAGGCTGAAAAGCAGAGTGCTCTCCCTCAGGGCGATTGCGAAAGTTACGTCCCGCATCAGTAAAAGACGCGCGACATCCCGGCCCTCGGCATCGAATAAGGGAATGACTCCGCAGACAAATCTTTTTTTACCCAGTTTTGCGCTAAAGATCTCCACGCCCGTTTGTAAACTTTTTTTACGGAGCCACTGATCCACCTCCGCGGGAAAAGCCGTAAGGGTCCGGTGAGTGACCACAAAATCCGGATAAGTCTCCCAGGCTCCCGAAAACTGGAATGTTTTTTGCCCCGCCTCGAATTTTTCGCGTGAGGTGTATTCCTTGCGAAGCGCCGTCAGGGTTTCCAGATTTGAATCCTTGGCGGCATTCTGAAAAAGCCGTTCGACCTCCGTCCCCAATTCCAGATAGCCGGTGATCTTTCCGCCTTCCTTGACCGGCCGGACATAACGCAGCGTAAAGGTGCTCAAGGGTCCCAATTCGACCCCCCAGACATCCTCCCCGGAACGCTCGGCCGTGCGAAGGGTATAGCGGTCCAGGCTATCGCCGCGACGGTCCGGCTGATGCGCGCGGAAAAAACAGGTCCGGTCGGCATCAATGAAATAACAATGGCTTATCCCGTATTCCCGTTTGAGCTCCTCGAAGATCGGCTGCACCAGACCTGCCAGGGACCCAAGATCCCGGTCCTTCCAGGCTTTCATGAGCGCCGGATCATGATTGACCTGATCAAGCTTCGCCTTGAGGAGACGGGCTTGCGCGGCCATATTCTGATTCCAATCGCCGCGAACATGTTCTGTCAGATGATTCATTTCTTGCCAGGATTCTTCTCTGAATTCCTGATACTCATAGGCCCCGTAGATCAAAGCGCCCCCGAGCATCGCCAGAACCACCGGGATGATGACCCAGGATTTAAGCCTGATTGAATTTATTTTCTGATGCAGGTCACGCCAGCGAATGAGCCCGGCCCCTCCCAGGATCAGCAGCATCAGCACAATCACCATCAGTAACGGTCCCCGGCGGGCATCCTCCAGACGTGAAGACCAGTCCCCCGCGAGAATGTCCACACCCACGGCCATCAGCATCTTCCCGGTTTGGGGGTCAAGGACAGGCGCCAGGGCGGACACAAAGGTTCCATATTCATCGGACACCGGTCCGATCGTGACAGGGTGCTTTTCTCGGAAGGCCTCAAAGTCCCCCGCGCTCGGCCTCTGGTATTCTGTCCCGGGAAGGCTGGCCATCGGATCCTGGGGCGGGTAGTTCTCCGGCCCAAAGAAAAGTTTCCCGTCCCGCATGGCCATGCTATAGACACCCCGGTGGGTGAGGGTCTTGCTGGCGTGGGTCAACTGTTCGCAGATGAGCTCATAAGCGGCGGTGCCTTTATCCTCTTTCGTAAAGGTGAGCTTTTGGGCCAACCACGGATTGACGAGATTGGCCAATTCCACTGTCTTCCGGAGCAGAGCCTCCCGCATTTCGGCATCCAGACCTGCCGCGCGCTGGCCTCCGTTCCACAAACCGAGCGCCAGCAAGAGACCCAGCACCGTCCCAAGAGGGAGAAGCTTCAGAATCCCGTATTTTCCGGACTTGGGGGCGGGATTCATGGAGCGGCCTCGTTTCCTTTTTCCAGGACCCGGATCTTTTCTTTCAGCTCGATCATCTTCAGCTCCCGGCCGACCGCAATGCGGTTAAAGCGCTCGAGTTCCCCGATCTTCTGATTCAACTCTTGTTCGGCTTTCTTTTGAAGGGTAATATCCCGGACCGTTGCCTGGATAGCCACCTCCCTGCCCATTTGCATCCGGTTCAAAAGGACCGTCGCCGGAAATTCTTCGCCATTGAAACGTTTGTGCGTCCATTCAAAGAAATGAAAGCCATCCCGGAGGGCCGTTTCGATCATTTTCACGGATTTTTCGGAAGAGAATCGTCCGTCCGGCTGAAGATCGGAAGAAAGATCCGCGGGCCTGAGCGTCCTGAAGATTTCTTCGCTTTTGACCTGGAACATCGTGAGCGTGGCGGGATTTCCCGCGGTAAATTTCCGGGAAGACCCGTGGAGAACCATGATGGCATCCCGGGAATTCTCGAAAAGGCTCCGGTATTTCGCCTCGCTTTCCTGCAAGGCGGCCTGACTCTTGATGCGCCAGGAAACCCAGAATGCCAGAAGCAAAATAATGCTGCCGACAAACAAAGTGACGATCCAACCGAATAGGGTATAGTGCAAAACAGTGTGGAGCGGCGCCAGGAGGACAAGCGACCACCCGGGAGGGCCGAGGGGACTCCGAAAGATCCGGCAGGCCTCCCCCGAGAACAAGATCTCCTTGCCGTTTTTAACAGGGACCCGGAGAAGGGGTTCCAGTGAAGCTACGGTGAATTGCTTGGAACTTTTCAGAACAAGGCGTGCATCTTTATCGAGAGGCCACAATATCCTGAAAACTTTTTCCGGGGATCCGGACATAAATATCACGCCCTGGGGACTGACAAAAAAGGAGTTCTTAAAACCTGCCATCACGCTTTCCGCTTCCTGAACGTTCTTTTTGATAGCAGCGACCCCGATCACCTTCCCCTGGGGATCCTTGACCGGAGAGGCCGCATAGAACCCGCGCTGATTGCTGGTGCTCCCAGCCGCCATGTAAACGTTCGATCTCCCCACCAACGCGTCCTGAAAATAAGGCCGGAAGGCATAATTTTTACCTATAAAACTGTCTGCGGCATCGCGATTCGAAGAAGCGATCGCGTTGCCTTGCAGGTCCAAAAGATAACAGACCGAAAACCCGAAGTTCTCCCGATAGCGATCCAGAACTGAATGAGCATTCGCGAGATTCACAGAGCTTGGGTCGAGAAGCAAGGGAGGGATCCAAGGCGACCCAGCCATTGCACCGGCCGCAAGTTGGGCAGAATGCAACTCATTTTTGATCCCCATCGCCATCGCCCCAACGATATTCTCACTCTGCTCCTGAAGGTTCCTGCTCCCCACCCTCTCCAGAAAGCGGACAAGAAAAAACCCCGCCAGCAAGGTTGCAATGAGAAGGAGAGCGGGGAGAACGAGAGGAAGATGTTTGGCGTGGGAGGCCGACTGTTTGGTCATAGCTTCTCTTTTGAGCTCATAAAAATCATTTTTCCGTGGCCGTTTTCGAAAAGAGCGCACCTTTCGAAATCAGAAAGATCCCTGAACCCACAAAAGTCACGAAGAAGATTCCGTGGAAAACATCTTTTGAACAGCCTTTGCCAATACCCCCATGTCCGAGGTCTTGACCACAAAGTCATCGGCCCCCATCTGCCGGGCCAGAATGGGATCGACTGCATCGAGTTTCCCGGTCATCACGATCACGAAAGGAGCCTTAGCAGGCTGCTGAAAAACCCTCATCCGGGGTGGTAGAATAAGGCTTCTACAACTCTGGAGGTGAGGGATGCGCGGCAATGATCAAGAGAACAGCGGGCTATTCAGCTATGTGAGCATGGAAGATCGTATTCC
>CAISGE010000041.1 GCA_903884815.1 Candidatus Omnitrophota bacterium | reverse complement strand
TTGTTCCATCTTCTGGTTTTCTTCACCATAGCACTCTCCGGATTATTCGCATGAGTACAATATACTCATTATCTATGCATTTGCAACTTGTAATCCGCTTTGCGCTTTCGCTGGTTCCGCCGGGGTTTTCGAGCCTCCACGGATTGTTTCCGACCACAAATGTCCCAAGACCTCCGCGAATTCATCCTCGCGATCATCCTCTGTCATCTGCGCAAAGAAATTTCCGGGATTACGGTCCAGCTCGGGATAAACGCCGCAGGCAACGATCCTCACTTCAAAATGAATCGGTTTCCGATGTAGCCACCGGCCTTTCTTTTTAATCATTTTTGTTGTTTCATCTTTTCCTAACCTCCTTTCCCAAGGGTTGGTGATTTTCCAGATCTTCGTTTTATTCTGATTCTTTTGAGATTTTTGCCGACTCAACAACGGTTTCCTTACCGAAAATGATCCTGCCGGGTCCCACGCCCTGCCGGCGCGGATTTGTCCCGAAACGATAGAAATGCAAGGGACATTCCTGGACGGAGCAGTACCGAACCTCTTTGGGATGCCCTCCGGCACACTGAAGGCAGTAAGCCCGGATGGTTTTGAGAGGCGTCTGCCGGATCATCGGCCTTCGTCCTCATCATCATCGTCGCCATCCCGGTTTTCTCCCGAATCTTTTTGCGGATCATCATCGGAGTCCGGATCCGGATCATCGTCAAAATCAGAATCATCGTCACACGAATCGCCCCCGCCGCCGTACGGAGCGAATAGCTTGCTATTCTGCCATGCCCCCGGAGTTTTGGATTCCACCACCTCTCTGATCTCTTCCCGGGTCATATCATGAAGGCCGCCGGTCATGGAGTATTCTGCAAGTGCCCTTATAGGCAGTTCTCCTTGGGATGAGCGGAAAACAGCATCCATCTTTTCGAGATGCAGGCACTCTTCGCTTACGAAGCAAAACTTCTGCCAGATATAGCCCATTTTCTTTTTCAAGGATTCGATCCGTTTTTCAGTCGGCAGGATGTAGAGCACCTTCGCGAACTTGTCCGAATAGTTGAAGCGGTCGAATATCTTCTTGTACCGGGCAGGCTCCTTTTCTGTCCGCTCATATTCAACCGCATAGACTTGATCCACGTTCAAGATCAAAGCGTCCGGCGAACCTCCACGGGGTTTCACGGACCGAATCACCCGTTCCGGTATCCAGAGACCGATCCCAAGCTCCTCAAAGAGGATCCTCATATCGATCAGACCCCGGTCGTGAAAGTAATTGGGAAAGGTCTTATCCTTTGCAAGCGCAATGGCAAATGGATGGCCACTGTCCTCTAACACCTTTATTACCGCCTGTGTCGGAATATACAGATCTCTCGGATCGCTATAGACTTTTCGTGTCGCCACAAGCCCCGCATCCATCAGCTTCAGCATTCGCCTGTACGGTGCCCGGTGAATATTACATCCCGGAAAAAACTTCCGGCCGATCTGATCCAGATGACTGAATTTCATATGCAAGAGCCACGCAAGAATATCGCAATCCCTTACCATCAACTTCATAACCCATTCCCCCCGGCATCAAACGAATGCTTTACCTGCCGAGCAACAAGCATCCCTTTCCCGACCAATCCATCTCCCCTCAAAATGCTTATGAAGAGAGGGATTGGTCGGGAAAGAAGTCGAGCGGCTTTTGCGAGGCAGGTAAAGGACTTACGAAAAAATGCCAGGGGAAACTCTGTACCCCACCCTTTTTCCCCATCCTGTGTATGCCTAAAAAAAGCAATAAACATACGGCTTCGCTTAGGGAATTCGTCAGAACAGACGGAACGGAATGCGGGTTTCGCAGAGGAGAGAACTTCGGATGGCACTTGGTTCATGACAGAATCCGTCCAAACTTTTCTTTCTTTTTATTAATGGTAGTTTGGACGGCCCCAATCTCAGCTTTGCTTCGATTGAATGGCATTGGGACCGGCTCCTTTAAGTTTGCCCAATCGGGCAAGAATTTGTTCCCTTAAAGACCGGACTGCTGGCCATTCCCTTGAGGCCTTTAATCTCAGATTATCCAGGAATGTAGGGCTTTAGGTCCCCGAAAGTCGCGGGACTCGAAAAAAAGAATCCCGCCGCCCCTGTGCGTAGCGGCTTGGGGAAGAAGATCTGAGGCGAGCGCCCAAAGATGCCGTCCTGACCTCCCGAAATTTAGGATAAAAGTCAGGACTAAAACCTCAAAAGGTCTCCTTACATTTGGTCAGATCAGGCGGATTTGTTCGAGGTTTTTTCTACAGAAGCACGGATCGCTTTTCGTGCTTCTTCCAGGGGCATGTATTTCCTGGAGGCATAAACATGCCCAAGGGCGCGGATCGTTTGAAGGTTATCGTAGATCGTGGAAAGGTTGGAATGGAGAGAGCGGGCGATCATTTGAGGCGGCCAGCATTTTTCAAAGTACAGGCGGAAAACACGCCGGAGTTTCCCGGCATAAAGAACACGATGCAGGACTTTCCGCAACTTCCGGCCTTCCTGACGGCGCGCCTCCACTTTTTCAAGACGTGAGATCGCCCCACGAATTCTGGACCAAGCGCTTGAAAGGCTGATCTTGAGCTTACCGGCGAGTTTACGCAAGGTCAGGCCCTGCCTTTTGGTCAGGACGAATAGCTCATAGGCCCGGCGCTGTTTGGGCGTAAGCCGGGCATATTTCACATACCGCCGCAGGCGCCTCATTTCTTGGATCGCTTGCTTCCGCTTTGTGGCAGCTTCTTCCTTCGCCATCAGGATTGTCAACGGCGAATCTTTTTTGGACTGAAGGGCATTCCGGACATCTTTCCCGAAACTGGTAAGCCTGGCTTCGGAGTTGCCCTCGATATTTTGAAGGTCCACAAACCGCAAACGCCGTCGAAGCTCTTTATGACTCGTGCCAGGTTTATTCCTCAAGGACTTTCCTCCGCTTGCCAAAAGATAGCATATATCCGGAACTCGTAAAGCCCAATCCCGTTTGTCGCGATAAGTGCCGCGTAGGGGTAAGAACCTTGAAGGATAAGAGCAAAAAGAAAAACACCTTCAAGTCGTTCTGTCTTTTTTATGTCCGGTAAGTATCCGGAGAGAGGTAAGGGCTGATAGAAATGATAAAGATCAGGCTGACGTCGATATGACGGCGTATCCCTGGAGGACTGCGAGAACTTGGGCGGACCAATAGCCGGTCGGATCAAAAAGGAAGTTGTTCGGGTTCTTCGAAAGACCGTCCGCAGGAACGCCTCCGATGACATACCAGATCCCGAGTCCGAAATCGCCTGGGTGATTGAGCAAGAACGCAGCGCCCTTCATACGCTCTGCAAGTTTTGGGATCTCCTTTTTGAACGCTTCCAAAGTCTCGTGCTCCCTGTTCGAGAACCCGACGACAGGGATCTTCTCTGACTGGGGAAGCTCGGAAAAACGGTAATAGACGGCTCCCTGTTCCGCTAATTCACATACTCTGGCCCCGGCATCCTGAGCATTCGTATCCGGAACGAAAAGATGGAGTCTGGGCTTATCTCCCGGCTTCCATCCCTGGAAATGTACGGGGTTATTGCTCCACGCAAGCTCCAGAAGTTCCTTGAACATCTCCGGAGAAAGCGCGTTAATCTCTGACTGCCTCACGACCATGATCACGTCCTGCTTGAGCCGCTGGATCTCCTCCGGCCTGACGATCGTCGACTTGGAGCTCCTCGCCACCGTTCGAAGCTCAAAAGACGCATCCGACGCTTTCCGTACAACATCTGGCTGGCCCATAGGCCGACTCAACGAAGGAGATATCACATTACCCCCTGCCTGTCTGGAGTCTTGTTCCCGCTCCCTGGTGAGTTGTCTCTTGGCCGGCTTCAATTCCCTCGCCTCGGATCTCGCCTCCTGTCTGATTGACGGCGTTCCCGGCGCCGGGATGTTCAATTGCGGCAACTCCGATATCAATTTACGAATTTCGGAACGGAGAGGATTCACTTTAGTTTGGCTGCCATTTGCTTCGTCTAATGATAAGAACTTTTTGCCGAGCTCCATGAAGAAGCGTATCTTCATTTCCATCACGGAAGCGGCTTCAGTCTTCTTATCGCCACGATCAACACGCAAGACTGTCATACCCGTAATGGTCAGTTCTCCCAGAAGTTCAATAAGCCCCGGCATATCTCCATCAACATAAGTTTTCAACACCTCTTCCGCTTGGATCCCGCGTTGGGGGAGGATCGTATTCAACAGATATTCCAACAGAGAAACTTCCGGAAAATAATCGACACCCTCAGCCGAATTCTCGCGAGCGAGTTGTTGATACAGGTAGGCGGAAACTTGCCCATGCTGGGCGTACGAGTACAACAGTTCCTCAAGCGTTCCGGATTCCGGTTGTTTGAGTTCGCCGGATTGCGGCTTGATACCGTAGTATTCCATATAAGCCCGCAGAGCAAGATATTCTGTGATACCCTCATTGAGCCATTGGATCGGGAGCCCCCCGGCCATGTGGTGAAATGCTTCGTGAACGATCCGCCGGATAGTCGTATCTCGCGGCAAGTTATCAGGAACAATGATCGCATCTATAAAATTCACCATTTCAGCTCCCACCTTTTCATCATCAGAGGTCGGCGAATAGAATTGGACCGAATTTGTGAAATCCCGAAACGGCATCCCCATCTTGGCGGTAAATTGTTTAACGATCTGCACCGCTTCCCAGATCATCGCATCCTGTTCGTCATTAGGGCCCTTGGCACGTTCTAATTTTTCGATAGATACGATGATCAGTTTTCCAAGGAACAAATGCAAGGTTTCAGGATCCAGATCGCCTTTCTCTAGGGAATGCGCCAGACTGTAAACAACGCTTGGTTTTACATTAAGCACATCCGAGAACTCACCATTCGGGGATATTTCGGTTATTAATTTCGCAAACGCCTCCTCGACTGCGGCCACCGATTCAGGCTGGTAAATTTTTCTTCCACTATTAATATTATCGGCATTCAAACTCCGCATCTCGGAGCGGGCAGTGCCTGGGCTCTGCTGCTGAGCGGGACGGGTTTCGGCGAGGGAACCGCTGAGCATCGACCGGAAGAGTTGCCCAACATCCGCCGGGAGCGTAAGCTCAAAGGTAATCTGCCAGCTAGTGCCCGATCCATGCGGTTGTTCTTGCTTCCATTGGACCGTCGGAGATACGGGGTTCTGTGGCATGAGCAGCTGTAGATTGTACAAGATATTCGGGGTGCCTCTCTTTTCCGCACCTGCTTCACTGAGATCAGCATCCGGTACGGTGACGATGGGCGATTGACGGTCAAAGGGCTTTCCTTGGTTCAGCAACACGGCGCTTAAGGGAGTCAGGCTTTCATTCTCGATCGAAATGATTAATTTTTTCGAGGCCTGCAACTGGCCCCAATCAGTTTGAATAAAAAAATGCCCCTCCAGGCTAGCCTTCCGGCCATTAAAAAGAGCGTTTTCAAGAGCAAAGACCAGAATATTCCTGAGACTGACCCGATCTCCCGTCGTTAATGCTGCCTCTAGCATCCCTTGTTCACACATCTTCAAAAGAGTTCCAATACATAGATCCGCTGCTTGCTCTATCTTCGAGCTGTGGACTTTATAAGGTATCTTGATTCGCGCCTTAGTGGGGGCAGACCCGTCGGAAGCGGGTTTTGCAGGGGCGGCTGGAACAACCGGAGTTCTCGTCCTCTGGAAGAAAGCTTGCAGACCCGGCCCCATCGCTGAAAAACCTTCGGACACTGCCGCGACATCCGCATCCAAGAGATTAGGCCATTTCAGCACCCACTCTATTCTCCGAGCTACATTCATGGCGTCGTTTATCACATGCACGGCTCGCTCGATCAAATCGGCGGCCTTTTGAAGATCCTCCTGCTGCAGGAACTGCCGAACGCCTTCAACGTCGTCATGCCGGACTTTAGCCTGGAGCTCCTGAAGCATCCCTTGCGCCGCGGTAAGGTGGACATAGGCCGACTCGATCAATGCATTCATTCTCTCAAGCCCATAGGGGTTATCCCGACGCAGATTGTCCGCCAGGCGTTCCACGGACCCGATCATTTGACCGATCGTCTCACCGACATCCCGCATCTCGGAGCGGCGGGCCACCACAAGATCTGCGGTTTTTGTCAGGGGTTTCGTGAGTTTCGAGCGAATATTTGAAACGAGTGGCTTATCTCGCAAAGCCCGGGGACGGTTTTCTCCCGGGACTGGATCTCCCACGGGTTTGTCCGGCCGATGATCGCCTCCGTCCCTTTCATCATTGGTAATAAATATTCCGTGGGGATAATGCCCAAACACGTCTGTTTCTCCTGCTCCTTGACGCAAAGGCAAAAGCGCCAAATCAGCAGGAAGCGGTCCTTGAATGGCGGTCAATTTGCCTCCCAGCCATGAATAAACGTCGTTTAACATTGAATTTTTGCTCGGTAAATATATCTGCGTTGCAAACCTAACGTTGTCCCCAAACCAGTTCTTGAGAGCCTCATGGAAGAAATTTTTGTCATTGCGGGATTTATTAAACCTCAGTTCCCACTCCATGTTCAGATAAGGCGTCATAAAGTCCCAACTAAATGACGGCGGGTGGCTACAAAAAGGCGTGTGGTACTGGTCAACTATCAGGATATGCGAAGCTTGCTTCTGTTTTATTTTTTCGTGAAGCTCGTCATGAAACCATTCGAGACGGCCAGATTCCCACACGTTTGCACTTGAGTTGATCAATGTAATATCGGGACGCTTTGCCATAACCTCGTTGATTCGTTCCCAGCTGCTCGGTTCCATTTCTTCGCCATGCATACCACGTCCCGCCGGATAAACAAATAACGAATTTTTCGGCAAGCTCATAATGATTTGAGGGAGCAAAACAATATTATTTAAATTTTCGAATTTCACAAAGACAACCCGCGGGTGATCCACGGTGGCGGGTCCCGCATAAAGACTGTCGACCAATCCCTGATGCGTCGTTTGATGCTCTCGAATTTGATGTACCAATTCGATATTTCGGGCGTTTAAGGCCGGTCGCAGATCTTCGTAATAACGACTCTCTCCAAAAACGACCCAATTGTGAAGCGCTCGCAACCAATCGCGAAGCTCCGTTTCGCTTGTTGCGCTACCCGTCGTATAGAATTTTTTCAAATATGCCGCAGTCGATTCTGGAAAAATACGCGATAACCACGGCTTAAAGAATTGCCCCGCATTTTCTCCGAATTTACCGCGTATTTCTTCGTCAAAAAACTCCGGCGCGGCCCAGTCGACGTGGTGATTGCCCCGCACCCACCTACCCCCGCCATCAAAACTCTCTGACTCCCAGCCTTGCAATATTCTGGCGGCAATTTGTAACAAAGAAATATTATTTATGATATCGGGATTGCTGTGATAAAGGTCGTCCGGCCCAAACGAAAACCAGCCGCTTTTTAAAAAAAGGTTACTGGCATGGGGCAGGACATCGTGTTCATAACTGGCATCTTCCATCGCAGACATGATCGCTTCCACAGCAATAGCTCTGCCAATGTATGCCTTAGCCTCGTTGAAAGACCTTTTTCCCGCTTCGAGTTTATCGAAATGGGCTAAAAAAAGCGGCTCCTCTTCCTGGTAAGTTTTGGCTCGATGTTCTTTATAGGTAGCTTTAAACTCAGCAAGGAATTTATCGTTGTATGGGTTATTGACAAGCAAATCGATTGAAATATGGACATTGCCCTCCGCGTCTCTAAAGCTAAATGTTCCGGGCATTTGATTATCACCCTCTCTGTTTCTTAAAAAGAATTTTCGCCGCGCAAATCGCCCTCGACCCATTAAGCGATCGTTAGCACTTTCTAAGGTCCAATCGTCGCCGTGTAAAATCAAATTAAATGGTTTGGGGTTGGGGATATTCGTTCGAATATCAGCCATGATCTGTCGATAATTCGCCGACAGTTCGTTTCGCCAGGCTTCCTCGTTTTCAAACGATCGCCCGCGGGAAGCGTTGAAATGAAGTTCGCCCGCAGGTGAAATCACTGCGACTTCCGTATCCTTGAAGTAAGCTGCTGCGTCTCTTGCCATTTTGGCATCAACGTGATGTGCTTCCGCATGAACAAATCTATCGTAAGCCTCAGCGGGTTTATCCATAAATTGTGCGTCGACGGCGTCAATGTCTTCTGTCGTGTGGGTAATATGCCTCCCGGCCAACCCCATATCTTCAAGAAAAACACCGGAAAACTCATTTCGCACTTTGGGACGACCAGGCGCTACTGGGGAAGTCTTTACCACAGAAGCATTAACAGGCGCGCGCATAAGCGCGGTCATTTCCCCTTGGATTATCGCCAGGGCATCTTGTTCGGCTTGAGAATCTTTGGAGGCTAGCCGGGCAAACAAGTCCCTTACATCTCGGGGCTTCTCTTTCATGGCGTGTTGCAAAGCGCCAACAATAAGCCGGTCCCCATCCTCTAGCGCCCTGAAATCACCACTTGCCATAGCCGCCAGAACTTTCGGCACATCGACTTGAATTCCCATTCTGTTTTCTGACCTTGATTTTGCGATCCCTTGCAGTGCTCGTTCTCCGGCGAGGTTGAAGTCATCCCGATTTGAGATTTTTTCAGCAATAGGAATCAGCGTTCGGAGCTCCGCTCTTGCCAGGTCGGGGTTCGTATCCCATTTCTCGAGGCTGCTCGCAGTTCTTACGGCAGTCCGAATATTTGCGGACAGCTCAAAGGAAAGTTTTCCATCGGTCATGAGGCGTTTGTAAAATTGCTCGTGCCGCGGGCTGGGCTTCGTGATGCGCGGGCTGACAACGAAGTAACTGATACCCTGGGACTCAAGGATGCGCTTGATCGATTCCTTATGGAAACCACCGAACACTAAGACAGACATATCGAGGTCCTCTTTCTGTCCCTTATTCCCCGCGGAATATTGATCGAGCATTTGCGAAATGGAATGATCCCGCTCCTGTGCAATCTCATAGAACCGGATAGCATCCTTGATGTTTTGTTCCCACATTTTCGACAGGATGAGGGTCTTAGGGGCCTGACTGAAGATGAACTTGGCGAAGGAGTCTGTATCAAACGCCCTGAGGCTTGCTTTGACGGCCTCGTACTCCTCCTGAGAGACTTGAAGATCATTCAGACGATTGAGAAGACCGAGAATCTTGTAATGCTCAAAAAGTTGTTTGTCCGAAACATTATGCAAGTATGTTTCCGCTACTGCCTGATCGAGCTTGATAAGTTCGCCGAAGACCTCGCGGGCATCAATGTGTTTCGCTTTTTCGATCACGTTCGGATCGTTGGTCTTCATGGCTTCGATGAGAAACCGGATAAGACCAAGACCCTTTTCCGCTCCGTGTTCCCCGAGCAGGGGCATCGTCCTCCCAAGATAAGTAAATAGGTCCAACCTTTTCAAGTCGTATTGCTCCTTCGTCTTGAGCCATTCCTTGAGCTCTTTGGGAAAGCGACTGTCTGCCAACGACTTCAATTCCTTTTCAAGAGCCTTAATATCCCGGGTGACAGCGTCTTTCTTCTCTGCGGAGAGACGGTATTGCTCGATGTTCTCTTTGTGGAGCTTGAGGGAGTCTGCACCGACAAGGCTGAAATCCTTGGTCCGGTTGATGTGGGCATATTCCGCACCGCCCAAACGCAGATGGTCCATGAAGAACCAGCTGACCTTTTCTCTGATCTTCGGGTCCTTGATGAACCCGAAATACTTATCCGTCGGAACCGGCCCCTCGTAGCCTTCCTCAAAGACCGTCTTGGCCCCGTAATTTGAAACGAGGTGGTTAATGATCTTTGCGATGTTCTCCTGGGCTTCAAGCGAGTCGTGGGCGTCCTGGATGTAAAGAATGGTTTTCCTGGAGGTGCCATGGAACGATTCGTCTATAAGACCAAGTCCGGGAGGGATCCGGATCTTTACATCACGGACCAGGCGAGAAAGACCCTTGGATGGATCTCCTCCCTGAACTTGGGTGTTAATGGATTGGGCGAATGCAGGGTACGTGTAGTTGAGAAGGCTGGTAAACAGAAAAAGCGACGCTGTGATAATGGCGACGCCTCTCTTGAATGGGTTTCTCCCGAAGGGAGTATTTTGTATTCTCATTTGCCTAGACAGTAAAACTTTTGCAACGCGTTTAGTAGCCAAAAGATAGCATCTATTCTCGGGTTGTCAAACTGACGAAAAACGGCGGGATATTGAAATTGCGCTATACATTCGGGGTGTTATATATTGCTATGTATTGCAAATCAAAAAATGAAAAAAAAATCAAAAACTACACAGGTAGTAGCTCGGACTACTTAAAAATTAGCTAAAAATGGCGCAAATAAGCCGACTTGCTATTATCGTTTTTGTATTATTTCGCTAATAGCATCTGATCGGACTAGGCACGCTGGGCGAGCTATTGGCGGCCGAGGCAGGAATTGTCACGGAGGTGAGGTAAATCGCGATCGCGTTTATTGCGCAAAATCTATCCTCTCAATCCTTGAGGAACCGGCTACCCCCCCCCAATAAGCGTATTACCCACGCTCGATGCTCCCATTGCTTCAAGAGTCTCCCGAAATCGCGCATATCGGAGATCCTCATTCCCCGCTCGGACAATTTCAAGAAGATGACGCAGATTGAAATGCTTCACAACCTCCGGCTCTCTGTGAGCATCCAAAAAATCCAGAATGGGTGCGGGAAGTTCAAGGATCTTTAGAACTCTGGCTATGTAAGACCAATCTTCGCCGGTAACTTCAGAGAGACCGCGGACGCTTTTAATCCCCGTAGTTTCTTGCAACTGGCGATAATAGGCCGCTTTCTTGAGGGGGAAGTTTTCGAGACGGCGGAGATACGTTTGATGCTTTTCCAGAATTCGCTGATCAATAGCTCCGGCTTGCGCAAGACCTTCCGGCCTCTCGCCAAAAACAATCTGTTGTCGCCGTTGCTGGAAGATGCTATAAAACGCTTGTTCAAATACAAAAACAC
>CAISGE010000040.1 GCA_903884815.1 Candidatus Omnitrophota bacterium | reverse complement strand
GGCCCTCCTTGGCTACTATGATTAACGGACGCAGCCGGTCAAATCTTGAATATTTTCCAGAATTTTTTATATTTTTTTTCTAAAAAATACCGCTTACCGGTCGTTGGATCCCGGAAGACGGGCACACACACCCCTTGGACTTTAACGCTATCCGCCGCCCGCCCTCAGGAACTCGGGTGTCTTCGGGAATCTTCAAGCAGGACACGTATTTCCTCACTGAGCGCGCCGAATTCCAAGGCGATCGCGATGATCTCGGGGCAATCCTCATATTTTTCCAAGATCAAGCATTCCCGGAGATAGATCAAAGCGGTCAACTTAACCGGATCTCTCGATCTCCGCCTATACCGTTGCGCGATCCCCGCATTTATGATCGGGTTCATGTTGCTGCCTCCTTTGTTTGTGTTTTACTGCCTTTGCTCCATTATGAAGCCATCGTTAGATTATAAAAATTCATGTCCTTTGCCCGGAAAACAAAAAAGCCCATAACCGCTTTTCGCGATTATGGGCTTTTGAAGGATTCTCTATTTTTTGACTACCGGATTAAGCCACTACCTCCCGAGCGTCCCTCAAAAGCCCACCGCCGCGCACCGCATGGCGGCACCCCGTGGACAGAAACCACGCCTGCGCCATGACGGTCGTCATGGGATATTTCGCAAGGCTATGGATTTTTTTGAGAGCACGTTGGTTCATGAATTTTCCTAGGTTTCAACTCATGAGGAATCTAACAGATTTTGGATTTTTGTCAACTCTACGGAGAAAGGAGTCGGGAGTTCGGTGTTCGGAGGATCTCGCTCAGGCGTTTGGTTCAAACTTCTCTGGACTCATGGCTCTGAACTGATCAATACATTCTTATGCGGCGCTTAAATTCATTCCAGGGGAAGAATTTCCCGGGACACTCGGTCGCGGCGCCGGGGACATCGCGATGCCCGATAATATTTTTCTCAGGAATATGGTAAAAACCTTTGAGTGTTGCCACGAGAAAAACAAGAGAATCGAACATCTTGTCGGGCAAACCCGTCTCGCTATAGTTCCCCACCACGCATATCCCGATGGCCATCTTATTCCAGTTGCCCTGTTTGGTATGAGCACCGTCCATCTGCTTCATCCAGCGGGGTCCGACTTCGATCTGTCCGATGGTTTTTCCTCGCGTCCCGTTATCGATCAGGAAATCGTACCCCATCCCATTATCCCAACCTCTATCAAGATGCAGCCTGTCTACGTAGAAGGCATTCCCCTGGTCCGTCGCAGTGTGATGAATCACAATGTGCGTCCAACGCGTGGTGGGAAAAAGCGGGATATTGGCCCTCGGCCCGTGCGTATTCGGAATCAGAAGCTTCATGCCCTTTTTGAGCTGTGTCTTGCTCGTCAGATGGTTGACGCTCATGATCGTTGCCATATCGACACTGTAAATGCTAGAAATGCGCCAGAGAGTTTCATAAGGCCCCACCTCGTGATAGACATCATGAGCCGCTCCGGAAGGTGCCGGAAGAAGCGTACTGATCGGACTGGCCACGTGAGGAGAGGGTGTATAAGCGGACGGGGTGACATGTCGGACTGAGGACGCGCAGCCGGAAAGAAAACTCGCGCTTGCGAGGATGGCAAAAATCGCAAAAGCACGCCTGCTCAAAATAAAATGTCGGGGGTACGCTAGAAGCATTCTATTAGACCTTTATAGCTATTCATTTACGCCCAAAAACCTTGAGACTTTAGACCTGTTTATCGAATCATTTAACCGAAGCCTGATCTTTCACAGCTATCTCTGGCGGTAAAAACGGGCGGATTATAACACAAGCCCGTACCTCGGGGAAACAACGAACGTCAAAAAGCTCAAATCCCCGCCCTGGTTTCAAGGGTACTCGTTATCAGAAAGATGTCCCAGAATGAGTCTTGAAAAACTTCTGAATATAAATATTGCATCGACGGCCATCGTTTACTATATTGCCATTCATGTCAGAAGAAAATCAGATCAAATCGCAGCTCCGCCTTCAGCAGATTCTTATTTTGATTTTGATCGGAGTAATCGCTCTGCTGGGTCTACGCCTCGACGCGATGACCGCAAAGATTTCAGCCACCACGTCCCCCGCCCCGACGCCTACTCCTCCCTCAGCCCTCCCGTACTACAAAGAAATCATGGCGGTCCTCAACCCCCTCGAGTATTCCGGAGTCAACGACTTGCTAGAAAAAAACGTCGACTTGGCGGTCGATTTCAACAAAAAAAACTGGACACTGACGAATATCCACAAATTCGACCCGAAAGGAAACATCCTGTTGGATCATGACCGTTATGGGCTATGCGGGGAATTAGCTGCCCATACCTATAAGAACATCATACCCTTCCTGCAAGATCGCTACGACATCCTTTTTGTAAAAGCCGCGGAATCCGGTTTTTTCCTGCGACAGCATACGACCCATATTGTCTTAGTGCTCATCGACAGAACCACGCGGGAACGTTTCTTCATCGACCCGAGCTTTAAACGTTACGGGAGGGAAGGCGATTTTAAGGATTATCTTTTTTTTGAAGCGACAGACATCCAGACTCACCTCAAGAGCCTGACGAAGGACGTCCTATTCCCGATGGATGTCGAGACCCCGCTTTTGATCCGCAAGGATTTCCTGCTGTGTCTGGGGGTCGAATCCATCGACGGGAAATTCAACAAGGACAATTTCGCCCTCGCCATAACGGCCAACCGACGCCATGAGTATTCCGGTCGTTATGTTTTCACACTAAGCCGCCAGAACGGAAAAACGGAGACTTTGAAAGACGAGGCACTGCTCTCCCAACTCCTGACTCCCGAAGAGCTCCGAAAGATCATCGGAAAAGTAACTGCCTGGTTCGACGCGGCAGCTCAGCGCGGGACTTGAATTTCTTCGGATGTTTTTCCGGGATCCCAGGACTGACGGATCGCCGCAATAAGCTCTCGAATTCCATGTTTCTGTGCCGCTGAGATAAGAATGGCCTCCGGAAAAGTATCGCGAAGCCGCGCTCTCTCCGCGTCACACAGAAGATCCGCTTTATTCAGAGCCAGGAGTTTTTTTCCGGCTTCCGCGCCCAGTTCCTTCAAGACCTCTTCCACCACCCGCTTATGCTCCTGGGCGTGCTCACTAGCCGCATCGATCACGATGAGGATCAGATCCGCTTCGAGAACTTCCTCCAGAGTCGCGTGAAAGGCTTTGACCAGTCCGTGGGGCAGATCACGGATGAAGCCGACCGTATCCGTAAAAAGGATCGAGGGCACCACGCCGTCTTCATAAATGCGCGTCTTGGGGTCGAGCGTGGCAAAAAGACGGTTCTCCACATACGCGTCCGCGCCAGTCAAAGCGTTGAGAAGAGTCGACTTCCCCGCGTTGGTGTAACCCACGATCGCCACCTGCCGAAGCCCTTTCTGCCTGCGACCCGAGCGGATCTGAGCCCGATGCGTCCGCAACTTCTCCAGACGTTCTTTAATAGATTCAATGCGTCTCTGGATCTTACGGCGATCTACTTCACGCATTTGTTCTCCGGGACCGCGAGTCCCGATTCCACCACCGAGACGCGACAGGACCACGCCCAGCCCCAGAAGCCTGGGCAGAAGATACTGCATTTGCGCGAGCTCGACTTGGAGTTTTCCATCACTTGAAACCGCGCGTCTGGCAAAGATATCCAGAATAAGACCCGTGCGGTCTACGATGCGCACACCGCAATCAGCCTCCAGGTTCCGGGCTTGTATGGGAGACAGGTCCACGCTAAAGATCACTACATTCGCGCCGGTCTGCATGACAGCTTCCCGGATCTCCGCGATCTTGCCACCTCGTATGTAATGACTGGCACTCGCCTGAGAAACATTTGCCGTAAGACTCCCCACTACGGTGCCGTGCGCGGACAAGGTCAGCTCGGTCATCTCCTCAAGGACGTCTTGAGGGTTGGGGGCGTTCTTGGCTCCTGTCTTGATGATGACGAGAATGACTTTATCTTGCATGACACACGTCCCACGCACAAAGCACAACGCTCAACGTGAAAATAAGAGTAATTCGTTGCGCGTTGCCCGTTGCGCGTTGCGCTCGAAATAGAATTTTAGAGATCATACACCACCATTTGAATGATTAAATCCGCCATTTTCGCGACAGGTACGCGCTCAGGCCACCAGACCCAACGTATCCCACGCTCGCGCTTAAACCACGTCCACTGCCGTTTCGCGAAATGCCGTGTCGCCTGCTTGATCCGTTCTTTGGCTTCACCTAAAGATATCTTTCTCGCCCCCGTACACACCGGGTGTGGCGCCCTGGACACACCCGGTGTGTACGGGGTGATACACGGATAAAGCCATGATAAAACCTCCTTATAGCCCACCCCTTGAAGGGCGGTTTTGGAAAACTTCCCGTGCGAGAGCTTCTGGACTTCGCGCACAAGCCCCCGACGAAACATCTTATCCACGCGTTGATTGATCGATTGATAAAGTGCCGCCCGATCACGGTTGAGCCCGATTACGAAAGGCTTATAACCCAGCGCCCGAAGACCGGGACTCTTTTGGGTCGCTTCGGAGGCACGTTTACCGGAGACTTCGCAGATCTCTAAGGCGCGAATCAGGCGCCTTACATTTTGAGGCCCTATTGCTTTAGCACGCTTGGGATCCAGCTTTAAAAGTCGTCTATAGAGGCCTTCAGGCCCCTCTGCCTGGGCCTCCTGCTCGAGTTTGTCACGAAAGGCTGAATTGGCACCCGGGAGTGGAGAAAGCCCCTCCAGAAGAGCCCTGACGTAAAAGCCGGTCCCCCCGGCAATGATGGGGATTTTTCCGCGTTTCACGATACCGGCAATTGCTTTGAGTGCATAGCGGTGGTATTCAAAGACGGAAAAGCTCTTGGAGGGAGTTATCAGATCGATCCCGTGATGAGGCACCTGCTTCAGTTCCTTACGGGAAGGCTTTGCCGTTCCAATGTCCATGCCCTTATAAACAAGCATGGAGTCCGCGGAAAGAATCTCGCCTCCAAGCCGTTTGGCCAATTCGAGCGCAAGGGGCGTCTTCCCGGAAGACGTGGGACCGACGATGAAAAGAACAAGAGGTTTTGCTTTCTTGCGAGACGGGGTCGCGCGTGGCACGAGGTGCGCGGCGCTCCTACATGCTTTCCGGCGTGGAGATACCGAGAAGTTCAAGGCCATTCCTGAGAACGATGCGGGTGGCATCCGCCAGAAGGAGACGGGCTTTCGTGAGTTCCTTGTCCTCCGTCACAATCCGGTGATGACTGTAGAATTTATGAAAGCACGCCGCGACCTGGCGCAGATAATCCGCCAACCGGTAAGGCTCCGTCGCGCGGCTGGCTTGAATCAGATATTCGGAAAATTGAGCCAGACAACCGATCAACTCGGATTCTTCGGTGGACGCGAGCAGTTTGAGATCCACCTTCGCCGTGATCCCCTGTTCGGCGAACTTGGCGAGGCTTGCGATACGTGCGTGGGCGTATTGGAGATAATAGACGGGATTTTCCTGCGATTTCTCCTTTGCGAGATCCAGATCGAAATCCAGATGGCTCTCCTGCCGGCGCATCACAAAGAAAAAACGCGTCGCGTCCACGCCAACCTCCTGATAAAGCTCCCGGAGCGTCACAAATTCCCCGGCGCGCGTGGACATGCGAACCGGCTGGCCTTTTCTAAAAAGCGTCGTCAACTGGACGATGCCGATATGAATGGCTTCCGGCGGATAACCCAGCACCCGGCAGGCGGCCTTGAGACGCGGGATATAGCCGTGATGGTCCGGTCCCCAGAAATTGACGAGCATATTGTATCCGCGCTCGTATTTGGTGAGATGGTACGCGATGTCCGGCGCCAGATACGTATATTCGCCCGTCGACTTTTTGACCACCCGGTCTTTATCATCCCCGAGGTCCGTCGAGCGGAACCAGAGCGCGCCCTCACTTTCAAAAAGATAGCCTTTTTCCCTCAAAACCCCCAGGGCATGTTCCACCTGATTTTTGGCATAAAGCGTTTTCTCGCTGAAATAATTATCAAAATGAACCTGCATCTTGGCAAGATCCTCTTCGATCGAGCCCATGAGATATTTCACCGCGTAAAGCCCGCAGTACTCTACCGCCTTCTCCTCAGGCTCCTTGAGCAGCGAATCCCTTTTCTCCTTCTCAATAATGTCCCGGGCGATGTCGCGCACATAATCGCCTTGATACCCATCTTCCGGAAACGGCATTTCCATGCCCAGAAGCTCGTTGTAGCGCACAAACACGCTCCGGGCCAGCATCCGCATCTGGCGGCCTGCGTCATTGAGATAATATTCTGAATGCACCGTATGTCCCGTGAATTTGAGAATGCGCGCGAGGCAATCACCGACCGCGGCCTGGCGACCGTGAGCGATTGTAAGCGGCCCCGTGGGATTCGCGCTAACAAATTCAAGAATGGCCCTCTTTCCTTTTCCGAAATCCGAACGGCCATAATTCTTATCCTGCTTGTGGATCTCAAGAAGGATCGCCCCAAGATCTTCTTTACGCAGATAAAAATTGAGGAATCCTCCGCCGGCAAGTTCCGTCTTCTCCACGGGAGAATCTTTGGCGGGAATTTTTGAAATCAGATCCAAAAGGCCGGCGGCGATCTCCGCGGGTTTCTGGCGCGTGACCTTGGCGAGCTTGAAAGCGATATTGCAGGAAAGGTCGCCGTGCTGGCTGTCCTTGGGCGGATGGAGGTCATAAGCAAAGCCATCCGGCTTTGCGGCGCCATGCTGGAGACAATAGGCATCGACAACGGAATTAATGAGGGTTTCGAGTTTGGATTTCATAGGAGGTGTAAGGCGAAAGGCATTTCGCGTACGGCGCATTTCTTTCACCGTACGCCGTACTCCGTACGCCGTACTCTTTATATTCTCTTCGCTTCTCCCCACAGCCTTTCGAGGCCGTAGAATTCGCGGGTTTCATGATAGAAAATGTGGGCGATCACGGGCCCGAAGTCGAGCAGGACCCACTTGCCCTCCGTCAGCCCTTCAACATGGAAGGCCTGCATCTTACGCTGCTTCATCTCATCCATCAGGTGCATGGCAATGGATTTAACGTGGCGATCACTATTCCCGTGACAGATCAGAAAATAGTGCGCGATGCTGGAGTGCTTGGAAATATCAAGAAGCAACAGATCTTCCGCCTTCTTGTCTTCCGCGAGTGTCTTTAAAAGTTCAGCTATTTTTTTAGGTTGCACGAGAACTCCCTCTCTTGAATTTCGTGGAGTATAGCACATCTCCCCACGGGTCACAAAGTCACAATGTCACCGCCCCCACATCACCCGGTCGTCAGGTTTGTCTCAACGCCACCGTGTCCCGGTGACTTGGGGTCTATGCGCCCCGGTGTCTTTCATATTCCAGCAGCGCCCGTTTCCACAGCACCCCGGCGGAATACTGCCCCAGCCCCCCCGTCCAAACTTTTCCATTTTTTCCAAGAATGGTAGTTTGGACAGCCCCAATTTCCGCTTCGTAAAAATTGATCGGTATTGGGACCGAAGCGGGTACAACCCGATGGCACGGGATGATCAAAGGCAACCGGTTCTTTTTCAACGCGGAACCGACGGCGCGCGCTGCTCCGGGAAACCCGGCACGCTTGGCAAGTTCTCCATAAGTCACCGTCTTCCCTGCGGGTACTTTCATCAGCGCGGCATAGACTTTACGCTCAAAGAGCGTGCAATGGCTCAGATCAAGCCGATCGTTGACGCGCAACCATTTCACACCTACGAGGTGTGCAACATCACACCTCGCAGGTGTGCGACGGTTACAACGCCTTGGAAAACGGACCGCCGAAAGCCCCTTTTCATTGAACATAAGCACAAAAGTCCCCAGCTGAGTTTTAACGCGGATCTTTTTGAAGGAGAGGTTTTCCGTTGGGCGTTGCACGTTGGCCGGAATTATTATCCTTGAAACCGGTTCGTGATCGGCATGCGGCGACCGAACCAGGATTTCTCGGTCACGCGAAGAACGGGCGGGGTCTGGCGGCGTTTGTACTCATTATGGTCGACTTTTCGAAGCGTCTCCGAAACGATCGTCGCAGAAACTTTTTTCCGCGCCATCCGCCGCGTGATCTCTTCCCGGCTCATATTCTTTTCGATATAAAACCGCAAGATCTCATCCAACACTTCATAAGGAGGAAGAGAATCCTGGTCCTTCTGGTCGGGCCGGAGTTCCGCCGAAGGGGCTTTCGTCAGGATCGACTCCGGGATCATTTCATGGACGGAATTGCGAAAGCACGAAAGCCGGTAAACGTCGGTCTTGTAAACGTCGCCAATCACCGCCAAACCGCCCGCCATATCGCCGTACAAAGTGCAATACCCCATGGCAAGCTCGGATTTATTCCCCGTGGTAAGGACCAGCCGCCCCTCATTATTAGAAAGATACATCAATTCGAGTCCCCTCAACCGGGCCTGAAGATTTTCCATGGCAAGGCTTGGGAGCCGGGCATCCACACACGGGACACGTTTTTCTTTGCGTAAAAATGTCTCATACATCTTTTGGATAGGCATTGTTTCAAACTCGATACCGAGACGGCGCGCAAGCTCTTCGGAATCCTCCCAGCTCCCTCTCGAGGAAAAAGGCCCGGGCATCGTAACTCCCTTCACCGCGTCGACTCCAAGGGCATCGACGGCAATACAAGCCACAAGCGCCGAATCGATCCCCCCGCTCAGTCCGATCACCGCGCGCTTGAAACCATTCTTCCTGAAATAATCCCGCACGCCCATGACCAAGGCTTGATACACCTCCTCAACTCCTTTCAGCTGCGCGAGTCGAAATTTAAACTCGCGCGGTTGCCCGGGTTGCTGACCGGAAAAAAAGAGGCCCTCTTCGAACTCCGGAGCTTGAACAACAATACGGCCGCGCGCATCGGTGATAAAACTGGAACCATCAAAAAGAAGATCGTCCTGCCCCCCGATCTGATTCGCGTAAACGATCGGGAACTTGTAACGGTGCACGTGGGAGCGCACTTGCGCAGCGCGCTTTTCCTGAACGCCCTGATAGTAAGGCGACGCCGAAATATTGACCACAAGATCCGCGCCTTTTCTCTTAAGATCCGCGAGCGGCTTGGCGTCATAGGAATCGTCCCAGATATCCTCACATATCGTCAGGCCGACTTTGTGGCCGCGAAACGGAACCACGCAGGACTTCTCACCGGCCTGAAAAAAGATCTCTTCGAGGAAAACGTCGTAAGTGGGAAGCAACCTTTTGTGATAGACCGTGCGGATCTTCCCATTCTCGAGCCATGCGGCAGCATTAAAAGCGTTGCGCGTTGAGCGTTGCGCGTTAAGCGAAGGCGCATCAATAAATCCAAGTACCGCGGCAATCCGTTTCCCTCGGGTGGCCTTAGCAATAAGCCGGAGCTCTCTCAAGCCCGCCTCCACAAATGATTTTTTATTGGCAAGATCCCAGACAGGATAACCGCAGAGGGCGCATTCGGGAAAAACGATGAGGTCCACGCCCTTTTGCTCAGCCTCATCGATCCAGCTGAGGATCTTCAGGGCATTCCCCGCATAGTCCCCGACCGTCGGGTTCATCTGGGCGATGGCGATCTTGAGCCCCCCTTGAGTGCCCGGCTCGCGAGCCGGGGACGGATGGGGTTTAAGGGAAGTTTTCATGGTTGAAGGAGTATATCAAAAGACCGGGGTCCGGTCCCAATACTTTCCAATTTTCACAAAGTGGAAATTGGGGCTGTCCTACTACCGTCCACTGAAGAAATTCAAGGTCAGGACGTGGAACGGGAAACGGAATCGCGTTCAAAAAGAAAAGACCCGGCATTCAGCTTCAAATACCGGGTCTTAGAAGGGTGATGGAATCCGGTCTGTCCGTTAAGCGGATTTCCCGATAGCCTCAGCAGCTTCGTAGGCTGCCGTCATCTGCGCAGCCATAACCGGAATAGCGCCGACCACTGGCACCTTCGTGTTCACCACAACGACACCACCATTCGCGAGCAACCCGGCTTTCAGGAAGGCAGCCAGGTTCATTGCCGCAGACACTCCGACGCTAGGCAGAACCTGCCAGACGTTTCCTTTGAGTTCTTTAAGGCCGACAACCGCCTCCGCCTGGGCCTTCACAATATCATTCACCAAGCCTTCAACGATCGTGATCTGTGTTCCAAAGGCCTGCTTCGCCTTCGCACCTTCGGCCGCGTTCGCCACCATGGCCACGATCACAACACCCTGGGCCATCTTGCCCGTGTTCTTCTCATGAATCGCGCCGCTGATCAGGGTCTCATCATACTGGGCAATATAGAGGCCTTTATCGCCAAAATTCGGGATCACCTCGGGAACCTTCACACCCTGCTTGCCAAGCGACAGGATCAGATCGGTCAGCCGCATTTCGGCCCGCTCGGCGCCCGGAGCCAACGAAACATTCAGACCCTTCTGTTCCGTCACCGCGGTCAACGCCTCGGACATCGCAGCCTGCATCTGCGCGGCTTCGACATTCACTCCGGCCCTAAGCTCGCCCCGCTCCGGCGCTGGTTCTGCCTTGACTTCCTCTGGCGCTGCCTTGACTTCCTCAGGCTGCACTTCCAACTGACGCGCTGCAGCCGACACCTCAGCCAAAAGGGCTCTGTCCTCACGAGGCACGTAGTTGTTACGTCTCCACCGAAACACAGTGAATATTGCGTCATTCCGATCAAGGAGCAACAGATACAGCGAAAACAGCCGACGCACTTTTTGGGCCTTCTCTCCCTCCATCTTTGGTTCCATTTTTAGACCGGGCATACGGAATTCCAGCGGCAGTTCTTCAGCCTTAAGCCCCACAACATTGTAGACCGCCGAAAGAAGGTTGGCCGGGTGAGTCGATGTTAGCGGCCAGTCGTATTGCCGCCCTCGCGCCGGATCGGGGGCAGAAGTATCTATCACCTCCTGCAATGCGACCACCGCTGCTTCATGGGCCTGTTTTTCAAGCGTTTTATCCGAGAAACCCCCTGGCGACCAAAATTCAGGCAGTAGCGCCTCATAGAGCAGTTCGGCTTTATGCACGGCCTTTTCAAAATCAGTCTTTGAGCCGGCACCCACGACCCAACTCCAAAAACCCTGCGGTGGCCGTTCTATCGACACTTGGGCAATGCTGTGATACAACCACTCCCCAAGTACCCATGCAATCTGATCCCGAATTTCCTGCTCCGACCCGGTAAAGCCATTCACCTGATTGATGGCATCCTGCAAGGACTCAGACCCTTTTCGAGGATCAAAAAGTCCATGATTCAGCAATGAAATGACGGCCATTTTCACATTATCAAGAGGAAATTGCGTATCCTTGACCTTATAAGTAATTTCCTTGATAACATTATCCTTCATGCTCTCGGCAACCGCCCCGGGATCATGCAAGCCCAGCCTCTCGAATCGATGACGAAGAGGATAAGCCTTATAGTGATGAAACTTCCCGCCATGATGCTTCTCATACTCGGCATCCAACACCGAGTCAATGTTCAAAAATTCAGGGCGATTGCCATACCCAAGCATATGGAGACGTACCCAGACAATAAAATCTTTGTAGTGAACATTATCTCCCAAAAAAGGGAACAGGGAGCTGCCGTATAGTTTCGTTGAAGCCCTCAATGCTTGGCTGCTCAAAAATTGTCTCATTGCCTCAAAACGCTGCCCTTTCGCCATCATTAACCGAATCATAACATACCGGTCCCTGGCACTCACGTTTTCGGCGGCCATGCTTTGCAGAAAATCCACTCTCCTGTAAAGGTCTGGAAACACTTCTTGCAGATCGAGGATATCATTTTTCCCCAAGTCCAGCTCTCTGAGAACCAGCGCTTGTTTAAAATCCAGTGGCTGTGGCCGTGCCAGGACCTGGCGATAATCGCTGAGGGTCAACATATCCCTTGCGATCCGCGGGTCTCTACCGGAAACCGGAACATCCGCAAGCTTGTCCAAAGCAATATCAATCTCTCGGATCGCAAGATCATAGTGCGCTCCGAAAGTAATGAATTGTCCTTGGCCTTCACGGGCGACTGGAACATAGCGACGAATCCCATCGAACAATGCCGCACTGTCAGGATGAACGTTTGCACCAAGAGGGGGGATCATTTTATGTTTGTCGCTAAAAACCACTCGAACAGACGTTCCTGCAGGTACAATCTTGTTCGTGATTCCCTTTCTTGCGAGATCCCCGACATTGTGGACAGAGCCCCGTTGGAAACCAAATTTCTCCGAACCTATACTAACTGACGCTAGCTGGGAAATATCGACCCCCTCTTTACGGAAACTTCTCTCTATCAGCTCATAAAAAGGAGTCACCCCGTCACTCTCCCCGCTCATCCCGTTGTCCTCGATCAATTCGCGCGTCAGAAGTCTGCGCGTTTCGGAACGACGGAACAGTTCATCGACAGTTGTTTCTGTCACTTCAAGAAGATCGTGTCTTTGACTGCGAGGACCCCGCGACCAGCGATTGTGCAGACCCAGATAATAAACCGCATCGCTCTCCGGGAGGGCTTTCAGATACGCCACCAATTTCTCACGCACCCTGAGGAACGGTTCATCCATACGATCATAAGCAGGTCTGTCTCGGATAGGTCGCCGAAGATCCATCCCGGGTAAACGCAATTTCTCCGGCAGATCTTCAGTGGCCAAACCCACGCACCAAAGGGCCGCCTTGAACAGGCTCCTCTTATCACGCAACATGAGCGGCCTCTCCGCTGTTTCCACGGTATCCGGGGGCGCAACATCGTTCACCTCCCGCAATGCCGCAACCAGCTCACCTTTCGCCAAGTCTTCGCGTTTCCTGGCCCGGGCATTCTCCCGCGACCAAAATTCAGGGAGAAGGCTATCATAGAGCCGTTGAGCTCTCAATGCAGCATTTTCAAAAGCACTCCTTGCGCCACTCCCCGAGACCCAACCCCAGAGCGTCCCCTGGGACCGATCTGTCGTGCCGGCAATGCTCTCATACATGCACTCCCCAAGCTTCCACGCGATCTGATCCCGAATTTCCTGATCCGAACCGGTAAAACCATTCACGGCAGTGATGGCATCCTGCAAGGAATCAGGCCCTTTTCGAGGATCATAAAATCCATCGTTCAGCAATTCAATGACGGACTCCTTCACATCGGCTAGAGAATACCGCGTGTCCTTGACCTTTAAAGTAATTGCCTCAAAAACGTCCTTCATGCTCTCGGCTACCGCATGAGGGGTTTTCTCCTGCCCCTCAAAACGCTTAGCAAGCGGAAAGACATAGAACAATGGCCTCTCACCATCAAATTCTCCCCTGCTATTGGGGACCTCTCGCACTTCGAGATTTAGAAATTTGAGGCGCTTAGCATAGCCGAGCGCCTGGAGCCGCATCCAAGTGATAAATTGGTCGAATTTAACCGCCTCATCCACATGGGGTACGAGCTCAAGCCTTGCTCGTAAATTGAGCCTGAGTTGCCAAGCGCGACGGCTCAGATAGCGGCGTATCGCGGCATAGCTCGCTTCTTGGCCTGTAAATATCCTGCGCAGGAACTCATGCTGCGGCTGATTATAATGATCCAAAGATAAATTCTGCAAAAAACCCATTCTCAGGTGAAGGTCCGGATACATTTCTTGCAGATCGAGGATCTCATCTTTGTCCTCGAACTGGAGCAATTTAAGAATATCAAGCTGGCGATAATCGAGCAAAAGGGGTCTTGCCAGATCATCACGATACGCGCGTAGCGTTTTGAGATCCAGCTCAAATCTCGTGTCTCCATTCGCGGAGTCCGCTTTGGCCCGGGCTTCCAAATTCGGCAAAGCGGCCTCAATTGCTTCAATTGCAAGATCGTAACGCCCCCCCGCGCCAAGAAACAAATCTGGATGATTCCGGGCATGAGGAAAATATCCACGGATCTCCTCGAACAACTGATCATTGTCAGGATGCTCATTCTGTTCAAGCACTCGGATTTTGCCACAGGACCAGTCATAGTATATTTTGATCGGCTCGCCTTTCGGCACGATATAGTTGTCGATGCCTACCTTTTGAAGATCTTGGACTGTTTGGAGGGCACCGCCTACCCTGTCAAAAAATTTAGTTTCCCGTTTCTCCTTCAGGGTAATTCCAATCAATTGGAAAGGCGCGATTCTCTCGACGGCAAGACTCCTCGCTACAATTGTGTACAAAGAAGAAACCCCGTCACCTACTCCATAAAGGTAGAGCTTCATCAGATCATCAGTCGTCAAAAGAGCTGGTCCCTCAGAACGATTTTCAGAACGGTCATGCGATTCATCATCATCAGCAGCATCATCAAGTGGCTCAGATACCTCGGCCACTGCAGGGGCAGCCACCCGAATCTTGTGTGCCTTCGGCACCGGTCTTTCAACAAGCTTCCGGCCACCCAACAACAAAAATGCTGAAACGAGAATAGCACCAAGCCCGACGAGCGCCTCTCCATAGGTCAAGAAGTTGAGATAAATCGCCGTGAAATTACTAACGCCGCGCATCACCATCCCCACCCCTGAAACGGTATCACCCTGCGCTACCTGCGCATACTGAGGCAGGGCCATGCCCTCCGAAAACGACCTAAGCACCGCCGCGGTCCAGTACTGTCCCCATTTCGACATCATAAAAATCAAAGTCGCGGCAATCCCGGAGGCCCCCATGGCCCAGTGAAGAAAGATCGCCAGTTTTTTTCTGATCTCAAAGGCTCCCGCAAACGATAATGGAATCGCATAGAGGAAAGGTTGAGCAAGGGTCAGGATCAAAGCAAACCAAGCTGGAGTCATCGTGGCACCCAGGATCCCGGCTAAAGGCAACCCGAGCAAAAGAATGGTCGCGCTGATCAATCCCGTGATCACGACAGCCTGTATCCCACTCGCCGCAGCATATTTCTTGAAGCCCAGAACAAAAGTATCCCTTGTAAGAGCCATCATCTCGGGTGAAGATTCTTTGAGAAGCAAAACATTGTCCGGATATTGGCCATCGACTTTTGACGTGAACTTCACGGCAACTCTCATGCGGAAGAAATCTCCAAGGCTGATCAGGATCAAATCCCACAGGCTAAGGAAAATATCAACATTGCCGAGCCGGGTATTGGTCAGATCAAAAGTCAACTTTTCCTTCTGCATAACAATACCTCTCAGCCAAAAGTGGACGCCTAAAATAAGCGGTATCACAATAGCACCGCCCCATCGGACCCACGCGATCAAAACGCTCGCATGCTCTCCCCTCCAATCCACCCCCTTCAAAGCAAGCGCGTAACCAAGAACAAGTCCGATGGAAATAGCGATCAGCCGGTTGTTGAACATGTGATAAGCGATCGGGGGAGCTTCCGGTTGGGGTTCCGCAGGAGCCATTTCGCTCGGAACAAAGAAGCCGGGAAAGTAACGCTCCCGATCCGGATGGTATCCGGTGATATGGTCCCATAAACGTTTTATGTAGAAGCCGTTGACAACATTCGCGATAACAAACAAATAATCATGAAAAAGATCATGCAATATCTGCTTCGGCAATGACCGCAAATAAGCATAGGGCCCCATGACCACATAGATCCAATCGGAGAAAACACTGATCATTTTTTCGACATGAAATAAATTGCCGATGAGAAGGATCGAGGAATGCAGGATCTGCCCGCCCCATCGCCCGAGGTCATATGGCAAGAGAAGCATCGTCAGGATTGGTGTGAAAACGCTCGAAAGGATCACAGCCATCGCGGTCGATAAAGCGTCCCCCACCCGGTTCTGAGGTAACACGGAAGCTATGACGGGGCGGAAAGCCTTATTCTTGAGCCAATGAAAAATCGTCCGAAGCCTCCCCGTAAACTTCCCAAAGAAGGAACTCATAAGCAGAACCCCCAGGATCACGGCGGATTCTCCGGCGGCAAGCTGCACAAAGGAAACTCCCCCAAAGCCATAGGCTCCCATCCCCGAACTTAAAAGAATAGCTAAAAGCCATCGGAAAGTGCTTCTCATGCCCCTATCGGGATGCCCATGGGACATAGCCTGAGCTTGAAAATTCGTGAACGATCCTGAGGTCTCCTCGTGCATTTTGGACAGTTTATCATTCTCCAACCACTTTACGTCCTGAGGCGGATTTTCATACGCTTGCCTATCGTCATTCGATCCAGCCGCCCCGTTCTCGCCAACGAGCCCCGCAGAAACGAGGTACGAGAGTTCTCCGGGATTCTCCCTGAGGTATTGGGGATCCACATGCCTGAAACCGGGAAATAATTTCCCGAGAAGTTTACGCCACCATTTTCTCGGCACCGGATTCTCCGCCTCGGGACTCGTCGGCGCCGGATTTTCCGCCTCGTCACACATCTTTTTCAAGGCCTTCCACCGGGCGAACGGGCTAAAAGCAAAGTCTTCCCACCGCACAGGCGCGTGAGCGGTAATACTCATAAGTTCTTTTTCCGTTCCAATGAAACGCGCATCATCAGCATCACTCGAAAAAAGGCTGGAGATCCGATCAAAGTTACGTCCGACCCACTTGTAGATCGCGGCATTTTCCGCGCTGTTATTCGACATATGCTCGTCTTCGCCGTTAATATAGCGAAAGGTATCATGATTCAGCACTTTCAAATCGACCCAGGCCTGCCACTCTGTCCGAGTCATCGTCGAGAAGCTTTTATTAACTGCCTGCGGCAACCAGTCCCCCGATTTCTTGGATGCTTTCCAAAGACCTTTGTGAATATTCGGCCTCCCCAGCACATCTTGCCAGACTTTTCTTTTGTCAGGATCCGGATTCTGCGCACGTTCTTCTCGTAAGACGATTTCCAATTCCGCCGTGATACCCACAGTCCTGATCATGGCCGTGTCGTTGTGGTCAAGAATGGCCTCGATCTTCCGGCGGATGATCTCCTTTTTCAGTTGGTTCGCAAAAATACGCATCAGATGCGGCAGCAGCAGCTTGGAATAGTATCCACCCCAGGGAAAAGCCTGGGTTGGCAAGGCTAATTGCGCCATATTTAGCGAGGTAATCGAATACTTTCCAAACAGACGCTTAACCTCCAATTCCTGATCATCATACTCACCGGCACCCCCCGTTTCTGCTTGAGCCTCAGTTCCATCCACCATATAAAAGGTGACCTTCTCGGCGAGAGGATAAGTCAGCAGCGGTTGAAAAGCTCCCACCAAGGGATTCTCTGAGTGCGCTCGGGCTAGCTTCGGCAAGAAATCAGCTTCGGGAAAGTTCCCCTGATCCTGCGTTTGCTGGACGGACACCTGAGGGAGGAAATGGCGGACTTCCCCATGCCGATCTTTAACGGTCAACACTTGCGGATATAGTTCCTTAGGCAAGGGTTCGCTATGACCCTCTCGATATAAAACATCTCCCCGCTTCTCGATCTTATAGGGCAATATCTTCCGCATAGGATGCGTCGGGTTTTTCTCACCCCTTGAAATAGCCTCTGCGACCCAAGCATCGTTGGCCTCATCCGTTTCAACCTGTTCCCGCGCGGTCATCCAATTCTCACCGACAGTCCTGTAAGTACCGTCCTGCATTTTCGCAACGCGGATAATGGTGTGATAATAGCATCTGTCTTCAGGGTCTTCCTCTACCTCACCTTCCAAAGGCTCTTGTTTAAATCCCGTGGGGGTCACTTGAACTGCCTCGTTACCGAAAAAAAGGACATGCCTCCCCTTCGGATCGGATTCATCCGCAATAGCTTCTTTCCGTAATGCAGCCGGCCCCAAAAGAACCCGTATCTTCTCTTTAAACAAATAATCAACGATCGGACCGTCCTCCTCAGAAAACAGGGCCTTTATCAGATCGACCTCGTGATCGCTCCCTATCAGTCTGTGTGCCGGGCCGTCAAAAGAAAATTCTCCCGACAACCCGTCTATTCCCACAAGCTCGGTTTCTCCCATCATCAAAGTATAGGAGGGTTTTCTCGAGCCGGGGGCAGTGATGATGCAGAACCGATCTGCTAATGCGTCGAGATACTCAGCAGGAAGTCCGCGCTTTTTCAAATCCTCGAAGAATCTATCGACAATAAACATGGCCGCGATTTCTCCCGACTCTAACTCGGAAGGATTATTCATTCTGTTGAGAAAGGCCGTGCTAAGCACCCCGGAATAATTATTAGTCCCGACCCCCTTCAAAACCGCCCCAAGGAATTCCGCAAGGTCTGAGACTTTTTTAAGCGTTTCGGGACTTTTCGCCCAGTCCGAAGGAGAGGGCATTTTATTCACGAGAATAGGATGGAGATTTTGCAATCGCAACGGAACTTCAGAGTTCCCGAGCATCATGGTCACATTGTCACGCTGATTTTCAGCGACCCAAGGCGTGATAGTTTCCGCAAGGGATTGATTGACCGGCGTACTCTTAAGAAGCTCGACGCCTGTCTGACGCGTCTCAGAACGTTTTGTCATCTTGGAAGGCTCTGGCATCGGCATCGACAAGTGATCATCTCTTGCGATCAGATCCTTAATATCCTGAACAGTATCGTCGAAGGGCTGCCCCATTTTTGCTGTTTGCCCAGCCCGTGGGCTATCCTTGCTGACGGGAACCCGATAATAAGCCCGATTCCATTTGCCGATCTTCTTTAAAAGAACCGACACGAGAACGAGCCCCCCGAAAGCAAATGATTGATAGGGATACTCATGAAAAAAGTCCAGAGCGCCACGAACGATAGAGGAATACCAGGGAAGTCCGAGAGTCTTTTCACCCAGAAAAAAAAGCCCGAGAAAGCTGTAAACGAACACGACGGTGTAACGGAATTTCGCCAAGGCCTGAGCAAAACTGAAGTATGCGATCTGCCAAATAAGGATCAGGTACATCCAATCCAACGCTCCGGTGCCCGTCCACATCTGAGCCACTTTCCAAGGGATCAATTGTCCCAACATGATCACAACTGCCGTTCCAGCAATATTGTTGCGGTTCCATTCGCCAAAAAACATTTTCACAAGCCCCAAGCGGGAGATCCTTTTCGCAACAGGCTGGGAAGCCGGACCCTGAAGCAGAAAGAATTCACGCCATTTTTTTAGAACCATCTTCAGGGCCAGCAAAAACCCGAGGATATACCCCCCCCACAGCATCATCCCTAGCCCGTATTTAGCAGGATCCAGAGTGCGGGAAACCCAACTCTTTTCGCTTTCGGGCGGAGCAGAAAATTTGTCAAATATAGCTTTATTGAGCCGGCTGTTGGCACCTTCCAGAAGACTTGCATAGACCTCTTCTCTTTCGCGAACCTCAACGGCGGACATACCTAATTTTTCTCTAAATACATCCAATATCCCGATCCTTTGGGCCGGATCCGAAATGGACTGATCCATCATGAGAAGCACAAAAAGGGGCGAAGGCCTTTTGATCTTATCCGACACATCCCGCCAGGATTGATGGGAGGACTTATAGGCCTCATTGAGTAAATAGCGGTAGGTATTCAAATACCGCTGATGGAAATCGTAAAGCCCGGCAACGCTCAGCCCGCCATCGATATGAAACTTCCTGACCACCCTCTTCCGGATCTCATCATTGATCTCTTCAAGGATCTTAGAACCTTTTTCCTCCAGAGCAGTTTCGAACCCATACTCCAATAACTTGCCGGTCTTCAACATGTACAACAGACGCTTCGCCGGCGACTCATTCACAAGGCGAACAAAATAATCATAATTGTAATCGGCGCTCTCCGGATCGTCAGACTTTAGCCCCGCAGGAAGGATCCCAAAGGGCGAACCCTGAGTCCTAGGGTCCTTCATCCATTTTCCAAAAAGACCTTCCCAAGCCGTAAGCACCGTATCATCGTCTAATACCGTCTTTGGAACGCTGGCAGCAATACCATAGCCCAATATAGAATCTGCCTTGTTCAGCGCCTCCAAAATGGCCCTATTCCGTTTTTGTGGATCTTTTAGATCTTCGGCAGGTTTGGCCGAGAAAAAGCCGCGCGCGGTGTTGATCCATAACTCCAGGGATGCTTTACTCAAAAAATTGTTGACCGCATCGCTTCCAACACGGTTCGCCTCAGATTCCATTTCCCGATCGCTTCCCCATTTGAACCCAAGCGTCCGCATACCTTCCGCGAACGTAAAAGCCAACTCTTTTTTTTGCCTAAAGCGTTCGATTTCGGCCTTGAGATCCTTCATTCGAAAACGCGCTCCACCGACCCGATAAGCTTCTTCCTGAATCTCGCACCGGCTCAGGATCTCTCGCCCCCACAGATCCATCTGGATCGTATCGGCTGTGCTATCTGGATCCAATTTCTCTCCATAGATCTCAAAATGGATCTGACCCAGCACGGGACGCAACAGGAACTGCGTAAGAAGAACATCCTCAGGGTGAAAACCCTCTTCCCTGGCCTCCGCCTCAAGCATTTTCCAATCCTTCTGACTCAATGCCCCCATAGCTTGCGCAAAACCGCCCACGGGCAGGCCAAACTCTTTTTCAAAACCTCTTGCGACAGGTCCGAGTCGTGTCGGTTCCACCTTCAGGACCTTCAGATTTTCATCCCGGACCTCCTCAAGAGATCCCCCCTTCGCAATCGCTTCCGCGGCGCGGACCACCCGGGCTTTATTGGCTCCTTCGTAGTCCCGGATCCGCTGACTTACGGCTTGGCTCTCATTTTGAATGCTGGAAGCACCCACCTTCTCGCGCCTGTCGACCGACTCTTTGTAATTCTTAATGAATTGATGCACCATGATCTCCATCCAAAGATCCGGAGTCATCTTCCGGCCGTTGAGAACTTTCTCAAGATCGAGATCCGCATCCTTCTCGGAGTCCTTCAAAAATTTAATAACGACGGCCCTCAGCTCGGGATCCGTCGAAGCGAAAAGCTTTTTTGTAAAAAGATCGTAAGTGTCTGCATCAACTGATTTTTCGAGTGATTCCGGAAGGCCCGTAAAAACGAAAGCGCTATGAGCCGCCTTGACAAAATCCTCAAAGGCATATCGCGCCTTCATCCGCGAATTTTCGGAGGCTCCATCCCCTAGCATTTTATCGATCGCAGCAAAACATCCAAGCCACCATTCATCGTTGTGGATCTGATCTTCTCCTTGAGAATCCAACAAAAAACTACCGGGCAGCACATCTTCGAATTTGGCCGTAAAGGACTTTCTGAGAAATCTCAAATCGCCTAAGTCATAGCCGCCCTGTTTTTCCTTAAGAACCTGCAACGGCCGGTAATCCATATTCCATGGATCCCGGTAATGCTCCCGGATCACCGCATTCTTGTTCTGGATCGTCTCATATCCGCGCCGCGCATTTCGGATCTCACCGACAACGGTTTCAAGAGAAAGAGTATTCTTGTGCTGAAGAATATTAACCGCCTGCATAAAGGCGAAATCTTTCAGATAGTTCGATACCATCACGACTGGTGAACGATCGTCTTCCTCAAGATGCGGATGCTTTAACTCGACATACTTGACGATCAGGGATGACAAACCGGACCGGCGATCTTCAAACAGATCCACCAGGATCTTACGGGCCTCTTCCGGAGTAAACTCATGCCCTTCCCGGAATTTATATTTTGCGTTGATCGAATTAAGTTCCTCCAGGAACATTTGGCTCAGAGACGGCAGCAAGTCTTTGTAAGGATTGTCCTCTGTCATCCGCCCGCTGACGCTCAACGCTGCCAAGCCTTCCAGCTTGATCTCAAAAGCATATCGGGACAATTGTGCCTTCCAGTCGGGATAACCGAGAATAAGCCGGGCTTTCGAGGCCAACTGACCCTGGTCCATCTTTGCCGGAGTGCCATCATCACGCAGGTGATAGAGCATGTAAAATGACTGCAAATACATTTCCGCATAGGTCCTCTGATGAATAGCCTCAAGCGTCTTCCCTGGATCCTGAGCGTCGAGCTCGTTATAGTTGGCAAGCTCCCGGAGCCAGGACGACGCTTTATTAAAATCATACTGTTTATCGCGAAGGCCGCCTGCCCCCTCATGTACTCCGACAATCTTCCTCACAGCCTGTGTCTCTTTACTGTGGACCCAGAAGGGCTGCTTCGAGGTCAAAGCCTCGCCCTGAGCTAGTTCAGCTGATAGAGTAGCGCCTTCAGCCTGGTTCGCTGTCTGGACATCGCGGAGCATTATTAAATACGAAACGGGATCAAGGTCTCGGGATTTCGGATTTTTTCGGATCGCAAGGAGAGCCTCGTCCATGCTCGGCAGTTGGGACCGCGTCAAGTGAGAATCCTGATTCTCCAGCTCATATATAGCCAACTTCTCCAGGTTCTTCGAAATGAACTCCGCGGCTTTATCGCTAATAGGTACCCCCGATTTTCTCAATGCCTTCGGGGCTGACTCTCCCAAGGCCTTCCACCCCCCATCTTTCTTCAGGGCTTCCACTTCTTCTTTAGTTCCCGCGAGACTGCTCGGATTATTCGCGGCCTTAAATATCGCGATGCGACGGGCAAACGTGGCCCGGCCGAAATCCAGAAAATCTTCTGCGCCAACTTTGAGCGCTTCGGAACCCAACTCCTCCTTCTTTTCAGCTTCGAATTTCTCGACCAGATCCCTAGCCACGGTCATTCTGTCCCCGATCTTTTGACGGGACGACGATGCGTCAAACGACTTTGTCGCATCGGTTTGTGCCATATAGTTCGTGATCAACTCATTTCCTCGCGGAGTAAGCATGACATGGAACAGAAGACGGATCCTCTCCAGAGCATCTTCCCGCTCTTTCAGCGTCTCGCCCGCAGGCTTTCCATCTCTATCAACGAATTTTTCCCAAACCTTCCTCGTTTTTCCGCCACGGGCCAACTCTCTAGAGATCGACATCAGAAGACCGAATTGTTCTCCTTCCTGATCATCCGTAAGGATATTGGGGGCGCCCGCGGGAGGCAGGGGTTTTTCATGCTCGGGCGGTTGGACGCGAAGCGTGGCTTTGACGCGCTGGACCACGTCCCCGGGATTATAGGCGCTCTTGAGCGTGCCCGGCTCGGGTTCGGCCCATGCCCCGACATTATCCGCATTCGGATCGTTTGATTGGGCGACATAACCCTGCGCGAGGGCCTGAGCCGGCTCATTGATCCGGATCGCCGCGTTGGGAATATACCGTTCCATGTTCGCGTTTTTCAGGGTGATCCACTGCCCTGCGGCCGGAATGGAAGCACTGGCCACAAGCCCTGTTTTATTTTCGATCGGAACTGTTCTTTCACCCACCGCAAGACCGTTGGCGTCGTGGACATCCCCGATATTATTCGAGCTGAACTGCATCAGCTTGAGTCCTGTGAGCTGGATGGCTTGTTTAGCCCGGAGCGTAAAGGAAACCGACATATCCCCTGAGACAGGATCCCCTTTCTGATCCATCACGGTTGACGGAGGAAGGATCACGAGATCGTCAGCGACAAGATTTCCTGTCTCATCCTCCATCGCGCCGGTAAGGAACATGGACCCGTCGGCTGCCCGTTTGACCTCAAGCTTTGTGATCCTCATATTGTGATGATATTTGCCCTGGCCCCCGTCCGCCTCGGTCCAACCCGGCGTAACAAAACTCGTTCCCCAATCAAGACCGGGAAGTGTGGCACGGAGATAGCCGTTGCCTTTGATGCTGGCGACCTGGCGGCTTTCTCCGTCGATCGTCTGAAAGATCCGAAATTCAGTGGCTTGCACGACACGGCCATTCAGTAATTTGATCTCGATATTCCGGGTATCCGGCCCGCTGTCCTCGGCCCACTTGAAGGAAAATTCCCCGGCAACAGCCTTTTCCGGCTTCGCAGCCGGTTCTCTTTCCGGCGCCTTGCTCTCAGGCTTCACTTCCGTAGTTGCGCTAGTCGCAGTGGATTCAGTCGAGGTTCCGCTAGTCGAAGTGGATTCAGTCGAGGTTGCGCTATTCCCAGGGGCCGACGCTTCTTGGCCTCCCGTGGCGGCTGAATGCGTCGCAGCCTCGGATGCCCCGATCAGGGTGAGCTCTGCGGGCATGGTAAACAGGAAATCCCTCGCGCTCAGGTTCATAGGGTTCGTGCTGCGTCCGGAAAGACCGGCCGTTGCTTTCCCGGCGGCGGGCCCCGCGGCAGAGAGTTCGCGGCCCAAGTTAAGAGTGATCTTCAGCGTGGCCTTGAGTTCCTTCAGGCGTTTGTCAAGCGGCAGGTCCTGATAAGCCTTGCGCTCACCCGCGTCTTCAATGTGGGTTCCGTAAAGCAGATCTTTCAGAAGGCCCATCGCGCGGCCTTCTTTGATCCCGCGCTTGACGGACTCGATGGTCTCCTTCATACGGGCTTCCCAGACATCAATGTCTTTTTCGGGATTCTTATTCCCCCGAGTCATTTTGTTGGGGTCATCAGCCTTGAGGGATTCATTCTTAAGAAGCATTTCGTGGATCATTCGCGCACGGAAAGCGCCGGGTGAATGATCCCGCAGATAATCGTCAGTGTGCATCGGAATGTTATTCAATATCTCCATCAGGTCATACACGGAATAAGCGATGACGGGCCACTCCTTCGGATCAATACCCAGCAGGAAGAAGAACTGGTTCGCGGCCTGAGCGTCCGACCAGGGACTTCGCATGGAAGGATCTTTTTGAGTGCTGAGCGCGATCGCCTCGTCCGGCATTCCGGCATTCTTTTTGTCGCCCCAGACAATTGCGTGATAGCCGCCGGCCTTCCAGATGTTGTAGTTTTTGAGCTTGTCAAGCGGCAGCTTGTGCTCATGGACACGGAACCAGAGGTTGTTGAGATTGAATTTCTGAGCCTGGCTCTCAACGCGTTCACGCATGGCTGCCCTTTTCTCATTTTCCAGCTTCAACTGCTTCGCATCACCTGTGAATTTCGCCGGGTCAACGGGCATCATATCCTCGACCCGCATGTTCTCGAGTCTCGCGCTCATGGCATAAGCCAGAATCACGCCATATTCCTGGGGATCATTCATACTGAAAAGCACGCCGCTGGGGCGATAGTAGTGATTGAGGGTCTGCCGGACTTGGGGAAGGCTGACGAAGACGTCATCAAACCACGCTCTCACCGCCGCTTTTCCATCGTTCCCTTCAGCTGTGATCCCCACGCTCGCACGGAAAGTCGGCGTATCGTAGGCGTTTTTGAGGAGCGCGAAAAACTCGCTGAAACCTGTGACCTTGTAGCTATAGCCCGTATCTTCAACGGCCTGGTTTGCGATGATAGTCGTGATCCCAACTCCCCCGTTCACCACGCCCCACGAATCCGCCATAGTTTCAGACTTCTTCGGGTCATTTGATTCGAGAAGTTTTACATGCACCTTGTTCGCTCGATCCACCTCGATATAGTGTTGGGTATCATCGAGCCACGCCTCTTTACCCGCCGATTCCATGAGACCGAGCTTCTCATCCTCCGTGCGGAGTTTGTTGGCAATGACATTCACGGCGAGGGGATCCATCTTCGTGACCCCTTGAGCCGTCATCCTTGCCTTCGCCGCATCGATATACTGAACATCCACAGTTTCGTTCCCCGTGAGGACCTCGAGTTTCTGGTTGGGGCCCCAGGCGACATCTTTCCTTAAGATCTTTTTCTCCGGGATCTCCTCGGCCTTGAACTTACGGGCAGCGAGCCGCTCGTTCAACTTCACTTGCGAGGCTTCGCTCATAGGAGAACCAAAACCCAAAGCCTCCGGGTCGATATTCGGTGTTTTCATTCGAATGAAGTTGAGGAGGTTAATGCGGATCTGCTCGTGCTGATAAAGAGCCGCGACATTTTCACGGGCCACACGGGTTTCCATACTCTTGTAATCATGCGTGAAATCAAGGCCCATGCGCATGGCGAGACCTGACTCGATCATCACTTTGGCGTCCTGCGACCGAAGGTCCATCAAGGCATCCCCGTAAAGGAGCGCCTGCTCGGCCGTCGCCAGAAAGCTAATCAAAATCTCCGATAACTGAATGCGGGCGTCCTGGTCCATTTTCCGGACCGCATCGATCAACTGCTTTTGCCGCTTCTCGTTGATCTCCTTATTGAGAACGGTATCCCCGCCCCAGAACGTCAAAGTTTTGTCCAGGACCAGCTCCTTTTCGCCGTTCACGCGGCCGGCCGTAATGCCGAACTTGGTCAGGTTGCCGAGGATCTGTTTGGCTTCGATCACAAGCGTGGCGAGCTGGGCCTGGGATCTCTTGTAATCGCTGCTTTCAGTGTAATCCTCCAGATTTAGCTTTCCGTCTCGGAGCGCCTCGGCCAGGACACTGCCCTGGTGAATGATGTACGCGCTCTTGTCTTCCTGACGGCTCTCCTCCTGAAAAAGGAAAATATCGGACACGCTGACATCGAGGGCTCTGGCCAGATTCGACTTGGCCTCATTGACGGAGATCTTCAACTCGGCAATGCGCCGGGCGTGGTTGAACTTTAAATCGCGGTTCTTGTTGATCTCTTCTTTCGTTGCCTCGAACGTCCTCTGGCCCGCCGCGATCAATCCCACCAGGCGTGTCAGGTCCGCTTTCTCTTCGGGAGCCAATAGATTCAACGCGGCCTGTTCCTGCTCAAGTTGAAGGGCTTTGACCTCGTAGTCCAGAATCGCGTTCTTCGTCTCGGCATCCTTATGGTACTTCGCTTCATGAACCAGAAGTTCGATTTTGGCGCCCTGATAGTCATGGAGAAGCTCCGCCGGATTGATCTCCGGGTGGATCGTCATCATATGATCCACGTTGGACAGGTGCTTTTTGGCAGTGGGACTGGTGAACGGGCTATCGAGGAACCCGCCGGAGGACGCCCCCGCGATCCAGCGCCAGTTCTCCTTGGCGTTCACGGCGAGCATTTGCTGCTGAACCCAGGCCCGCATGACCGCGGGATCCTTGGCAGCGGCCGCATCGATCGTCACCGTCGCGGCCCCTTTCAGATTCGCCGTTTTCTTCGCCAATTTCTCATAATCGACGCCGCGCTGGCGCAACTGATTCTTGACATCCTTGAGGCTGGAATAAATGTGAACCAGGCTCTCTTTAAGCTCCTGAACCTGCTGAGCGTAACTCTCCGTCGTCACCGGGTTCCCGAACGCGGAGTTCGACGTGATCTCAAGTTTGTTCCCCCCGCGGCTCTCTCTCTCTTCTCTCCACTTTTCAACGATGCGCACAAGGGATTCAATGTAATCGCCAAGACTGACCAACGCGGCATATTGATCTACCAGCGCGTTCGAATCGACTTCATCACTATGCAGCTCATTCGTCACGTTGATCATCTGTATCTCGAGATTGGCCAGGCCCTCGTTCACCGGCAGGCGGTACTTCTCATTACTCAGGCCCGTCAGCCGCGCCGCGGGCTTCCCGACTCCGGGGGCCGATTCCAGCACCTCGCCGGCAGTCCACTCGATCAGATTCCACCAGGGCATGATGCCGGTGCTCGTGCCGCCGGTCGAGGAGTACATCACCCCAATCGTGACCCCAGCGGTGTATTTATCCAATCCCTTTTCCTTGATCTGAACGACAGTCTGGCGCGCCTTTTCAAGCTGAGCCATCACGGAATAGTGTTCCGCGAGAGAGCTCAGTAATGCGACTTTGGCATGAAAGCGCTGGCTGACCTTCGCGGCCTCGACGATCTGAGAGGCTTTGATATGATTGTCGTGAAGCATGTTGATCAAGGACGGGCTCTTCAGATAATCACTCTCAGCAAGAAAATAATAACGGATCGCTTCGGTTAGCGCGTTCGAGCGTTCGGCGGCCGAAAGAGTGGTGTTCTGCGCGCGAGTGAACATGTCGCGGGCCTTCTCCATCCTCTTGACCACCATGTCGATATCCCGTACCGCCTGATCATGCTGAGCGCCCTCATCAGAACTCGTGAAAAGACCGCCCACAAGCGGCAGATGCGCGAGCGTTCGCTGGAGACCGTTTGGGCGCGAGCGATCCGCGTGATAAGCGCGCAACTGCTTGAGCTGGCCGAGGCCTTCCGCCGTCAGGCCCTGGAAATCCCTCATCGCGGGATCAAAACCCTCGCGCAGCCGGGTCACCTTGTTATCCTTGACCACTACCAGCTCCGGATACGGATTACGGAAATGAGAAGGCGACAAAGGCGCATCCTTATAACGAGCAAGAAAGGCACCCGCTTTTCCATCGTCCTTAGTCCCATAGCGCAGACCGGCCAACTGCCGGAATATGAGCCCGAGCTCCTCAAGCAGGGACTGGGCCGTTTCAAGCTTCATCTTGTAGACCTGCTGTTCCGCGAGCGCCGATTGGTAACTCACTTCGGTTTCCTGCTCCTGGCGTGTCCCCTTATATTTGTCAGCCTCGGCTTTTAGCTTCAAGACCTTCGCGTCTTGCAGGGATTTTTGCTCGGCAACAATACGGACAAGATTATCCACGCGCAAAATGGAATTATTCAGGCGCTCCACGCTGTTCAAATAAAGCTGTTTTTTCTGTTTAAGAAAGTTTCCGGCGGCGTCCTTCGCGAGAGCTTCTTCCGTGGCATAAAGGCCGGTGAGCCGCGAGAGATCGATCAACGTCAGGCGGATCGAAGCGCCAATGCTGACGCGCTGGGAACCCCAAGCTTCCTTGCCGTCAAAGATGCTCGCTGTTTCCATGTTCCCATAGCCATACCCGACGCTCAAACCCGCGCTAGCCGTAAGCCAGCTCCGGTAGGCGTAGTCCAAACGATCCGAAGAGAATTTCGCGTCCTCAGCAGAAAGATTCTTGTCGAAAACTTTCTCCCGGGTGAATGCCGTAAGGGCCCGGGCTTCCCCGTTGTCACCCCGCAGAAACTTGGCGACATCCTGACCTTCCTTGAGAAGGATCTCTTGCGAAGGGATCTTGCCCAGTTTCACGGTGATCTTTCCGGATTTCGGATCGACCGGGATCTGCTGTTTGGCCAGATCGGCAAGAACGATGTTGTAGCGTTCCTTGGTCGTTTTTTCGCGAAATTTCTGAATGGAGTCCTCAACGATCCTCTGAACACCGTCGGCGGCCAGAACACGGTCACGCATCAACATATAATCCCGGAGAGAACTATCGCGCAGAAGCGAGTACTGATGCTGTTCCTTGATCTTCGAGGCCAGCAGCATGTCGCGGAGATATCCCTTTTGAGGGTCCTTCTCGACCTGTTTGCGCGCCAAAGAGACTTGATTCACGATCTTCTGATACCCCTGGTAGGCCGCCTCAAGCGAAGCCAGGCTACGGCGGTCCTGCTCGTTCTGATCCATCATGGAACGCACCATTCTCGCGAAATTGGCAGTTTCGAGAGAGTACTTCGCATCCCCCTGCTTGGTTTCAAAGAGTGTCTGAAGATCAAAAACAACATTCAGCCGGAGAATATCAACGGAGAGAATATCCCCGAAGCCGTGCACCCCGAAATAGCGCAGCAGGTCAAGCGTGGCATGAGGGGCATAAGCGGTTGCCGTCAAGCCAAGTCGCTGCTCACGGTCGGACATGCGTGATTCCACGACCTTAAGGTCGGTGCGCGCCTTGGCCATCGCCGAATTCGCGAGGCTCGTCGAGAGACCGTACTTCGCCGAGACGATCTGGAGGTTCTGGAAGGTGATGTCGCCGTCGGGTATAGAAAAAGTCGCTCCGGGGTTTACATCCAGATATTTTTTGATCTGTTGTTGGCTCCGTTCCTTGGCGGCTTTGTACTGGGAGATCTCGGCCAGGCTTTCCGAGATCATCGCATCGATCATCACGAAGCTGATCGGCCGCGCGGATACAGCGGGGATCCTGGAGGCTTCTTTCTTGATATTATTGAGGTCATCGATGGCTTTCTGTGTCTTCGCGATGTGCTCATTGGTGAGCGCGATCAAATAGAACTCGGCGAGCATGTTGGACATCATTTGCTCACGGTTGCGCATGAACTCCGCAGCGGCCCTGTCCCGCTCCGCGCCGAAGATCTCCTTGTTCTTCACCCAGTGGGTATCGTAGATCTGGAAGGCAGCCGTCAGGACAAGCTGGAATTTACTCTCATGCAGGAACTGGTCGGCCGCCGCCGGATTTTTGAGCTGAAGAAGCGCGAAAAAGCTGACCAGCCCGCGGTCCTGAGAATTGTTCATATCCAGCGTCCGACCAAGATAATCCTTACCGGAGAGAACACTCTGAAAATGATCGAACTGTGTCCGGTAATCACCGACGGTAATATTATCGATCGTCAATGAGCTTCCGTCCGGTTTAGTGCTTGTAAACTCCATCTTAGTGGAATCCGGCAGCGTCCCGAATTTCCTCGCAAACGCGTCAATTCCGGGGTAGGTATACTGCATATACCCCCGCGCGGTCGCATCGTCTGCGAGATAGACGGTGCTGCCATCCAAGACGGTCTGCGTAAGACCGGTTTTTTGATCTGTTACGGACGTGTTGCCATCCGCGCTAATTCTAATCGACTGCACCGTAGACGTCGCGCTCGGCGTGACCTGCTCGTGACGGTCCAGAACACGCAGTTGACCCGTGAGGCCCACCTTGAGCTGATTGATCAGGGTGTAGTAGTCCCGAAGGGTTTTCCAGACCTCCACGGCATCGCGGTTTTGCGCGAGCGCGAGAGAAACGTCCGCCGGGGTCTTTCCATCCTTGTCGGGATCCGGATTACGAGCCTTCAGGAGTCCGACGCAGCTTTCAACCGATGCGGGAGTCGCCTTCCCTTCGTTCTCACGCGAGACCCTCACCGCTCGGTCGAGGATATCTCCGGAAAGTCCAAGGACTGCCGACGCCGTCGCCTGGCGGCTGGAAGGAACGATGATATCCATGAAAGTCGCGATGGTGTCTTTAACGTCCCACCGGCTCGTTTGACGCACTTGGGGCTCGCCGACCGCTCGCTTGCCGATCTCTTTGATCTTGTCAACTCCGATGAGGAAACTGATCGCGGACTGGATATCAGCAGCGGTGAGAACCTTTTGAGATTTTTCAATGGTCGGTGCGCCTAAAAAGTGGTTCTGCACATATTCATAAGTAAAGTTCTTTCCCGGCTTGAGTTTGGAGATTCTAACGATCTGGTCCCATGAAAGATTCTGTGCCTTCATGGATTTCAACAGGTCCCGGTAGGTTAGATCCTTCGCTCGCGTGAGCTGCTTCATCGCGATATCCTTCTCAGCCTGGGTCTTGAAGCCCGTCGATATCGTTTCGGTAACCTTGACCTCCTGCGCGGCTACAAGTTCACGGTCCTTGTACTTGGCGGCTTCCGAATCATAGACTTTGATCAAGATCGGACTTCCATAGGCGTTGAGAACCGGATTGCCAAGTTTGCTCTTCTTACCATCCGGACCCACCCGAACGGCAACTAAGGCATAACGATACTTCCCACCGGAGTCTTCATTATCCCTAAAAGGATGAAAGATCAACCCCAAGTCGGGACGAGCGCCGTATTCCTTGTCAAAACTTTTGGTCGAGGTCTCATCCACCCCCTGAAGCGCCAAAACTTCTGGCGTCATCTCTTCAAAAGACTGATACAGGGCGCGCGGATTCCCCACTTCGCCATGGTCGACGGTCACAACACCCCGGATCCCGGTACCCTCAGAAAGTTTCTCGGCAGTTAATGTAAGCCGCTGATGCTCAGGATCGAATGAAGGCGGACAGATTTCGACCGTATACCCATGCAGGTTATTGACTTGGCTGTCATCGTTCAATTTTAGCTTGGAAACGATGCCCTCATTTTTCACGGCCGCCGGGTCCGGCAGATGGACATCGACCTTGTTCTTATCTTCCAACCCGATCCTGTCATTGGCAAAGAGTCCCCAGGTCGTCCTGCCGGTCTTCGAGACCGCGATGGGAACGGGATTTCCCTTTTCGTCAAAGATCCTGATGATGGAACCCGCGGGGATAGCGCCCAGGATCTTGCTGTTCTTGAGATCCTCTTCTGTCACTGTTCGCTTGTTCTTAAGCGCCTCTTCTACAGCTTCGACCCTCTGCAGATTCACAGCAGTCGTAGAAAGGATTCCCTCGCCCGGAACTGTGGCGCCTTTTTTTCCGGCAAGTCCATTCATGGCGGCATCATCGACGAGACCTCGTGTTCCGTCTTCATGCTTGCGCTCCGTGCCATTAAAGGCCGTGATGCGAATGGAATCCTGATCATAACCAAGCTTGACGCGATACCCCACACGAGCCTGAGGATAAAGCTGCTTCACAAGTTTTCCGGTCGTGGGATCGATGATCTCGTAGAGCTCAGTACCGATCGTAAAAGCGCCGTCTTTCATGACGTTCCCGATATAAGCGTCTATTTGCTGGGAAATCCCGTCAGCGCCATTGCGGACAAACTCGGCTTCCCGGCGGCCTTCATTGTTATCCCGTTTGTGTTCGGCGGGACCTTCTTTGTCGTCGCCTTGTATTTCGCCGTGCCCGTAGACATTACTCCGCGGAATGCCAAGGGCATCCACGACCTTCGCGATGATCTCTTTCTGCAGAAGTGTCGTCGGCAGCGTCCCCGGATTCGTAACAGGATCCAGCGGTTTGTCGTCATAGTCGACCTTGCCGTTCTTAGCTCTGTCGATATTCGTGATAACAATGCTGATGGTGTCCTTGTTGTACCAGCCATTCCCGCCAAAGTTGTCATAAATCCCGACCGTTGGCTGATTGATCGCCGCGGCAAGATAAACCGTGTCCTCATCGATAATGATGCTGTAACCCACTTTATTCTCAGGCTGATTCTGCGATTTTAGTACAGCCCTGGCGTATTTTTCCTGCGCACTGTGGATGATCATCCGGGTGGGAGGAACCGGACGTGTCACGCCATTGAAACCGCCGAAGTCCGTGACATAGCCGAGCTTATCAAACTCGGACCGGAGATCGACAAATTTGACTCCTTTGGCGGCCAACGCCGCGGCCAAAGGCAAAGCGTCCGGTAAAACACCCGGAAAATCTTCGGCCACCGCGATCAGGGGAAGATCTTCCTCGCCCGCCACAACTTTTTCGGTTGAGGCTTCTTTTTTTGCGGGCTCTTGCGTCGGCGCTGCCGTTTTGGCGGGTTCTTGTTTTACTGCACCCTGCTTTGGCGCGCCCTTTTTAAATGTGGTCGCCTCTTTCGCGGGAACCGGTGCGGTCTTTACCTCTGAGACGGGAGGATTCGCAAGAGCCGCCAACTGCCCCAGAACAGCGGGCGTAAGACGGGTCATTATTTTCTTAGTAATCAGGCCGTATTCCCCGGGAAGGGTCCCTTCCTTGATGCGCAAGGCTTCAAGATCCGCCAAGGCGGCCGTGAGAGCCGCATCGTTCATCGAGCGAAGTGTCTCCGCCGCGGCCAGAGCGGCGTTCTGAAAATCAGCGCTGGGCGTTTTCCCGTTCAGGTCCCGGTCCCGGGTTCCAAGCGTGACGCCTTTCAATTTTTGGGCGGCATCGATCAGGGCGGTGATCTTCAGCGCATTTTCCGCGGCGGTCTTCTTATCTTCCTCGGCCTTGGCCTTTTCAGTATTTGCTTCCTCCTCAGTCTTTAATTTCGTCTCAGTGACAGACGCTTTGACTTCGGTGGGCGTGGTGGTAGTAGGCGTGGCTTCCTGCTCCGGCTGGCTTGCGCCCTTAGTCTCGGTCGCTCTTCCTTCCGGCGTCGTTGTAACAGGACTGACAGCGGGTATGGTTTCCTGCTCCGGCTGGCTTGCGACCTTAGTCTCGGTCGCTTTTCCTTCTGGCGTCGTTGTGACAGGACTGACAGCGGGTGTGGCTTCCTGCTCCGGCTGGCTTGCGGCCTTAGTCTCGGTCGCTCTTCCTTCCGGCGTCGTTGTGACCGGAATGACCTCGGGGGTAGAAGCCCTCGGGGCCACCACGGTGCTGGTCATGGCCATCATTCCTATCGCGGCAGGTCTCATCGTTCTGGCCGCATTTATAAAAGTTGATTTCACCTGTCCCCAAAATTCAGCGAGCTTCGGCGGGGCCGTCACTTTTACGGTCTTTTCAACCGGCTGTTCTTTGGCAACTGCGGGAGCGGTCTCTTTCGCGAGTTCAGCGGGTTTCGGGGATACAAGGCTTGCAAGATCGGCCGTTTTGTCCCCCATCAGGCGGGCTTGGATCAATTCGAGATCGGAAAGTTCCTTTTGCGCCTGCGCCTGCTGTTCGGGCGAAAAAGCCTTCGCCAGATCACGCCGCGCGTTCTCGACGGCGGTCTGCGCTTCATATTCCTGAACCGTGGACATTTTCAATTCCGGCGATGTTGCGGCCTGGATCTGTTTGAGCTTCATCTGGGCTACTTCAACCGCCGTCGAAAGCGCCGAGAAGCGGGCGTTCTTTCCTTTTTGAAGCTCCAGCAAACCTTCCAGGTCCTGGATCTCCCGGGACGAAACAGCCTTGGAAAAATTCCGCTGAGCTTCGTCGAAAGCGAGCTGCGCTTTGTATTCCTCCACCGTGGACATCTGTTGCTCGGGCGAGGCTTTCGCCTTGATCGCCACAAGAGCCTTTTGTGCATCCTCGGCGGCTTTTCTTGCCTCATCGACAGGCTTCACGACCTCTTCCACGCGTGTCAACATGACCGGCACATTGATCACTCCGGGTGCTGAAAAAAGATCTGGGGCGAACAACGGTTCCGCAGTGGCTGCGGGGGCAATGAAACCCAGAATGGAACCCAATCCCGTAGCGGCGGAAGTTCCCACTGACCGCAAAGCTTCTGGGAGCTTCTTACTGACGACGGACCAATAAGTGGTCTTTTCCATCGCCGCGATCTGCTGACGGGCATTTACAATGAATGCGGCTTTCTGACGGCTTGGCTCGGGGCCGAATTTTTCATCCGCCATTTTTTCCAGATTCTCTTTCAGGACCGGCGCCCGTTCCACCGCCTGCTTGGCGATCATGTAGGGCTGAACGATATAATCTGTGTTAATTCCCGTCACTGCGGTTTGCAATCCGCCGAGAAGACCCGATGCGAAAGCCCGGTCCCACAAGCTGACATGGACCCCCTGCTTGGCCAGCTCCGCCTGGTGATCCTGCTCGAGTTTATTGCCCTCAATTCCCTTGATCCCCGAACCGAAAAGATGGAAATTCTGAAGGCCCAGGGCCGAGCTGATCACCTTGTCGAGACCTTCCGCGTAGTGGACAATAACCGCGATTTCGTGCGTCACCACCCACATCGAGAAAGTCCCGAAGATCATGGAGATCCAGAAAGGCGAGCTGGTCAGCACGTCGTGGCGGGCCTGGGCGTTGATCGACATGTTATAGCGTAAGCCCTTCTTTCTCTTGAGATCCGACGGGAGCTCAACCTTCCCCTCGGGGTCCTGGATACGCAGAGCGCGATCGATCGCGGCAAGAGCAAGGCCGGTGTCATAGCCATTCATTCCGGAAACCCGATCGCTGACATCCCGCCGCATGAGTTTCAGGATAATCGCCTTTTGTTCCGCGGAGAGGGCGATCCAGTCAGGAGTCTGCAATCTTTTGGCCCAGACTCCCGTCGTCGTCAGGTCAAGGATTGAAACAAGCGAAAAGGACGAGGGCTCGATCCCAAGACTCTTGAGCGCCGCCGCATCCAAGTTCGCGAGGCGCATCATATCGGCCATCGTGTCGCGCGCTTTGAGCTCGCGGGCTTTGGCCGGGATCTGGGTCGTAAACGCCAAAAGGAAGTTCAGTGTCGCGGAACTGGAAATGGCCTGGAAGGTAAAATGTATTTTATCCCCCAGAAAGGCGAAGATCGTTCCCTTGGCCTGGACCACGGAACCCAGGTTCAGAAGGTCAAAATGGGGACCGGCGTGCATGCCGGGGAGCGAAGGAATGGGAATGCCGAAAACATTGAGTGCCTTGGAGCCGATAAAATCCTCGGTCCCCGCCGGGACTACGGCCCAGGACGGCGGAGAAACGCCGAGCCACATCAGCCCGCCGAAAATCGTCGCAAGAATCAAATGACCGATGATACGGTTACGCAGCCAATTCGCCGGAAGATCTTTCCCTTCGGCCTTTGCGGCTCGGTAGGCCCGCACCTGATTATACAGGACATAACCCCAAACGCCTGCGCCGATCACGGCAAACACCGGCAGCGAAGTCCCGGCCGCCGTCAGGATAAGACCGCTGACCTGGCTAAGGACCATAAGCTTGGCGCGCTTCATGAAGAATTCAAACAATGCGGCGATCTGAGTTGTTTGGAGGGTGACCCATATCGCGTAGCCCGGTCGGGTACGGATAAAACGATCAAACCGTGAAAGGATTTTAGACGCTTCGGGATTGCCGGCGTTATCGACCATAGCCTGAGTTTCGGCATCGTTGGTCCAGCGGAAATGATTGCCGCCCAGAATGAAGTAATTGATACGGAGCCGGAAATACTGGAGGACAAATCCATCAAGCAAATGAAAAGGAACGCTCACGAAGATCTTGAGCGCGAGACCCATCGCTGTGAGGAAACCCTGTTTCGCGATGCTCTGCGTCCCGCCCTTCTCCTGCCACATCGCCATAGTCTTCATGACCGCGGAAGCCAGGAACCCGGCGACTACAGCAGCGATCATCGCCGTCGCCACAACCGGAAGGGCTGTCGTCAAACCCAAAATAATACCGACGGCGGTCCCGATCCCGACAAAGCGAAGAATGATCTTTTTAGCGTCCGCCTCGGCGCCGTCATCGGCGTGAAACATGTTGCTCGAATGAAATTTCCGGTAAGCCGCCCAGTTCTGTAGCTTGTAATCGATAGAAGCGCGCAGTCGCTTGGTCTTGTCCTTGATCGCCTTAAAATCGGGAGCGGCGGAGCCTTCAAGCCACATCGCCCCGTTCTTCGCTGAGACGATCCACCCGGCGCCTCTGGGATTGGCCCGGACGTCGATCCCGCTCTGAACGGCGGCCACTCTCCTGGCTCGAAGCACGAAAGCAATAATTCCAAAAACAACCGGAAAAGCCACCACGGTCGCTGGCATGACAAAGGTCAGAAGAGCTCCGGCAACAAGGCCGACCATTCCCCAGCCCAAAATGCCGCGCACCATGTAGGAGCCGAAGAAACGGCCCTGCGCCTTGGCAATGCGCGTCTTGACCTGGGTCACGGTTTCCGCGACAAGCACGTTTGCCTGCGACTTGACTACCGGCTTGACGGGCACTTTTCTTTTCACGACCGACGTCGCCGGCTTCACGACAGGCTTCGGAGTTTCAGCTGCAGGTTTGGCGGCAACAGGTGCCGGGGCTGCGGCTTTCGATACGGTTGCGACGGGTGCGGGAGCTGAGGCGGGTTCTGTCAGAAAACCCCAGGTTCCATGCATGAATGCAATGTTCCTATCCCGTAAATATCCATCAAACCTGGTGCGACTTTTGGGAACCTGATAACCAGCCGTCTTAAGCGAATCGTAAGTGCCGCCGGCACTTGCAGCATTCTGTTCTATTAAAAGCTGCAAAAGTTCGGCGGAAATCGAAGGAAGAGGTGTTGTGTTCCCATTCTCAGAAGAACGCGTTTCGTTGCGTTTATGCACAACAGCCGCGGAATCACTCTTGAGGCGATAGACAGTCAAGGTGTTCTTACCATCGGGAATCGAGGTGCTGGTTCGCTTAATGTACCCAGCGACCGCGACCTCTGAGAACTTCTCACTATGAAGGGTGAAGGCGAGAGTCTCTCCATTCTTGAGCGGCACCCGCAAAGTCGGATTTCTATTTTCAAGCGTCACATTGGCCGGACCAAACATTTCAAGAAGAGCGCCCAATTTAGCGCCATCACTATCCGTGATCTCATTGTCAGCGAGAAGCTTTTCGTGCTGGGCTGCAAAAACATTGGCCCGATCCTCCGGCTTGGCGTTCAGGATCGCGGAAGCGGCGACGAGCGGGAAATAGAGCACCGCATCGGAGGTAAATGAAGTGAAATCGAGCTCAGCCCCCTTCTCGAGGATCATTCTCCAGGGCTCCAACTGGAAGCGGGGGTCGTTTAAGACCGGCGACTTCGATTGGAGAAAAGCCTCAGAAAGCACTTTTTCGATCGGAAGCGGTGCTTCACGAAGGGCCGCGTCGTAAAGAGCGCTTTCCTTTTTCTTGTCGATCCCGGAGGAAATGCGCGGGGCGACTACTATATAAGAGATGTCTTTCTCGCGCAGGTACTTCTCGATCCCGGGGGTATGGAACCCGCCGGTTACGATCGCGGAAAACGTCTGGCCGCTGGAAAGGGTTTTCTCAACCGCTCGCCCGATCAGCACCGGGTCGCGCGCGATAGCGGCTTTATAAAAGCGCGCCACGCGCGGAAGGTCCTGATCGAGCATCTCCACTTGGGACGGCAATCCGTAGGTGAAGTGATATTGCTGCATGAGCGGTGTGAGAAAACCTGTGAAAGTCGCGGCTTTGAATTCCGCTTGGTGGGCGTAATAGAATTCGGCATCCTGCTTGGTGAGTGAGAAATCGAACATCTTGTTGTAAATGTCTAAGATTCGCATGACGTGATCCAACTGGAGCTGCTCCGGCGTCGTCAGGACTTTGGCTTTGACGGTGGTTTCGAGGAATTCGATCTCATCGAAGAGCGACACATCGATCGTGTCATAAAGCTTCATATATTGAAAGTAGGCCATGACATTTGCGTACTTCGCGGCCAGGTCTTCCCCGCCGGACATGGCCATACTGATCGACTTGATCAGGGTTTCCAGATAGCCGTAATAAGCCGACCGCTTCATCTTCTTCATGCGGAAGTGGACGGTATTGGTGAGAAAGCGAGAAAGCTCTTCGCGAGGAAGAATCTTTTTCAGGTCATTGATCAGGGCTTCGGTCTCGGGCGCTGCTTTTTCAAAATCAACTTTCTTTTCCAGGTCCACCAACTGGATCAGGGATTGCATGCCGGGATAAGCCTCAAGCTTGATCCCCTGCTTGCGGCCGAGTTCCACAAGATAGCGGACATACGCGACCAGTTCCGCGCCGCCATCCTGGTAGGCCGCCCTGCGGCGATTGAGTTCGCGCATTTCTTCTGGAAACACAAAACGGCTGATGCTTTCAAGAACCTTGCCCAACTCCGCAAGGATCTTTTCATCACGATCCTTGAACTGAAGCGCGTCCACGTAAGCGCTGCGGTTCTCGTTATAAAGGGCCTTGTCTTCCACGCCATAAAGCGTCATGGCGGGTTTATCCACGATCGCGAGATATTCAGGGCCGGTCAGGCGCCCCTGTTTCAGGAAATAATCGGCAACATTACGACGGGCTTCCTGGCTCGGAAAGAAAGAAAAGAGTTCGGTATAAAGCTCCCCGCTCGCGCCTTCGAGGTTGACCAAGCTGAGCTTATATTTCTCATTGAAATAGCGAATGATGTTGGCAATGTTGCGCTGGGCTTCCTCGTTGATGTGGGCATCCTGAATATGAAGCACGATCTGCGGGGAATGTCCCTTAAAAGTAGCCTTAATGGTCCCGTAGCTATCCGGAAGATCCGGACGATCGATCATGGAAAGCGCGGGCTGGGAGCTGAAGGGTGCGACTTGGGAGAGGCTTTGAGGATTCGGAGCAGCGGCGTAGGCTTTGTTAATTCCGCCGTCCCAAGCGATGGAGGTAAAGGTAAACACACAGACCGTCAGAAACGCAACGGTCCTTAGCCAAGGCTTAAAGCCATGTGTCTGCCAGCTGATCATCGGATTGCCGTCCT
>CAISGE010000039.1 GCA_903884815.1 Candidatus Omnitrophota bacterium | reverse complement strand
TCCGTACCTGTTTGATCTCCTGTGCCTTATCCACCATGGCCTGGCAGATCACGATGAAGTTCGTGATCTTAAGAGAACTCAAAGTCCCGGAGTGATAACGGAACTCGAGGGAGCGCCGGTAAAACCACGAGTGGATATTCAGCCCGTAATAGCGGGAGTGGTGGTACTTGGATTTTAAATCAACCTTCATGCTCCCTTTGGGACCGTACCAGAGCCTCTTAAGCGCTTCTTCATCTTTCGCTCCGATCCGGAACCTCGATTTCGGGAACCTCTCGAGAGGCACGGAATAACTCCCCTCATGACGGGATTCCGGAAGCATGGCATAAAGCACCGGCTCGAAATACCGCGTGATCTTGAGGAGTTTTTTGATCTCCGCGCATCCGAGATCCCGGCCGTCGATATGGACATGGAGCCCGCAGTCGCGGTTCACGAAATACCCCCAGCCCAGAAGACCGCCTGTGAATTTCTTGATCTCCTGGAAGCCTTCATCGCCCTGAAGGATCGGGCTCACGTACTCCCGGCCGTTATCCCCGAGAGATCCATCCGTCACCTGCTGCCAGCTCCCGAGCCTTTCGGAAGGCAGATGATCCGCGTCTTCTTCCATCATGGCCTCGATCTCGATCCCGTATTTTCGAGGGGAGCGGCACATATTGAAAATGCCGCCTGAAAACTCCTGATACCGCGGAGCCCTCCCTCCTTCCCGGTTGCTCCAGCAATCGTCGCAAAACACGTCTCCTTCATCGTCCCGGAAACAGGAATCAGGGTTGATCTGATCCCGGCATTCGGAGCAAGAGGCCACGCGCTCGCTGAAACAGCTCTCGCAATAATCCCGGTCGTGGAGCTCGGAATAGTAGGCACGGCTCGCGCTGACATAGACCTCGCAACCCGAGCAGTAGCGGAAATGCTCGTCGACACACTTTTCGCAATAGAACTTTTCACTTACCTCCGTCATGCTGTTTTTCCGGTATACCTCCCCGCATTGGGCGCACGGCGCGTCTGTGGAATTTTCCGTTTCTTGCAAAACCTGGATATCGGTCGTCATGTGAAATCTCCTTTCATGTTGAAAAAAGGGCGGGAAGAAATTCACTCTCCCCGCCCCGTTGTTTTGGTTTCAATTTTCCGCGTTACAATTTCCTGATCATGCCTTCCCGCGCTTTTTTTCTTCCCAGGTCTCGCGCCTTATCAATAGTTCCTGCATGACATCTAAAGTCGCCATCGTCTTCCCAAAACGCATCCGTCCGGCACAACGGATCTCTTTTCCAAGTGCCCGGTAAAGCCTGAGAAGTCTCCGGTGAGCTTTTGTCCTCAAAATAAGTTGCATACAAATTCCTCCTTCTGTTTTTGTTTTTTAGAGTTGGCTTCGTTCCGAAAAGCTGAAATACTGGTTCTCTCCGACAATGATGTGATCGAGAATCCTGATCGAGACCGTCTGGCAGGCGGACTTGATCTTCTGGGTGATCTCGTAATCCTCGCGGCTGGGTTCGACTTTCCCGGATGGGTGGTTATGGACCAAGACCAGGCTCGACGCGTTTTGAAAAAGCGCTTCGCGCACGACCTCTCGGGGATGCACGGCCGCCTCATCAACCGTCCCGAAAAACATGTCTTTTTCACCCAGGATCTTTAAGGCCTTATCGAGGAAGATCACCTTAAAAACCTCCCGTTTAAGGTCCCGGAGACTGGCCGTGAGGTAATCGGTGACCGCCTGGGGACTCCGGACGAAGTTCTGCCCGATCATCCCCTGCTTTAAGACGCGCCGCCCAACCTCACGCACGGCCTGAAGCACAACCTGCTGCGAGTCAGGCAGATCCCTGAGATCAAAGAGCTGCCTGAGGCCCCCGGCCTTATTGAGTAGCTCCAGGGCAACACCGACTTCCGTTTGCTCGTACGTGCATTTCTTGAGGATGAGAGAGAGGATCTCCGCATCAGACAATGCTTCGATCCCTTTTTCCATCGCTCTTACCGCAGGCCGTTCACTTTCAGGCCAATCTCTGACCGACAATTTCTTTCGCATCGGGATACCCTCCTTTTAGACGCAAAAAGAGGCGGACTCCCTTTGACAGGAATGCCGCCTCTTTTAAGCGCGTTTGGTTTACTGCTATGTTTTAGCGGATCACGATCTCCCAGCCGCTTTTTTGAAACCGGGAAATCAGTCCCGCATGTTTTTGAAGATCATTTCTTCGAACGATCAGCCTCATGAGATTCACCTCCTTTCAAAAAAAATGGGGAGACAGCCCGCCATAAGCCGCCCCCCCTCTCTTTTTTAATTTCCGTGCGACTTCTTTACGCCGCGTGATCAGGCTCCGTCCGCATCAGTCCCGTGATCACCTCATCAAGCGACGACCCGAGGATCGACACGCCCTTCGTCTTGGACGGAACAAAGGCGCCGTCCTTTTGGGTTTGAAAGAACTTCCTGATATCGACGAACGCGTTCTTCGATCCGCTGCCCTTGGAGATCCGGAATTGCTCCGTCTCAGAGAGCGGGATCTCGAGGATCTTCACGCTCCGGAACTGCTCTCCCTCCGGGCACTGGACCTCAGGCGCCTTCCGGGCCAAAATGAGCCCGGCGATAACGTCCTCGCGGATCTTTTCCGGGAAGCACACCCCTTTGGTCGTCGGGACGAGAAGGGACGCGTCTCCTTTGCTCCGGAAGAAGATCCTGAGGTCGACATACCTCTCCCCCTTGTAAACATTCCGGGAGATCCGGTAGACGTCATTTCCCGACCTCGGAACGTCACAGAGGACCACGTTTTCAGTTTTTTCGTTTTGAACTGCAGTTGCTGTTTCCATGTTAGTTTTCTCCTTGTTTGTGGTTGAGTTGAATTGCACTGGTAAAACGGTGTTGTGGCTGGATCACCTCCTTTTTAGAATGCGCCCGGAAACGAAAAAAGGGGAAGACCCGGGCGACTGACCCAGGCCTTCCCCCTTATCCGAAAAGGCTTTTGCGAAGTTATGTTTCTCTGGCTGTTACTTGTCTTTGAGACCTAAATTGCGGAGTTCGATCAATGGATCCGCGACCTCCGGCGGCATGGCACCTTCCGCGACCGGTGGAGCATCTTTTGGCTTCGGCACTACTTCCTTAGCCGCCCTTACTTTATCGATTTGCTTTCCTCTGAGAGGTTTAAAAATGCCCGGATATTCCGGGTGTCCGAAAAAATCCAGTTTAATGTGATCGGTCAGTAACCCCGGACTTTTCAAGATCACAACCGCTTCCCCCCGTTTAAGCTCGCGGATCAGGTCCGGCTCTATCTTGAACTCCTGCCCCTCGCGAACAGACCCCGTACCGGTCATTCCTTTTCCCGTAAGACGCTCTTCGGTCTGATAGGTCGGGATCAGGGTTTTGCGCGTTCCCGCGATCTTCGAAAACTTTTCAACCGCGTCGGGGTCATCCTGTCTGAGGATGATCTTGATATTCGTGTTCTCGATCACCTGCTGCTGGAAATTCGGAGCTGACCGGAAATAGAGATCGCCAAGCGACTGGTGAAAGAGCGCGATGGCGAGCCGCGAGGCCCGGGATTTATTTAGGAAATCCACGAACCCGAGATCCAGAAAGCTTGCGGCATCGTCGATGAAAACCGGGAAGAAATGCCGTTTTGAAGCCTGAATATTCGATTGAATGTGGCTTGAGACGGTCTTCACGTCCTGAAGGATCATCCTCCCCATGCGTCTGGCTGTATCCCCGTACCCCTGGAGATCGAGCGCGAAGTAAACGATCTTCTGCCCCTTATAGATCTCCAAGAGATCGATCTCGGGCCTATCGGTATCAAGTTTCTCGGAAAATTCGCTCCGGGACGAAAGATAGAGATCGGCCATGAGCCCTGAGAGGAACTTCCGGTTGTCATGAAAATTATTGATCATGTTGACCAAGTCCAGCTGCAGGTTCTTGTCTTTGGCACCTGTCTGGTCGGAAAGCGTCTTCAAAGACCCCAGGTCCGTCAGACAGGCATGGAGCGTCCTGAACCGGATCTTCTGTCCTGTGAGAATGAGGGCGTTTAGGATCGCGAGAGCCGCCTGCTCCGCCATCCGCCGGTAGAATTCCTCGCTCCAGGCCATGCTGCCCACGATCTTATCCTTCAGTTCCGTGGCATTGCCCCTGAGGAGCGGGTTATAGGTATTGGACGATTCGGGATGAGCGAGTGAGAAGAAGTAAAAGTCACCGAGCCTGCCTTTGTCTTTGACGATCGCATGGATGCGGTCAAGGAGCTCAAGATCCCCTTTCCCGTCGATCACGATGGCACCCTTCCCGTGATCGATGTCGTGCGCGAGCATGGGAAGAAGGACGGACTCCGTCTTCCCCGTCCCCGTGGAGCCGATCACCTGCATGTGCATCTCGCGCTGATCATTCTTAAGAAAAAGCGGGCGGGAGCTTAAAAAACTATCCCCGAGATAAACTTGGGTGTGTGAAGACTTGTACCTTTGATAGCGCATTCGTCCCTTCCCGGGCTCCCGTTTTGCTGCGCCCCCTTTAAAAAGCTTCTCGTGACTTCCCAGATAGGCGACCACGAGAAATACCGGAAGCGACACAACGACGTAAAGAAGGTAAAAGAGTCCCAGTTTAAGGATCGTTCCCTCCGCCTGATTTTTCGCGTCATTCAGGAAGAAGAGTTGCAACAGATCAAGAACGCGGTTAAACGATAGAGCGCTCGTGATAGAGACGGCAAACGAGAGCGCGAAAAGCACCCGTTGGAACCACGGATTTTTGACCTTTGAAACAAGCGCCAAGAGCACATCCGCCAGCCCCAGCGGGACCGCCGAAAAGACGCCCGCGAGCAGGCGCACCACCCAAGGTTCCTGTTTTTCTCGAATTTTCGGCATAGCGCGCTTTCATTTCCTAAAGGAGACGGCTAAGCTCAAATGTTGCCCTCATGTTTTCGAAAAGTGCTTTTCCTTTCTGCGCCATCAGATCCTCGTAATTGGCGAACCATACTTTTCTCGCGTCATACTTGAGATCCAGAAGCCAGTCCCGGATATCCTTACGAATGATCACAAAAAGCAGTTTGTAACCAGCATGCCCGTCATAGTAATCGAACATCTCCTTGTAACGCGCCTTGCCCTTTGTGATCCTGTTCTCAAATTCAATAGCGATCTTCTGGCCGCGGACCGTAAGAACCCCGTCGGGTCTATGGTAAAAATGATCCCGTTCCCGGAGGACCCTTTCGCTTGTCCACTCACGCCACCCCAATTCCCGGAAAAGCATCCGGATGTCGGTCACATGCAGGTCATGCGAAATATATCGCTCGAAATCACGGGTAAACTCAAGCGCCGGGATCCCAAAATCAAGCGACTTGGCCTTTAGTGCCTCCACAGCCTTTTCCGTGGAAAAATAGACATCCACTTTCTTTCTACCGCTATACTTCTTCGACAAATACCCGGCCGTAACGAGTTTCGCCACGCGATGCTTGCAGGCATTTGCGTCTTCAGAGCATCCCTTCCAGAACGTATCGCTGATCTGGTTGTAAGCGAGGTAACGCTGTTCGTGCGCAAACTGCATGACCGCAATATCGCGTTCCGTCAAAACAACCGGACTAGCATTTTCAACGGCTCCTTCCGGCACCTGGGTTTCCTTACTTTTGATGTCTTCTGTCAACACACCCCTCCTGACTCTTAGCACCACCTATTTCCAATGATCAATCCTGCTTGAGGGGAGAAGCATGCCTGCTTCTCCCCTTTCGTCAGATGCTTAACGCGCCAGGCTGCTCAACGTCCGAGATACATTGTTCGAAAGGTCCGTCACAAAACGGGCCTTTTCGCGGAACATCCTGTAATCATCCTGGCTTTGCTGAACCGCAACCGTACTACGTACCACTCGAACCGGCGCCACAGGATCGGTCTTGGGGAGTGCAGGGCTAAAACCCTGTCTCGGATCCCTTGACTGACCTTGCTTTGCCGATCCTTCGAGCCAATTCGCACCATGGGACAGAACTGAAAAGGTGTTTAATGCCACAAAAAGCATCAAACCAAGACCTAATCCTGCTCTAAACCATGCTACAAACTGCTGAAACACTCCTTTGGAAACCATCTTGACGTTTGGAGCAATCGGACGTCTCTCTTGAATTTCCGTATTCTTCATCTTGATCTCCTTTTACCTCTTGGGCTTTAGCGCCGTGTTAGCAACCAGGCTTTGGACTGGTCTTTTAATATATATCTCTCATGGGACATTGAGTTAAGAAGGCAGCATTCAACATTTGCGAACGTTTTTATACTAGAAATAAATTTCCACGAACATTTAAGGAATTATTCTTTGGGAAAGCATCCGCACCCGGGCATGCCGAGAACCCCGCTCGACCACGGTCTCGAGTACCAAATTTAAGATGAGAGAGCGTGGTCGAGCGGGAGGTAGACCCTGAAAAAGGTGTATAGGGTCGTCAAAGAGGCATGCCCGGGTGCGGGATCAAAGGCAGGGGTGTTAAGAAGGACGTCAGGTTTCTGCCACGGTTTCCTGAATGCTTGGTATGCCGCCTGGGAGGGGCAAGGAGAGCGGGAAATAGATGTTTTGGTAAGTATGGCAGCCCGTGCAGTATTTCCGGACCCCGACCATCGTTCTTTCAAAACAGAGTTCGCATTTGCGACACCCGTATCGAACGATAAGCGCCCCGGCATCATTTTCTGACTGGAGGCACGCGATAAACGAAGCCGAATGACCGCATGTCGGACAAAGCATCCTTTCGATACCCCCAGTGTGCCAAAGCCTCTTTGAAGCCTCAAAAAGAATATAGTCACACTCCGGGTTTGGACATCGAATATGTCCATACCCCCCGCGAAGACCTGACTTCGCTTTAAGAATTCCTGCTTCGTTTGCGCACATATCACCCACCTCCGTAAAACCTGACGATAATAGCATTCAGCAAACCCTCTTCGTTTTCTGCGCGGCATCCGCCACCGGCGAAGGGTCATAAAAAAAGCCCTGCAACAAGTCCCACCCTCGTTCGCGGGCAGTCTTCTCCCCCGCATGGGCTTGTCACAGGGCCAATGATACAAATTTACTACCTTTTACTTCGC
>CAISGE010000038.1 GCA_903884815.1 Candidatus Omnitrophota bacterium | reverse complement strand
GGGATTCTCGGCATGCCCAGGTGCGTTTTTTTAACTAAATGATCTTTTTTTGACTTTTTCTCTCTCTGTTCTTTTTCTTCTTCTAAAAATCCATTGAAATATTTATTTTAAGCTTAGAAATGTTCGTTTGGTGTGAATGGCCATGTCGTAACTCGACCTCCCATGAGAGACATATCATTTAAAGACCAGTCCAAAGCCTGGTTGCTAACACGGCGCTAAAGCCCAAGAAGTAAAGGAGATCACGATGAAGACAACGGAAATTCAAGTAAGACGTAAGACTTCTCCATACGTCAAGACGGTTTCCAACGGAGTGTTTCACCAGTTTGTGACATGGTTCAGAGCGGGATTAGGTCTTGGCTTGATGCTATTTGTAGCGTTAGCCACCTTTTCTTTTCTGTCTCATGGCGCGAACTTGATCGGGGGATCGGCAAAACAAGATAAATCAAGGGATTCAGGACAGGGTTTTAGCCCCGTTCTCCCCAAGACGAACCTTGTGGCGCCGGTTCAAGTGATACGGAGTACGGTGACGGTTCAGAAAAGCCAAGATGATTACAGGATGTTTCACGAGCAAGCTCGTTTTGTGACGGATCTTTCGGACAATGTATCCCGGATGGTGAGCCGCCTGGCCCGGTAAAAGGCGGTATGTATCTGAGACAAGGGGGAGAGGCAGGAATGCTTCTCCCCAAAGCGGGACTTCCCTCAACAGGGAGGTTCCGGGAAGACAGGAGGAGTGTGCGATGACAGAAGACCCAGAAAGTAGGGAAAATCAGGCTTCAGAAGTGGTGGTTCAAGATAAAGGTCCGGTTGCTTTGACAAAAAGGGATGTCGAGATCATGCAGTTCGCGCACGAGCAGCGTTATCTCTGCTACAACCAGATCAGCGATACGTTCTGGAAGGGATGCTCTGAAGAGGCAAATGCGTGCAAGCATCGCGTGTCGAAACTCGTTTCTGCTGGTTATTTGTCCAAGCAGTACAGCGGTAGAAAGAAACTCGATCTTTACTTCGCTACGGAAAAAGCGGTGGAGATACTGAAAGCCAGGTCCCTTGATTCCGGGATTCCGGCGCTGAAGGTTACGCGCGATTTTGAACGGTATGTTTCACATGACCTGCATGTGACCGATCTCCGGATCCTTTTCCGGAGTTTGGGGTGGCATGACTGGACAAGCGAGAGAGTTCTCCGGGAGCGGGATCATCTTTTCCATAAACCCGACGGAGTTCTTACGGTTCGAGGGCGGAAGATCGCCATTGAGTTTGAGAATAAGATCACCAAGGGGAAGGCGCGATACCAGAAGCTCTTTGAAGATTATGACAATCACGAGGGTTATAGACTGCTTTTCGTGATCATCCTGGGAGATATCCGGGACTGGCTTCTGGACCTGAAATATGACGCGAGAAAGGTGTGGTTTGCGGATTACGAGGATCTGATGAACGGGAAAGGGAAAGCGCATTTCGAGAACATGAGAGGGGAGTTTGAGCTGAGCCGTCTGCTTTAGGGAATAAAGCGTGCTATGCCGAATATTCAACCGAAACCGGAACCTTGGGTTGTTCGTCTGCTGGCGGGTGTCTTTTCCGCAGTCCCGATGGGACTGGCGGATGTGCTTTTGGCGCTCGCTTCAAAGATCAAGAACCCTTGGTTCCGGAGGGCGCTTTTCTCGGGGGTGCTTGGGGTATCACTTTCAAGCGCGGTCTTCTTTAGCCGCATTCTTGATCTCTTAGAGCTGTTCTTTCAAAGCGACGCGAAAGATCCGGCGGGGGGAACGGTCCTTAAATTAGGACTCTTCTACCTGCTCTATGTTCTTGTGTCGCTACCGGTGTTTCTCATGATCGCTTACCTGGGAAGTCACGAGAAGCTCTTTAAGGGGGAATCCGTCAAACGGAACCCGGGGCGGGGCAACATGCGCTATCAGAGACATAAGTCGTCGTACGATGAGGTTTATCTTGGGGAGAGCCTTTCTCGGGGTCGCTCCATTTTTCTTACGAACGATCAGCGGGAAATGCACATGCAGGTTGTGGGTTCTACCGGGACCGGCAAGACGGAGTCCGTTCTTCTTCCGATGCTCGCGCACGATATCGCGCATCGCAAAGGAGCGATCATAATCGACGGTAAAGGGGATAAGGAGCTTCTTGACCGGATCCGTCACAGCGTGAAAGAAAATAAACGAAAGAAGGACTTCTACTTCTTCTCGCTCGCGCATCCGAAGGATTCGCATAGCTATAACCCGCTCCTGAGAGGGAACGCTACGGAACTGAAGGACAAGATCATTGGGAGCATGGCCTGGAGCGAGGAGTTTTACCGGAGGATGGCGGAACAGGCCGCGCTGACGATCTTAAAAGCGCTCCTTATCACCAACCAAAAGGTCCGGTTCAAGACGCTTTACGCCTGCTTCACGGACCTGGGGTCTTTGAAACTGCTTTCGGATAAAACGGGGGCCAAGAACAAGGTCTTGCAGATGGATCTCGTGAATATGATCAATAACTTCAGAGATAACCGGAAATTCCTCTCGGGGCTTATCGCGGATCTCTATCTTTCGGCACGGAGCGAGTTTTCCAGGAAACTCGATGTCGTCAAGCCCGAGATTGATCTCCTGGAGCTCTATAAGGGGAACAAGATCGCCTATTTCGCGCTGGATCTTCAAGGGTATGGGGATACCGCCAAGCGCATGGGGAGGATGATCTTGCAGGACCTCAAGACCGTTTCAAGTCATGTTCAGTCGACCATTCCTGAGTTAAAACGGCACTTCTTCCCGGTTTTCATTGATGATGCCGCGAGCTTTCTGGATCTTGGATTCATGGATTTTCTCAGTAAATCGAGGGCGGCTAAGATCGGGATCGCACTATTTCATCAGTCGCTTGGCGATCTTTACTCGCACTCTTCCCCGAACTTTCAGCAGCAGGTGATCGAGAACACGAATATCAAGATCATCCTGAGGCAGGATGATCCCGTCGCGGTAGAAAAGTTCTCCAAGATCGCGGGGACGCAGAGGACTCTTATCCCGACTTATCAGACCGAAGCGCGTCTTACCGGAAAGGGGATGACGGGGACGGGTTCTGTTCGCGAGGGGCAGGCCTTTAAAGTTGAACCCGACCTGATCCGCGAACTGAAACGTGGGGAGGCGGTCGTGATCTGGAAAAGTCCGGAGTTTCTGGCAGAACACGTCCGGCTTGATTTCTTCGGGCATCCGCCGTTTCCGGGTCCTTACGAACCGTTCAGGGACAAGGATTGCGACGAAGAAGGACCGGACGATGAAATAAAAGCGCCGGAAGAAGCCCCTCCGCAAGCAAAGGGCGGCATTCCGCCGGATGTCGCCAATCCTATGAGTTTTGTCAACGACCTCGCAACAAAGCCTGATCCGCAGCAGAAATAAACTTCACACAAGCCATTTCGGATAAGGGGGAAGGTCTGGGTTATCCGCCCGGTCTTCCCCTTTTTTCTTTTCCGGAAACATTTCCAAAGGAGGTGACCCAGGACAACACCGTTTTACCCAGTGCATTTCAACTCAAACCAAAACAAGGAGAAAACTAACATGGAAACTTCAATCGCAACTCAGAACGAACAAACTCAAAACGTGGTCCTCTGCGATGTTCCGAGGTCGGGAAATGACGTCTACCGGATCTCCCGGAATGTTTACAAGGGGGAACGGTATGTCGACATCCGAATCTTCTTTCGGAGCAAACAAGACGCGACACTTCTCGTCCCGACGACCAAAGGGGTGTGCTTCCCGGAAAAGCTCCGTGAGGACGTTATCGCGGGGCTCATCATGGCCCGGAAAGCCTCAGGGGTCGAGTGCCCGGAGGGTGAGCAGTTCCGGAGCGTGAAGATCCTGGAGGTCCCGATCTCTGAGACCGAGCATTACCGGATCTCCAAGGGCGCCGGTGCCAAGAACGAGTTCGTCGATATTCGTAAGTTCTTCCAGAAGGACGGAGCCTATATCCCGTCCAAGACGAAGGGCGTGTCGATCCTCGGGACCGCACTTGACCAAGTGATCACGGGACTGATGCAAAACGAGCCTGACCACGCGGCGTAAAGAAGCCACGCGGAAATTAAAAAAACAGGGGGGACGGCGCTTTTTCCGGGCTGTCCCCCCATTTTTTTGAAAGGAGGTGAATGCCATGAGGCTGATTGTCAGGAAGAACGAGCTCGCAAAACACGCGAAATTGATTCAAAAGTTTCAAAAAAGCGGCTGGGAGATCGTGATCCGCTAAAACATACAAAGAAACCAAACGCGGAACTTAAAGAGGCGGAATTCCCGTGGAAGGGAGTCCGCCTCTTTTTGCTTCTAAAAGGAGGATATCCCCATGAGAAAGAAATTATCGGTCAAAGATTGGCCTGAAAGCGAGCGGCCTGCGGTAAGAGCGATGGAAAAAGGGATCGAGGCATTGTCTGATGCCGAGCTTCTCTCTCTCATCCTCAAGAAATGCACGTATGAACAAACGGAAGTCGGTGTTGCCCTGGATCTTTTAAACAAGGCCGGGGGCCTCAGGCAGCTCTTTGATCTCAGGGATCTGCCTGAATCGCAGCAGGTTGTGCTTCAGGCCGTGCGGGAGGTCGGGCGGCGCGTCTTAAAGCAGGGGATGATCGGCCAGAACTTCGTCCGGAGTCCCCAGGCGGTCACCGATTACCTCACGGCCAGCCTTCGGGACCTTAAACGGGAGGTCTTTAAGGTGATCTTCCTCGACAAGGGCTTAAAGATCCTGAGTGAGAAAGACATCTTCTTCGGGACGGTGGATGAGGCGGCCGTGCATCCCCGGGAGATTGTGAAAGAGGCGCTTCTGCAGAACGCATCGAGTGTTGTGCTGGTCCATAACCATCCTTCCGGAAAAGTAGAGCCGAGCCGCGAGGATTACGAGATCACGCAGAAGATCAAGGCTGCGTGCCAAACGGTGGCAATCAGGGTCCTTGATCACATTATCGTCGGAGAGAACCAGCACTTCAGTTTTTCGGAACGAAGCCAGCTTTAACCTAAAACAAAAGTAAAGGAGGGAATCCCATGCGACTGATTTTAAGGAAAAAAACTCACCAAAGACTACTCCGGATCTACCAGGCGCTTGGAAAAGAGAGCCGCTTCCGGAGCAGGCTTTGTTTCGGACGGACGATGAGGGCTTTGGATGCTATGCATGAGCTGATGACCCGGCGCAGTTCCTGGGAGGAAAGGGGGCGCTGGAAAATCTGACCGGAGAGAGTCTTTAGCGAACGTTTGAAGTTTTTAAACCCAAACAGCGGGGCGGGGAGAGCCGTTTTCTTCCCGCCCTCTTTTTTTCTCACGAAAGGAGATGTCCCATGACTACAGCCCTTCAGGTTTCTCAGGAAACGGAGTATTCCGCTACGTCGGCGTGCGCCCACTGCGGCGGAGTTTTTCAGAGGATCAAAATGACGCAGGTCATTGCTGAGTTTTATTGTGAAGCTTGTATCGACGAGCATTTCCGCTTCTGCTCGGGTTGCGACGAGTACGTTAAAGCTAACCGCGCCTGTTATTCCGAGTTGCACGACCGGGATTACTGCGAGAGCTGTTTTAGCGAGCGTGTTATCTCGTGTTCCGAGTGCCGGGATCAGATCGATCCCGACTCTTGTTACCGCAGCGACGAAGGAGACCCGTATTGCAACGACTGCTGGGATCACCGGGAAGACGGCGATCTTCCCCGTTACCAGGAGTTATCCGGCACAAGCTTTACTTTGTGCCGTTCTCCGAGGAAGTACGGGATCGAGATCGAGGCCATGATGGATGAAGGCTCGGATCATCTGCCGCACGAAAAACTCGGGAGCTGGCAGCAGGTGACAGACGGGTCCCTGGGAGATAACGGCCGTGAATACGTGAGTCCGATCTTTCAGGGGGACGAAGGATTCCAGGCGATCAAGAAATTCACGGGCGCGCTGCAGGGGTGGGGGTATTTCGTGAATAACAGCTGCGGACTCCACGTTCATATCGACGGGCGGGATCTCGGGTGCGTTCAGATCAAGAGGCTGCTCAGACTCACGCGGTATTTCGAGCCGGTTCTCTACGCCATGCTCCCGGAATCCCGTCATGAGGGAAGCTATTCCGTGCCTCTTGAGAAATTTCCGAAATCGAGGTTCCGTATCGGGGTGAAGGACGAGGACGCTCTCAAGAGACTCTGGTATGGTCCTAAAGGCAGCCGGAAGGTGGATCTGAAATCCAAGTACCATCACTCCCGCTATTACGGGCTGAATATCCATTCGTGGTTTTACCGGCGCTCCCTCGAGTTCCGGTATCACTCCGGGACTTTGAGTTTCCAAAAGATCGCGAATTTTATCGTGATCTGCCAGGCGATGGTGGATAAAGCCCGGGAGATGAAACAGATCCGGATCTCTCAAGGCGTCGCTTTTCCGGAGCTTCTTGATATGTTCGTGCCGTTCTTCGGGCTCTCTCCCGAGATCGCTCAGTATATGCGCGAACGCATCCAGAAGTTCCATCCCGATCGTCTGCTTGTCCCCGCTGTATAAATCCCGACTTAACCTTCAAAATCAAAATACAAACCATAACCCAGGAGAAGACTGCCATGTGTGGAATCTACGGTTTTGCGAAAAAAGAAGGAACTATGAGCGTTTTGGAACGATTTAAATTGCGGGGGGCTCTTATGGACCTCGCTTATCAGAATGAAACAAGAGGGAAGGACGGCACGGGCCTCGTGCTCGTGTCGGCGTCCCAATGGACCCTCTTCAAAGAAGCGACGCCGTCCGGTGAGCTGCTCAAGACGAAACGCTTCCAAGGGATGATCCGCGAGATCAACGATAAAACGCAGCTTTGTCTCGGACACACGCGTCTTGCGACGATCGGGGACGTGCGAAACAAACACTGCCATCCCTTCGTGACAGAGAATTTTCTGGGGGTGCATAACGGGCATTTCTTGAACCGTGAGGAGCTTCTCAAGAAATACTCGAAAACGGCGGAAACTCCGGTCGATAGCGAAGCGATCTTCCGTGTCCTTGACGGTCAGCTGACCGTTAAAGGGATGGTCGCGAAGCTTAGCGAGATGGAAGGCGATTTCGCGCTCGGGTTCGCGCTCAAAGGTGATCCGTGGAGGCTCTTTCTCATTCGTAATAATGAGAAACCGCTTCACGTCGCCTATGTTTCGAGTCTCAAGACCCTCTTTTGGTCAAGTGACAGCGAGCATCTTGAGTACGCTCTCGCGCGTAACGGTCTTCAGGGCTCTGTCTGGGCGATCCTTGAAGATCATCTCTATGTCGCCGACGTGAGGTGCTTCGATTCGAAAAGCCGGATGAAAAAGACGCCGTGCAAAATGAAGCCCTATGAAGGATCGCTTCAGACGGGGTGGACGGAAGATGATTTTCACTACTCCCGTCAGTCCCGTTTCTTTTCCTTCGACGAACTGCAGGATTTCGGACTTCTGGACGGTTCGGAAATGCATGAGCACTCCAAGATTCGGTGCGTCTTCTGCGACGGGGAGTTTAACGCGGAGGATCTTTTCTATGACGATACGAGGGGCCGTTTCCTGTGCGAGGCCTGTAGCTTCGAATCTTCGCATTCCGGTAATCCAAAGGAACAAAGTGAGAAAACGGCGGATCTTTTCCAATTAACGGGAATCTAGTCGTTCGGTCGTAATTTCAAAACTGCGCGAGGGCGGAGGTTGAGGCCTCCGTCTCTCGCGGCATTCAACAAAAGGGGAGTGAAACCATGAACGATCTTAAGGGCAAGGGGAACGGTATGAGATTGAGAGAATGGATCAGGCGATTTGAAGAGCAATTTAGTAACCGGGATCTTGATTTTATGACCGTCCATAAAGCGAGCCTTGCGGCTCAGCTCAAAGACACGGAGACCGGAAATCTGCATCTGCATAATTTGAAATACACGGCCAAGGATGCGGTCAACCTCTCGTTGTTACAAGCGTCTGAGCCGGATGGAAAAACCCCGGGCCGCAGGGGGGCATTATGAAAAAAGAGCTTTTGAAAAACGAGATTAAGAAAATGCTCCAGTTCCACAAAAGCGTTATTCTTTTGATCTTCAAGGGGACCGTGAGCGCATTCCGTTATGGGGTATGGCTTCTGCCGTGGATTTTCCTGGCGGTATTCGTTTGGAAGCCGGTATTTTCGGGTTGGAAGGCCTTTACTCAAAACACGCCTGACCCGGGAAGAGTACGGCAGGTCCCGTTTCTAGCGCCTCCCTTCGCGAGTACCTCGGAACCTGGAAAATCCTTTGGCTGGGAGACCATCCCAAACAAGGTTGATTCCGGCGTCCGGAGCTTCGAAAGGATATCAAGACAGATCCGGAAAAAGTAAGAGATCCGTTCATGGGCGGCGTGTGTGATCCGCCGCCCATAAAAGCTCTTTTTTTGTGTTTAAAGAGGCTATGCCTATCCACAAAGCGCATGAATTGCGATACAATTCCTTCTGTTTGAATGGGTTGCAAAAACTCAGGAGGTCAAAATGGTCTATTCGCATTTTTCAAGAGCTCAATTCTTCAAGACTTTCGGTACCGAGAAAAAAGTCAGGGACTGGCTCTGGCAGACTCGTTTCCCGTCCGGCTATCAGTGTCCGCACTGTCAATCTCCGGATTTTTATGAACATGTCAGTCGGCCTGAAGTGCGCACCTGCCAGCAGTGTCAAAAGCAAATCCGTTTACGGGCCGGTACCCTTTTTGAACATTCCAAGCTGCCTTTACGGCTCTGGATTCAAGCTATTCAACTCCTAATGCAGGGCAAGCGCGGAATCTCAGCCCTTGAACTCAAACGGGTCCTGGGAATCGGATCTTACCGAACAGCATGGCAAATGCTCCATAAAATCAGAGCGGCTCTCAACGACCGGGATCAGCAATACAAGCTCCAAGGCGTCATCGAGCTCGACGGAGCTTATTTCGGGCATAAAGAGAACAAGAAATCGGTTTTAGTCGCTATCGAATCCAAAGACTGGGTCGATGACCACGGGAAACCCAAAACGCGGGCGGGCTTTGCCAAAATTGAGATCGCCGTAGAAAACCGTGAAAACGCCCAACGTTTTGTTGACAGCGCTATTCAAAAAAACTCATTCGTCAATACAGACGGCAAGCCGTCCTATCATCAGGTCAAAAATGTCAACCTTGACTACCAAACATCCGAGAACCTCGAATGGATGCCTTGGGTGCATAAATTTATCTCCAATGCCAAGACCTGGATGCGCGGCACCCATCACAGCGTTCGGAGCAAATACCTGAACCAGTATTTGGCTGAGTACACCTATCGTTTCAACCGGCGGCACGATCCCGATGGCCTTTTCCAAAGAACGCTAAAGGCATGCGTCTTGGCTTCTCCCAAGAGGGTTCATGCGCTTTGAGGATAGGCATAAAAGAGGCTATTTAATGCTAAGAAATGTTCTAAATCGCTAAAGCTTCGAGCGTGCTTCCCTTGACGGCGTGCATTTCAGCGGGCAGATTTCTATGAGATCCGGACAAACCGAGCCGGGTCATTGTGGCGCGGCGGTCATTGGCTCAGTGCCAAGTGAACGCGCGCATGACACCTTGCGGTGGGGCATAAACCCCGGCCGTAAGAGGTAGGACCGGGGGCAGGCGCCCATTGCGCGGCGCCTCGAGCCGGCTTACCCCCAAGTGCCGCTTAGGGGCTGGAACGGGCGGCAGCGCGGAGAGTTTCCGTGTCACGCTTGGCGTGTGTCCATTTCCAGCCGCTCCCTCCTCTGGTTTTCCACGTAATGCTTTTCCCCCCAAAAATCCTTTTTTGTTTTTCCGCACGCCCAGGGTGTGTTCATTCCATGTTTTAACGTGATCTTTTAAGGCGGACGGCTCTCCGGGCTGTCCGCTTTTTTTCTGTTCGTTTCAGTCCTCGCGCGGCGGAAAGCGAGACTGCGATGAAGAAGAAACGAGAGGATCAGAGTCGTGAAGATCACCATGCGAAAAGAAACAAAACCAGGTCGAAGCAGATCTCGACCGATTTCATGCGGGTCGAGGACATCGGAACCATGCCCGCCATGGCTCCCTTTGAACTGGAGGCTCGCAGGAAAATAGCGGAGTGTTCGAAGACACCGCTCGACGGATTGATCGCGGCGGAAGAGAAAAAAGAGCGGGTCGTGGAACTTAAGCGCGGAAATCGAGTGCTGAACGTTCTTATCAAAGAAGGGGCGCTCACGCCACGCCAGGCGCTGATCTACGGCCTTTGTTACGAAAAAAGGCTCTGCGAAAGCGAGGTGGCGAGTCTTTTGGGGATAGTCCCAAGGACAGTCCAGCGGCTTCGCCAGAAAGCAAGAGCATCCCTTGCCCGAGGTTTGGCGAAATACAGGCGCGGGGCGCTCTTCCTTAAAAAAGCCGTGAGCCACAAATTGACCCGAAAGCAGAAGAGAATTTTCAGGCTTCGTTACCGTGAGGGGCTCTCAGTGAAGGAGATCGCCGCAAAGTTCGGGCGAACGGAAAGGAGCGTTCAAAGGGTCCTTTTGCGGACGCTGAAAAAAATATTTTCAGTATAAAAATGTTCGTTTGGTGTGAATGGTCATGTCGTAACTCGACCTCCCATGAGGGGAGTGCCCGGCACCGCTATATGCGGCAAAGGGCCTAAGGCCCAACGCGCCGGTTAAAGCGCTCCCCTCACTATCTCGGGAGGAGAACGATGAACCAAAAATTTCGGCAGAGGATTTACAGGATCTTGATCCCGGTATCCCTTTTGATGCTTCAGACCACCCTGGCCTTCGCGGAGGCGAACGCGGAATCGGACCTGGATTCCTTCTTGAGGGGGATCGGGGACTTCTTGATACGGACGGTAGGGCCCGGCGTGCTCGTGATCGGGATCGCTGTCGCGGGGGTTTCCATGGCTCTCGGGGACGAGCGGGGCATGCAGCGCGGCGCGCTTGCTGCGGGCGGCGGGGCGCTCATCATGCTCGCCCGAGCGGTCCTCGATTTCATTCAAAGCATCACCCATTTTTAAAGGACCGGAAGATGAAACATACCGTGAAATGGTTCAGAAAAATCAGAACGGCGAACAGGATCTTCGGGCTCGAATTTTTCGATCTCCTGTTGCTTCTCGGCGTTTTTCTTCTGGTCTTCATGCTATCGATCAATCTGATCGTGAATTCGGCGCTTGTCCTTGGCGCGTATTTCTTCCTGCGTCTTTATAAAAACAACAAACCCCCGCACTGGACGGGATCGGTCGCGGGATTCCTCGCCCGGCCCAAAACCTATCCCATGCAGAGGGAAACGGAAAAGGAGATCTTCAAGTGAGCATTTCATTCCTAACGAAAATGCGGGACCTGATCCAAAGAGAATCGCGTCTTCCTTTTTTCCGTCAGATTGATCTCCACAGGATCGAAAACGGGGTCCTGATCGGAGTGAGCGGTGTTTTGGGAATGGGTTTTGTGATCGAACCCCGGGATCTCCTGCTTCAGGGCGATGAAGCGATCGCTGATTTTGAGAACAGGACACGGAAGTTTCTTAACGCTCTGCCTGAAGGCGCGACTTTCCACTTTATCGTGAGGGCCGGGGAGGAGGGGGAAGCGAGCTTGCGAAGTTACCGGGACTCTCTTGCGGGCGAGGATTCGCTTTCCCGGGCGCTTCTCGATTCCAAGGTCCGGTTCTGGCGACAGCATCCCTTCTTTAAAAAAGAGCTTTTTTTGTTTGTCACGATCCCTCCCGGCAAGAAAAAAACGAGGGCTTCCTGGCTTCCCGATATCTCGCTTGCGTTCGGGAAAAAAGCTCACTGTGCCGCCGAGACCGAATTTGAGAAAACAAAAGAGGCCCTTACCGCCGTTTCCGGAGAGGTCTCGGAAGGACTAAAGACCCTCGGGTTTGGCGTGCGTCCCATGCAGGACAGCGAGACCTTGGGGTATCTCTACGAATTGCTTAATCCCACGCTTGCGGGGCAAGGCGTGTCCTCCGAAAGATTTCTGAAGGACGTTTCTTACTGCGGGGAACACGCAAGCCTTCGGTCGCGTCTTCTTTTGAATCTCCCTGTCTCCGATTACGGGGATTTCTATCTGAACGGATATTTCCATCAGGGAATCAATCTCTGCGCACTCCCTGAGGAAACAACCCTCAAATCCATGCGGGATTTTGAAAAGGAGCTTGGCCGGGATTATCTCCTGACGCTCACCCTCGAAGTCCCGGATCAGGAGAAGGAAAAAGCCTGGATCAAACGGGAAGGGAATTACGCGCGCGCGAAAAACTTCTTCTCGCGAAGCCGGGATCACGAGGCTGTTGCGAAGGCGGGGGAGGCCGACGAATTCTTAACCGAGATCGCCGCCACGTGGGACAAGATCCTCTACGCTTCGCTAGCCGTGCTTGTTAAAGGAAAGACCCGGGAAGCGGTCCATGAAAGGTCAGGTGACGTTTTACGCGCGTTCCGAAGGCTCGGCGGCGCCGAGGGCCTCGTGGATCACATGAACCATGACCGTCTTTTTTTGACATTCCTTCCGCTTCAAGGTGAGGAGAACCCCCTCGCGTTTCCGGTTCCATCGGCCGCGGCGGCCCATCTCCTGCCGGTTCAAGGAAGCTGGAAGGGAACGGAGGGGCAGGGCGTTTTGCTCAAGACCTGGCGAGACGAGCCCCTCCGTCTGGACCTTTTCGATCCGAAGCTTCAGGCGAAACATTCCGTGATGCTTGGCGCGACCGGTGCCGGAAAATCTTTTTTCACGTCCTATCTTTTGCTTCATTTCCTCATGGCGTCGAAAGCTCATGAAGTGATCGTGATTGATCTTGGCGGGAGCTACCGGAAGCTTTCCCAGGCGCTCAGGGGCGCTTATTTTGAGGTGGAGTGTTCAGAGAACTACGCGCTTAATCCGTTTCCTTCCAAATCCGCGCTTTTTCCTAAGGAGGGGGACGCCGACTCCACGTTCCTTCAGTTTTTGAAGGAACTTCTCCAAAGAATGATCGCCCCAGCCGGGCATTGGGCGGCAAGCGAGAAAATGATCCTGGAACGTGTCCTCAGGGAAGTTTATCGCCCTCTTGATGGAGACGAGACACCGCTTTTGGGGGATATCGAGAAGGGCCTCCGCGCGTTTTCGGAGGGCGACGAGGAGGACAAGCGGAAGGCTTATCAATTCGCCAAAGAGCTTTCTCTTTTTACTCAAGGAGAGTACGGGAAGGTCCTGAACCGCAAGGGGACGTTCGATTTTAACGCGCGGTTCACCGTTTTCGATCTCCGGAAGATCTCCCGTTATCCCGAACTTCAGGAAATCCTGCTTTTCATCATTCCTTTCGCTCTGAAACGAAAGTTCGAGAATCTCGCCATCAAAAAGATCCTCGTGCTCGATGAATGCTGGCAGCTCCTTAAGGAATCCCAGGGGACGGAGCTTGTGGAAGTGTTTTACCGGACGGCCAGGAAACTGAATGCCGGGGTCCTTTCCATCAGCCAAAACCCTGAGGATTTTCTGGAATCGAAGATCTCGGGTGTGATGGTCAATAACTCTCCCATTAAATACATTCTGCGCCTGAAGAAAGGTCACGAGAAGCTCGCCTCCTTCGGTCTTAATGAGAACGAGATCCTTGCCGCCCGTGAACTGGAGGTAAGGCCCGGGCATTATTCGGAGGTCTTTATCAAGTTCGACGATCACGGGGTGATCGCGAAAGTGGAGCCGAACCCGCTTGAATACTGGATCGCCACGACGGACCCCGCAGACTTGGCTGAGGAAACGAATCTTCGGGCCGCGGAACCCCTCAAAACGAATTTGGAAATCTTCGAGATGCTAGCCCGGAAGTTTCCCGGCGGCGCGTCAAAACCCCGGGAGGTCTCGAATGCGTAAAGGCGTTCTGGTTCTTTTCCTCTTGCTGGTACTCGCGGGTGTATCTATTCCTTCCGCCCATGCGACGATGCCGACTTTTGACGCGATTAACGCGGCCCTTCAAGAGATCCAGAATTCGATCCTGAATAGTAGCTTCGCCCAGGACATCATGCTGGCCATGGATCGTCTGACCGAGCTGAAGAATCAGACCCTTGAGATCCTCCGTTTCCATTCCGGTCTGGATGAGATCCTTAATTTCGTCAAGGGCGATCCGGTGCGTGATTTTATTGACTCCCTGCGGACAAGAATCCGTGACGTTTACTCGGATTCGATGTCCATGACACCTCAGATCGAGATCCTCCAGACAGGCGGCACCGCAGAGGACCTCAAAGCTTCTCTTGAAACCGTAACGGGCAGTATCCCTGAGGGTAATCAAAGGCCTTATATCCCTTTTGAAGAGATGCAGGTGGTCGAGGCTTTTCAATTGGCAAGTCAGATCCGGGCCGGCGGCGAAGATCTCCGGGACGCAGCCCGCCAGATACAGACCCAGGCCGAGACCGCGAGTCCGAAAGGCGCGGTGAGACTTCAGGCCCAGGGGATCGGGGAGCTGATGGTCCTCGGCCAGCAAAGCCAGGAATCGATCGCGAAACTCCTCGAGCTTGAGGCTACCCAGATAGAACAGGTCTCGCGCCGCGAGAAGGACGCTGAGCGGGAGCGCCTCCGCTTCATTAAGGACACGGGCGACTATCTTGATGGGATTCTCGATGCCGGAGGCGGGCAGTCATGACAAACCAGGGATTTCTTTTCACAAACGTTCTCCAGATCCCGGATCTTTTCATCTACGCTTATGGGACTACCTCTTCTGCCGCGGCGGTGATCTTTCCGCTCATGTTTATCGTGGCGGTGTTGCATGAGAATTTCCTCGTGATGAAAGACCGCTCTGATTACAAAGGTCTTTTTATCAGGGCCGTGCTTGTCGTGGGGCTCATGATTCTTTACGAGCGTTTCTTCGTGTGGATCGTTTATGGGACGGACCTTCTTGCCAAAGCAATCCTTCCGCGCGAGGAATTCCAGGAGGTGATCAAGACCGTCTTCCGTGAGATCACCGAAAAGAAGGACCTCGGGAGTTTCGACACCCGGATCATCCTGACGGTTTTTAATTATCTGACCTATATCGTCGCGCTGATCGCGCTTGGGGTCCTGAACTGGCTACGGTTCGTGTTTCTCTCGCTTCTTTATGTGTTCGGTCCCGTTCTGATCGCTTTCGGCGTCTATAAATCCACGAGCCAGGGCCTTGTCTTTTGGCTGAGAAGCCTCGTTGCCGTGTCTCTTTGGACGGTTGTCCTCTCCATCCTCATGAAAGTGATCTCCGTCATGAACGTGACGGCGATCTATCTGCCGGAAGAGACGAATGCCGCGGCGGTGATCGCGGCAAACGTTCTCTTCATTCTGCTATTCATTTCCGTGCCGCTAATTTCTCATCAAATCACTTCAAGCGGAAGCATCAGCGGTCTCGGGTCCGCGGTGGTGGGGATCGGAACCGCGTTTATCGCGAAATATGTCGCGATGCCCGCAAGACCCCCGCAAAACAGGCCTGCTCCGGCAGGGGGAGGGACGAAATACAAATGAAAACTCGATTCCAAACAAAACTTGAGAACCTGGGGAGGCGTTACTACGAAGTATTCGGGGACCTTGAAGCGCAGCAGGAGTTCATGAAGCTCGTGAGTCTCATGTTGCTTTGTCTGCTATTTTTCGCGGTCTTCGGGGCTTTCGCGCTCGCGAAACGGCCGCCGGTTGTGATCAGGGTGGATGAGGTAGGCAAGGCCGAGGCGATTTCAGATATTGCCGCGCATAACGCTCCGTCCGGTCCCGAGATCCTTTATTTCGCGAAGACCTTCGTTAAAAGGTACGCGGAGTACAACGCCTACACCGTAAGCCGTGACATGGCTGAGGCGTGGAATTTGATGAGCGCGCGCTTTCAGGCTGCGGCCAAACGCAGTTTGATCGAGTCCGGGATCCTCGCCCGGATCGAGGAAGCGAAGCTTTACGCGTCCCTTGAGTTCAAGGAAGAGAAGATCGAGCGCGAAACCCCGGAACACGTCCTCGTTTCGCTTGTCTGGGTACGGACGCTCAAAAGCTACAAAGACTCCGATTACCGCGACGCCTCGCTTCTGAAATCAGAACTCGTCTTAAAAAAGATCCCCAGGAGCCTCCCGGCCCCTTCGGGACTTCTCGTGGAAGATTACAAAGAAATTCTCTTAAACCGACTGGAGGAAAACAAACGATGAAACGCACATTACTTTTCGCATGGGTCCTGACCCTTTTAACACCGGTTCTCGGGTTTGCGGAAGACGTGAAACCGGAAGTACCTGAGAAACCGGTGGAGACGGCGGATTCAAACCTGAAGGAGCGGCAGACTTTTAATAAGCTCCGGCGCTCCACGAGAAATATCTACAAAGTGACCATGCGCTCGGGTGTTGCTTTCCGGCTCCAGACCGCGCTGGGCTACGTTTCCACGATTGATCTTCCGGAACCCGCACTAAAGGTATTTGTCGGGGACCAGGACCTTTTCAAAGTGGAGGTCTATGAAAGACAAGTCCTCGTAAAGCCCGTCACCGATGACGCGGAGGCCCGGACGAACATCATCATTATCACGGAGTCCGGTAGGCTTGCTTTTGACGTAAGTACGGGAGCTCCCGAGACCGCGGACTTCGTTCTCGATTACAGACTTCCGAAGGATGACGAATCCCTCGTTCAGAACGCTTTTGACAAGAAGGTAGAAGAAAAAGCGGCGGTGATCAAGGAGGACTACCACCAGAAGGAAGCGAATCTTGAGGAGAAAGCGGAGAAACTCTCCGAAGACAAGCTTAAGGAAAAGGTAGCCTCAGGCGTCCAATCCTTCGCCTTGAAAGGATCTGAGGCTAAAGGCGAGGTGCAGGTAAATCTTCTCTCGCTTTCTAGGATGGCGGATAAGGGGTACCTCAGGTTCTCGATCCTTAATTACTCCAAGATCCCGTACAAACTCCTTAAGGCTTCGGTGGGAGCAATTGAGTATGAACGGAAGCTCCTGAAGAGCCAGGAGTCCGGGAATATCGAATTTCCTTCAGAGCTTGAAATCTCCAAGGTCATCCAGCCCGATAGCTACATCTACGGCGTGATCGTATTCGACTACCGGGTCCTCGGGAAAGGTCAAAAGCCGGTCTTTCGTGTATTCGAGGACGCTTTGGAGCCCGGGACGGCCCGTGATATCGAGCTCAAAGGGTTCCGGTGGTTCGAATGATCAATCTTTTCGGATTCTTCAAAGAGAAAAGTGATCCTACCGAGTCTCCAGAGTCTCCCGAACCTCCCAAACCGCCGGAGCAGGGGTTCTCGGAAAAACCCAAGGGTTGGGAAAAGGACTGGTTCGGGCTTAGAGAGTTAGGCGAGAACCGGCTGGTGCGATTGGGAGCCGCGCTGCTGATCGTTGCTTGTGCGGGTTTTTATGTGATGAGCCATAAGACCCCAAAAACCAAGGTTCTGAGCGTTCCCGCAGCAGAGCAGAACCGGGTCGCCATGACCGCGGCTTCCATGGAACGAGCGATAGACGCTTCTTTTAAATCCAAAAAACAGGATGTGTCCGTGAAACCTCTGAAGATCCTGTCCCGGACCAAGCGGAAGCTCGATAGCGCTATGGGGGTATTTCTTTTCAAGAAAGAGCCGGAGCGGGTGATCCAGACGGGGATTGAAAGGCCTGAGAAATTCAAACTCGGGCTCGCGTCCGGGACCAAGATTCCCGCGCTTCTGGGGGAACGGGTGTTCAGTTTCAATGTGGACGCGCCTGTCGTGGCTCTTGTTTCGAGAGACTTTATGACCGGTGAAAAGACGGTGATCCCCAAAGGTTCGAAATTCCTGGGAGAAGCGAACGTATTGAAGTCGCTTGACCGGATCAATGTCCGGTTTCAGCTGCTGGTGCTTCCGGACGGGCGCGAGATCAGGGTAAACGCGCTCGCGCTATCTGAGGACGGGGCCGCCGGGATCAAGGGGAAGGTGGAAAAACATACGGATATGAAAATGGCGAAGGCTTTGGGTGAGTCCGTCCTTTCCATGGGAGCGCTCTTTTTAGGGGGCAGGTCGCAGGACCCCTTCAACATGCAAAACCAGCTGGAACTTAATCTTGCGCAGAATCTTTCGGATGAAGCGCGAAGGAACCTGCGGAGCGTTAATGTCGAAAAATCCGTGACCGCGGAAGCCTCAAAACCGATCTTTGTGTTTTTGCTTGAAGCTGTGTAACTGAAAACCAAAAAGGAGAAAACTAATGGAAAACGAGAAAAAGGATAAAGGGTTCGTTGAAATCGAGAGGGTGCGCGTGATCCAGACACGGAACGGTGAGGAGCTGCATTTTACGGTGGTGGAAGTGAATGGAAAGACGCGGGGGGATATCCGTTTTTTCGTGAGGAACGAAGAGAACGAAGAGACCGAAGAAATGATCGCCGCAAAACGCGGGATCAGCATCCTTCCCCGGCATTTTAAGGAATTCCAGGAAGGGGTCGCAGAGCTTGCCGCGAAGTTAGAGGACTTGAAAAAAGCGGAATAAGACGGAACCGAGGAACTATCGCAAAGGTCCACGCAAAGGAGGAAATTCCATGGGGAAGTGTTTTAAAAAGGGAAAGGGATTTTGGAGGAGTTGCGCCTGCCTGGGGCTTGTGTCAGCGGTTCTGGCGGCCCCCGTCAGCGCTCAAGCTGCTGATTCGGCGGTGCTAAGGCCTTCAGGGACGCTTCTTAGTATTGATGAAGCGGTCACAAACGCGCTAAAGGACTCGAGTGAGATAAAGCGCGCGCTCGCGCGGCTCGGGAAGGAGGAGGCTCTCTACAAAGGGACGCTCGCCGAGTTTTTCCCGAAGCTTAAAGCGGCGGGAGAAGCGGGTGTTGCCACCGGGGACAGTAGATTCCTTGGGTATCTGGATACCGGGATCGAGCAGCCAATCTTTCAGGGAGGGAAAGCGGTAGCGGAAAAGCGCAGGCAGAATGCCGTTTACGAGGTTGAGAAGCTGAGGCTTGAAGAAGAGAAGCTCGATCTGGAGCTTGCGGTGCGGGTGCTTTACACGCAGGTTCTGGAAGAAAAGGAGCTCACGAGAATCGCTCAGGGAGAGGTGAAGGAGCTTACAACCGAGTGCGAGCGGATTAAGAAGCTTTCCGGGAAAGAGGTGCTTCCTCGCCTTGAATCATTCAAGATCGAATCGCATCTTGAAAGTGTGAAGCATTCGCTTGTGAAGCACAAGGAAACCTACGATTACCTGCTTACGGTTCTTCGGGAAACGGTGGGGGTCGGGGAAGGCGAGGCTCTGGATCTTCAGATCTACGGCAGTATCCCGGAAGCTGCAGACGGGCTTGAATCGTTTCTTGATGCGTCGCGCGAAGCCGACCCGCTTTACAAAGAGGGTTCTCTCAAGATCCAAGCGAAGCAGTATGAGAAACGCTCTCTTCAAGCGGAAAGGTTCCCACAACTCAGTCTTTCCACGCGCTGGAATAGTGTCCGGGACGTGTATGTGGACACGAACCGCGTGATCGTGGGGATCGAAGGGAAATGGAATATTTGGGATTTCGGTAGGCTCGGTTCCAAGATACGCGCGAAGGAGAAAGAGATAGAGGAAACGAAATGGGCGGAGGATATCCGGATCAAGGAGCACGAAAAAGAGATCCGGCGGCTCTTTCATGAAGCGAGGGCTCTTCGCCAGAAGATAAGGATGACGGAGGCTTTCCTTAAAGAAAATGAGGAAAGCTACAAGAACGAGAAAACACGCCTCGTGACGGGCGGCAAAGGGACCGGGGAATTGCTTGATTCCTTTATCGCTTTGGAAGAGGCGCGGGTTGCGTCCGTTCAGGCGATATCGGAGTACCGTATACAAATCGCTCGACTTGAAAGGACCCGAGCCTTCAAACCGGCAGAAATAGAAACGCCTTCGGAGATGAACACTGCGGATGTTGAGGAGGATAGATCGTGAAATCCTTTCCAGCGATCCCGACAGGCCGCTTTCCGCTAAGTCCGGAGGCCAGGACCGCGCTATTCCTTGGTGCGGTCGCGCTTCTGACCTTTCTTGCGGTGCGCCTCGTGTCGTCGGCGATCGTATGGACGGAGGAATCCCGCTGGTTCGGGATCCTCTGGATCGCGGGCTTCGGATTCTTATTCTTTAACGTGGCGTTCCTTTTCGCTTTGAGCGTTCTGCGGCCGTTCCTTAAAGATACGGCGCTAAAGGGATCCTACGTCAAAGAATATCCGAAGACCGCGATTGTCTACCCCATTCGCAACGAATCCCACGGTCTTTTCGAACGGATCGAGTATTCCTTTTCGGGGAACATGCTTTCCAATACCGATCTTTGGATACTGTCCGATTCTTCGGCCGAGTTTGAGCGTTTTGAACGGGAGATCGTCCAAAGGCTTCAAACGAGCCATCCAGACCGTGTTTTTTACAGAAGGAGGGAAGCTCCCGTTGAACGCAAACAGGGAAACATCGCTGAGTTCCTGGGTTCACACCCTGAATACGTCTATCTTTACATCTGTGATGCCGATGGGATGATTCCCAAAGGGACGCTTCTCAAGCTTCTTAGAAAGGCCGAGCATCCGGGAAATCGGGACATCGCGATCTTTCAGGCGTTCATCAGGATCGCTCACGCCAACAGCTGGTATGCCCGCTTCGAAAAGATCGGGACGAATTTCGCGCAGCGGTTCAATTTCGCTTCCTTTCAGGCGATCTTTGGCCGAACCATTTCCTTCGGACACCATCAGCTGGCGCGGGCCGGACTTCTTTCGAGGATCAAGCTTCCGAAAGGGCTGCTTTCCCATGATAACTGGGATACGGTCCTCTTAGACAAAATTGGATACCGTGTGGCGTTCTGCGCGGATGTTTATGCGTATGACGAAGCGCCGTCGAACTATCTTGAGGCGAGGGCGAGAGCTCGCCGGTGGGCTCAGGGAACGCTGCAGGGTATCCCGCTTATTTTTATGCCGCGAGTCAGCCTTGCCTCTCGGTTTCTCGCGTTCTTTGGGATCTATCTTTACGTGGCCGATGTCGTGTTCCTCGTTTGGCTCATCCTGGGGCTTTTGGCCCATTCCTGTCTCGCGGGCGAGCTTATCCATTTCGAGATCGATTCCATCTGGCTCGGGGCCTGTACGAATAGCAAACTTAAGTGGGCGCTTATTTTCAGCATCGCGGTAGTCTATTTGCACAAACTCTGCCTGCTAAAAAATTTGAAGGATCTTAAGGATTTTTTCTACGAGTTGGTCGTTTCCACGTTCCTCACACTGAACAATGTTTTCTACACGCCTTTGGATATCTCAAGCATTCCGCTGAGGAAACTTCACTGGAAGCCTATGGCAAAAAATCCCTTCGCCGAGGTGGACTTTCAGAATACCGCAAAAGTTCTTTGGCCGGGGACCGCAGCTGGCCTTTGCGGTCTGTATTTCTGCCTATTTCTAACGCCTTACTTTGTCTGGCAGGCAACGCCCCTTTTGACAAGCCTGATCCTTTCCATTCCCGTTGCGTACTGGACCGCAAGATCAGTTCCGGAACGGTTTAAGGCATGGATCTAATTCAACTAAGGAGAGACTAAGAATATGACTCAGAAAGAAATCCCTACTCAGGAAAAAGAACCCGCACTGTTTGAAGAGAAAAAAGAGGCTCCCAAAAAGGGAAGAACGAAGATCTTTTTTTTAGTGCTCACCCTGCTTCTCGGGGCTCTTTTCTGGCCGAGGCCGGTCATTAAAGGGGAGGCTATCCTTCAGGCGGAGCGATTCGCGAAGATCGGTCTTTCTACCTCGGGTGTGCTGAGAGAGCTTCTTCACCAGAAAGGGGACCGGGTAAAGCAAGGGGAAGTGATCGCCCGGTTTGAGAATCTGGATATTAAGAGAAGCTTTGAGGAGAAGAAACTTGCTCTTGAGATCCTGAAGCTCGAAAAGGACCGGCTTATGAAAAAAGCCGAGTTCCAGATAAGGGAGAGAGACCGCAGCAATGTCCTCTTTGAGAACGGAGTTATCGGGCAGGCGGAACATGAACATGCCCTGCATGAGCTTGAAGGCGCGGAGCAGGAGATCACAATTAACGCGAAGGAAATTGAATCTGCCGAGGCCGCGATCGGATTTCTTAAAAACCAGTTGGACGCCCTGGAGCTCAGAGCCCCGTTTGAAGGGATATTGCTCACGGACCCGAGCGAGCAGAAGGGGAGCCTTCTTAAAGAAGGAGAATTCGTGCTCGAGTTCGCAGATCCCGACACGTACTTCCTTGAGATGCTGATCCTTGAAAAGATGATCCGGAAAGTCTCGTTGGGTGATCCGGTTAAAGCAAGATTCGCGGCAGTAGAGGGCAAGGTCTTCACGGGAGAAGTGATCCGTATCGCCCCCCGGGCCAGGGACGAGGTTGAGAAGGTGTTTAAGGTGAAGCATGTCGTCGCCTGCGCGATCCGGCTCAAAGGGATGCCGCCTGACATTAAATACGGGATGCGAGCGGAGGCGGAGATATTACCGGCGAATGATAGGTGGCGAAAATGATTCTCGCGAAAGTTCCTGCCGAGCACGATTCGCCGCTTGAAGCGGAGCTTATTCTGCTCCTTCGTGAGATCTGTTTCGGACGGCGGATTCAGGATTTGGGAGCGTTTTTGGGATCGGCTAAAGAAAGCATGTGCTGCCATCTACCCACTGCATTTGAACCACGAGAGGAAACCTCCATTTTATGAAAGCTGTCATTCTCGCCGCCGGTTTCGGAACAAGACTCTATCCGCTTACGCGGAATATCCCCAAAGCGCTATTAAGACTTGGGGAGAAGACACTGCTTGATCATCTAGTTACGAAGCTGGACCGGTTTCCGGTGCTCGATGAGATCATCGTTGTGAGCAATAAACGCTTTTACCGGGATTTCATGCGCTGGAAGAAAGGAGTCCATTATAAAACACAGATCAGCGTGATCCATGATGGAGTCACAAATCCGGCGGAGCGTCTTGGAGCGGTTCGGGATCTTGAGCTGGCGCTTAAGCCCTTTAGGGGAACCCCGGAGCGTTTTCTCGTATTCTGCGGGGATAATTATTTCGATTTTCCAATAGGGTATTTCCTGCTTCCGTGCTTGGGGCATTCACGCTACACATTTCTGGGCCTTTACGACGTTAGGGAGAAGGCTTTAGCGTCCCAATACGGAGTGGTGGAGCTGGACGAGACCGGAAAGATCACCCGTTTTGAAGAAAAACCGAAGGTTCCTGCCGCTACTACCGTGAGTGTTGGTGTCTATCACATGTCTCCGGAGGCGCGTCTCCGGCTCCATGAATATCTCGATATCGAAAAAAAGAATCCCGATCGCATCGGAGATTTCTTCGCGTGGCTGACAGGCAAGGAACCCGTTTACGGGGTTGTCTTCGAAGGATCGTGGTTTGACATTGGCAGTAAGGATTCCTATTTAGAGGCCTTGCGACATGTTGAAGAACTTCCGGCTCGCTAACGCGGTGTTCCTGTTTGCCGTCCTCGGGGCTCTGAACGGGTGTGGAACTACTCCTTTGCCCGCTCCAGCCTTGTTCACTAACACCCACAGCGAAAATATTGCTACATTCGCGCAGGCGCCTCCCAGTCATCTCGCAACCGTGATGAAGTGTATTACTTCAAATCTTGTTGAGAATGCTGGACTCAAGATCGCGGGAGTAATCGAAGATGAGGGAGAACCTCCGTATGTATTCGCGGCTCCGGGGAAGTCTGAAGGATTGCTTGTAGTCTGCGTAAAAGAGCTTGCGGTCGCTAGTAAGGGGCTGGAGATACGTCTGACGCTTCATTTAAGAGTGTTTGATGGCTCCGGTGAGAATATCTACGCAAGAAGCATAACGAGTGTCTCAGAAGCAAATTCTTCTCTGAACCAGACATCCGGCATCGAAACGACACTCCAAGTCATTACGAAGGATATCCTCCGCCAATATGCCAAAGATTCTGTCCTTCGTCCTCTTATCATGAAATATAAGCTGGCGGCCATGCTGAAATTCATGTAACGCCCATGGGAGGGAGGTATGAGCAAGGTTGTCGTAATCCTTGGGGCCGGCGCTTCGTCTGATTTTGGCGTGCCAACCCTACAGGGCATGTTTAAAGACAAGTGGGCGCGTCAGTATCTGAAGCAGGATCCCTTTCTCGCGCAAAAGCTAGATGAGATCTTTTGGGCCCCAAGAGGCCATACTCTTGAATCCTCGGATCAGTCCGTCACCATCGAGGAAATGCTCACCATCCTGAGAGATTGGGAAAACGAACCCAATTGCAAGGAATGTCCCGAGCCTAATCTCTTTACCGAGTTTCGAAAGCGACTCTATGTCCTGATCATGCGTGCCGTTTACGAAGGCAAAACGACAAAGGCGGCGCACCTTAACCCCTTAATGCAAGTCTGCAACGAGAAATTCGAACAGGTCACCTGGGCATCATTCAATTGGGACTGTGTCTTTGACGCTTCCTTTTGGTACTGGCAATCACGGGTCGGACCGGGTTCCAGAGTTAATCCCTCTCTGTCTATCTCGCTCGATAACTGGTACGGCGGATGGGCGAAGCATCTCTTTTTGAAGCTTCACGGCGGGATCAACTGGTGGATGATAAATGGGCGGCTCACCTATGTGCGTTTCGCTTCATCTGGTGACTTGGACCGGAGGTGGAATGAATATTCAAAAGCTCCGGATACTCGGGATCATCCAGTTATCTTGGAGCCCAGCGCGTATAAATATCATGGCAATTTTTACAAGCTGCTTGAGCCTCAGTGGAGCAAGTTCTTCGAGCGGCTATGCGAGGCTGATTGCATTATCATAATAGGGTATTCGCTACCGGAGGGGGATGCTCAGGCCAGATCGAAAATGATGACAGCTTTTAACATCAATAAAAAATGCAAATGGCTGCTCATTGATCCCTCCGAGTTGACCTGCGCCCGGTTTATCCGCCTTTTGGGGCAGAGTTCCTTGACGGTGTTGCGGAAAGGGTTGGCGGGGTTCAATAGCGATGTCCGCGCCAATTTGGAGCAAGCGTTCCCGGACATTGATTTTTAAGAAGCCTCTGAGGAGGCGGATTGAAGTCGCTTTTCCTTCAAATTTAAGGGAATTTCACATCTGACCACGGGGTTTTGCTTAAATTCTCGTTTGCATTTGTTACAACCTATTCAAATATAACGAGTTATGATGAATGCATGAAACATGCTTTGTGTATGCATGAAGTTTAAATGAAGATTCTTGCAATTATGACAATATTAAGCTATAGTTTGAGGGAGGAATAAAACGATGAATACGCTGGATAGGTTAAAACATCATTTAGATGCAGGGCATGTTTACCGGAGGGCTGAATTAGCCCACTGGTCTACAGCGGTTGACCGTCATCTGAAAGCGTTGCTTGGTGAAGGAACCTTAAAGAGAATGTCGCAAGGGCTCTATTACTGTCCCAAGCACGCATCTTTTGGTGCCGTGCCGCCTTCCGACGAGGAGCTCGTGCGTGCTTTTTTGAAGACAACGGATTTTCTTTTGACCAGCTATAATGACTACAACGCACTTGGTGTTGGCGCAACTCAATTGTATAACCATCGAGTGGTTTATAATCATAAGCGCCACGGACAATTTGAGCTTGGCGGAAAAATGTTTGATTTCCGTTTAAAGCACAAATTTCCGAAAGCCATGACCATGGAATTTTTGCTTGTCGATCTGCTTAATAATCTCAACGATTTGGCGGAAGATAAAGAGGCGATCTTGCAAGCTGCTGGCAGAAAATATTTTTCACCGCCCACAGCTCAGGTCCGGGCAATGGTTAATGAATATGCGGGGGAGAGAACCAAACACATGTTTCACGACCGTTTTTCTACGGAGCTTTTAGCTCATGAATAACTACCTTCACAACCATCCTGAGTTTGATGATCTGGTTAGAACCGTCGGGCGAGAGAAGGGCCTGGACGCCTCTCTGGTCATAAAAGACTATTGGATCATGCATGTTCTCTATGGGCTGAAGAAAAGCGGATTCAAATTTCAGCTTAAGGGTGGCACGTCTCTTTCTAAGGGCTTTGAAATTATCAATCGTTTTTCCGAAGACATCGACATACGCATCGAGCCGCCGCCCGAAATGAATGTTAAAGCAGGCAGGAATCAAGAAGAGAAAGCTCAATGCGAGAGCAGGAGAATATTTTATGATTGGCTGGCTGGTGAAATCAAAATAGATGGCATCGAAAAAGTCGAGCGGGACACTGCCTTTGATGATGAGAAATATCGCAGCGGTGGCATCAGGCTGCATTATCCCTCGGCAGGAAGTGCCATCGAAGGTTTAAAGCCGGGCATCTTGTTGGAGGTTGGTTTTGATCAGGTGACGCCCAACAAGCCGCTCCAAATAAGCTCCTGGGCGCTTGCATTTGCTCAAGAGAATAAGATGGCCGTTGAAGACAACGCCGCTATGGATGTTCACTGCTACGACCCAAGATACACATTTGTTGAGAAATTGCAGACCATCGCAAAAAAATACAACCAGCATCAATCCACGAAGGCGTTGCCCTCGAATTTTATAAGGCATTACTATGACGTCATGTGCTTGCTAGAGGTTAAGGAGGTTCGGGATTTTATAGGAACAGAGGCGTATCTGAAACACAAGGAAGAAAGATTCCGTGGCAACCTGAGAGGCTTAGACCTTTCGCGATGCGAGGCGTTCTTACTGAGCGATAAGGCGACCAGGGCTCTTTTTCTGAGCGAATATGAAAAAACAAAGAGCCTCTACTATTCTAAGCGGCCATCCTTTGATGAGATCTTGGCTTGCATAAAGAAATACCTGCCTAAGTTTTAAAGAAACCTTCGTTTTCCAACACGGCCGTTCCCTGAGTTGATGAGCGATCCCGAAGTCGTCTTTAGCCCAAAAGGCGACATGACGGCTTCTGCCTGTAGCTATGATGGGGCATCGGACGGAAGTATTCTGGATGCTTCTTGCCCGGTAAAACTCTCCCTAAATAAATATTAGACCGCGACACTGTGTTGTCGCGATGGTTCGTTACAATGCCCCTTGATTAGTATAGAATTCGGTGATCTGCGAAAGGGGGAGATGTTGAAGAGAAAGCCTATTTTTTCGAAGTCGAAGTATCTTGAGGGGCTCCAATGCCCGAAACTTCTCTGGATGCGCTGCAACGCGAAAGAGGAATTCCCTCAGACCGATGATCCGACTCAAGCCATTTTCGATCAGGGGAACCAGGTGACGGAACTTGCCCGAACTCTTTTCCCTGGCGGGATCGAGATCGAAGGCGTTACGGACTATGACGCGATCATTCGACGCACCCAGGACCTACTGCCTACGCGCGTGCCGCTTTTTGAGCCGGCGTTTCAGGTACAGAGTCTCTTTGCCCGCCCCGATATCCTTTTCCCAAATAAAGACGGTTCATGGGACATCTTCGAGGTTAAGAGCTCGACTAAGGTGAAAGACGTTAATCTTCACGATCTCGCGTTTCAAACCTGCTGCTACGAAAAAGCCGGGCTTAAGATCCGTCGTGCCCACCTCGTTTTGATCAATGTCGGCTATGTCCGCACTGGGTCAGTCGATGCCAAAGCCCTTTTTAAAATCGAGGACGTCACAAAGCGTATAAGACCGCTTTGTAAGCAAGTCGAAGCCAATCTTGAGCGAATGATCAGAGTTCGCAATCAAAAGGTCTGCCCCGTGGAGAAGATTGGCCCCCATTGCAGTAATCCATACGATTGCTCGTTACAAAGCCTTTGCTGGAAACACATTCCAGAAAGCAGCGTTTTTATGTACAACAGAATTAATGCTGACAAAGCCTTTGGCTTCATAAACGAAGGATTCCTAAAGGCAACGGATGTCCCGGCAGAGCGACTGACCGCTGCGACGCATCAGATCGTGAGGACGTGCCATGTCAGGAAAAAGACGCACGTGGATCTCAAGGTCATGAAGGGATTCCTCAAGAGCCTTAAATTCCCGCTTTATTTAGTCGATTTTGAGACGCTGAATCCGGCGATCCCGCTTTATGAGAAATCAAGTCCATACCAACAGGTCCCTTTCCAGTTTTCGCTCCACATCTGGGATGACTGGTCGAAAAATCAAAAACACCATGCATTCCTTGCTGAAGGCCGAGAAGACCCTAGGCCTGAACTTCTAAGAAAGTTGGCATCGTTGATTGGCCCGAAGGGAAGCATTGTGGCGTTCAATATGAGTTTTGAAATAAACTGTCTCAGAGACTCCGTCGATGTATACCGCGAATATAGGAAGTGGTTCAATGAGATTGAACAGCGATTCGTCGACCTAATGGTTCCATTTCGTCGGTTTGATTATTACGATCCAAAGCAGATGGGAAGCTACTCGATTAAGGCTGTTTACCCAGCGCTCGTGGGCGGGTCCTATGACGACATGATGATTTCTGACGGTGGGCAGGCGAGCCGGGAATATGGGCGAGTGACTTTTAAGGATGACGTTATGGAAAAGGAAAGACGTGAAGTCTACAATGCACTTCTCGAATACTGTAAGCTCGACACCGAGGCCATGGTCGAGATTCTAAAAGTTCTAAAATCGAAAATATGAATCGAATAGGATAATCAGAATAGGCGAACATTATGGGAACGCTTGAACTGAATAGCCGTGAAATAAAAAGCGTGTTTGGGCTGTTGGGAGAAAAGGAAAACGATATTAGTTTTAGCGTCGCTTGGGCGCTTTCAAGGTGCCCCTTTTTTCTGAAGGGATTTATTAAGAATATTGCGCATATAGATGTGGACCCATCTTTAGTGAAGATTAATCTTCAGCATTATGAAAGAGACGGCGGAATAACAGACATCGAATTAGAATCACAGGGCAAGCTCTTTATCATTATTGAGGCTAAACGTGGATGGATTCTGCCCGGGGAAAGGCAGCTGGGTGCGTATAAAAAACGGCAATCCTTTTCGCAAAGCAACGCTTCGATAAAAAAGTTTGTTGTTTTGAGCGACTATAAGAAGCCTTATGTTGGGAATTGCGGCGAGCTTGCATATCTCGAGAAATCGAAAGCCGAGATTCTCTCTTGGGAGGAAGTAGCGCGTATAGCTGCGCGATCAAAACAGGATAGCAGTCATAGAGAAAAGCATTTGATTGACGAGCTTTTAATCTATCTCAGAGAGGTGGTCTATATGCAAAAGATTGACTCGAATTGGGTGTTTGTTGTCTCGCTTGGTTCTTATCTTCCGCGAGGATGGAAGATCTCATTTATTGATCTTGTTGAGAAGAAAAAGCTTTATTTCCATTCGGTAGGAAAGAGGGGGTGGCCAAAAGAACCTCCAAACTATATTGCTTTTAGATATTATGGCAAACTTCAATCTATCCACCGTATTGAAGATTGGGATGTTGTCAGGAATATGCATAGCAGGATACGGGAAATTCCAAAAGGCGATTGGGGTGAGGACTATTTCCTTTATAAGTTAGGCAAACGATTTGCTCCTGATCATGAAGTAAAAACAGGAGGGATTTATGCCAATGGTCGAGTTCGGTGCATGCTTGATACATTGTTTACATGCAAGACCATAAAACAGGCTCGAGACGTTTCAAAGACGAGAGAGAAATCCATGGGAGCGTAAAGATGAAAAAAATCAGACCGGAAAGACTAGAGAATGCTCCGTTGCAATATGCCCCTGTTAATGAACAGGGAGTTGTTTTTTTATTCTCCAAGTATGTAAAAAAACATCGCCTTGTTATAGAGAAAATCCGGGGAGCTTTTCCTGATTGCATTGCATACCAAAAGGTAGGGGGCGAGGAGAAGCGGGTTCGAATAGAATTTGAATATAAGTCGAAGAATTTTTCAACCCATCATCACAGTGCTAAAGGTTGTGATTGGATAGTGTGTTGGGAACACAACTGGCCGGGAATACCAAAACATCTTCAGGTCGTAGAGCTCAGAAAGGAGTTCGGCCTTGGTTTTAATGTTTGGGTTCAGCCAGTCTCAAATGAATATAAGAAGCAAATATCAAAAGTTAAATCAAGTACGGTCTGGAGTGTCCCGAGCGAGGCTACAAAAGGAGATCTGATCCTCTTTTATCACAATTCTCCGGACCAGTGCTTTAAGCAAGTGTTTCGATTAGATGAGCGGGTGGATTATGTAAAAGCGGGCTGGAAAAAAGGTAAAGATTATATGGGGCGAATCCGATATCTGACAACTTTGCCGGCGCCCATCTTTTTCCAGGATTTGAAACGAGATAGAGTGCTGCGAACAGCAGGTTTTGTTAGAGGCTTAATGCAGGGAAGGCCAAAAGTTACTGAGTATTGGCCATACATACACGAAATGATTTTAAGGCGCAACCCACGGCTTAAAAGCGTTCTTAGTCGGTTCGATCCAGAGAACATTTGAATGGAAAACGGAAGTTTTCGGGGATTTTAATTCGTAGTTCTTAAACGCAAAAGGAAATCACGCCATGAACGATCCTAGGAAAGCAGAAGAGATAGCGCGCAAAATCGCAGATATTTCACGCCAGCTCCAAAGCCGAGAATCAAATATTCAAAGGCTTGAACGCGACAAGGGGCGGGATGCTAAAGTTAGTTGAAACTTTGTGAAAAAAGAGGCAGGGTTCTCTCTTCAGAACAACCAACCGAGCTGCTGAAACAGCTCAAAGGAGAAGAACCCATGCCCTCGGATAATGTAGCAAGGAAGCGCGGAAAAG
>CAISGE010000037.1 GCA_903884815.1 Candidatus Omnitrophota bacterium | reverse complement strand
TCCTTCGGAATACGATCTTCCATGCTCACATAGCTGAATAGCCCGCTGTTCTCTTGATCATTGCCGCGCATCCCTCACCTCCAGAGTTGTAGAAGCCTTATTCTACCACCCCGGATGAGGGTTTTTCAGCAGCCTGCTAGCTGTATGTTTCTTGTCCATTACACAATGAATCCAAAATGAGGAGAGTCAATATGTTCATGAATCGTAAAGGTTTTACGCTTATTGAGTTGATCATGGTGATCGTGCTTTTGGGCCTTCTGGCGATCGTTGCTATTCCTAAGTATTATGATCTTCAGCAGGATGCCAAGCTCGCTTCTGATAAGGGTGTGGTTGGAGGCGTTAGGGCCGGCATCTACACGTATTTCGCGAAGAACAAGGCCTACCCCGCTACGCTCGACAGCGCCACCAACGCGGCATGCTCGGCCAGCAACAAGTGCTTTGACACCGTGCTTGATCAGGGCGGCATCCAGGAGAATTGGACCAAGGCCTCGGCCACGACCTACACTTCGACTTCCGGTGCCACGCCTAACGGGATCGGGACCTGCACTTATACCGCAGCGTCGGGCTCGTTTCTCTGCGCTTAACATCGAATATTTGTTCTGAAGCGGTGGCGTTCGGATGGACGCCACCGCTTCATGCTTTTATCTACTAGAAAGGGAATCCATTGAAGAGCAAAGGTTTTGCTCTTATGACGGTCTTAATTATCGTCATCATTGTCCCCATCGTTGTCTTTGGCATCACCGCCTTCATCACCGCTTCCGTTTCTCGCTATGACGCTCAAACTCGCAGCTTAAAAGCTCTCTATCTCGCGCAAGCCGGTATTCACAAAGGCATCTTTAATATCAAGGCCACCGGCGCGCCGACTCCCGTGGCTAACATCGACGCCAATAACCAGATCGCGGTAACTCTGATCGCTCAATGTTCAAATATCTATCAGCTCAAATCGATCGGAACGTCCGTTGCCTCTGGCAATTCGATCGCCCGCACCCTATTCGCTCAATATGATGCGACCGCCAATAAAGTCTCTATCTATATGGAGGGCGACGGCACCGGCATTCCTGCCCCTGCCTGTTGTGACGACGTCTGGTGGCCTTTCAGCGAAGGTCCACCGGCTACTGTTACGGGGACCGCCCCTTATCAGGGTGCTTTGTCGCCTGCGGCGAACAGGCCCGCTTGGATTGCTGATCGCTTGGGAGCAGCAAATCGTGCACTCCGATTCAACGCAAGTGGCGCGACAAACTACGTTGTGGTCAACGACCCCGCGTCCAGCAGCCTCGATCTGACAACCGCCGGGACCGTTATGGCATGGGTCTATGTTGACAATCCTATTGCTGGGGCAGGTGTTGTTAACAAGGGCGCGACGACGACTGCTTCCAATGCTTACGCGCTAATCCTTAATCGGAGAAATGCCAGTCAAGCAAGAGTTAATTTCTGGATTTATAATGCTGCGGGAACTCAATTTTCGGTATCAGGCAGTACCGATGTTGGCAAGGGCGCGTCAACAGGGTGGCATCATATCGCGGCGACATGGGGTCCCGGCTATTTGCGTGTTTATTGCGACGGACAACCTGATGGCACAACGGTTGCCGTCAACCCTACGGCGCGGACCAATAACAATCCTTTATATATCGGCGCGATGGGAACTTTGGCCGCTGCTAGCGAGTTTCAAGGGAGGATCGACGAAGTACACGTGTTCAGCTGTCAAAAAACAGACCAGGAAATTCTGGATTACTATAATGCGTAGAAAAACTCATAGCAAAGATGGCGTTACCCTAATCGAGCTTGTAATGGCCATGGTCATTTTGACCGCGGTGGCATTCCCGATGGCGGCCATGATCGGCGCGCAGATCCAGGGAACGGTTGAATCCACCTATTTTACGGCGGCTGGGAACTTCGCCCGAGCGCAGATGGAAAAACTCCAGAACGCCGCATATGCCAGTGTCGCGACCGGCAGCACCACGGTTTCCTCTTATGATCTGGGTTGGACCGTAACGACAGTGACAGGCGCGGGCGGCGCGGAAAGAAAAGATATTGTCCTGACCGTCCAACGGACCGGTACTTCCGCTATTTTAGTGACGCTCTACAACTCCATCGCCAAAGATGTGAGTTACGCGGCATGAAAATAACCAGAACGCGGCTTAAAGCCCTTGTCATCCTGAGCGGAGCGAAGGATCTCACTTTGAGATTCTTCTCCCGCCGCGGGCGGGATCAGAATGACGGCTATAGGTGTAAAGCCCAAGGCTTTACTCTCATCGAGACCATCATGGTCATCCTCATCACGGCACTTCTTTCGATCGCGGGTATTCACATCATGAAATTCGTGCTCCAAAATTCCTTTTATTTGCCGAATCAGGTTCAGTCGGATCTTGTCGCTGCGGAAGCGATCGAGATCATGGTGGAAGGGGATAGTGCGGCGAAGGGCCTTCGTTTTTGTAAAAACGTCACCACAGCTTCGGCCAATCAGGTGATCGTGACGAATCAGGACGGCATTGTGATCTCGTACCGTCTGGATACCGGAACCGGGAAGCTTTATCGCCAGATCGGGGCGGCCGCGGAGGCGATGATCCCGTATTACATGGCCTCCGACATGACACTTTCCGGTGTCGGGGGCACTCTTTTTACCTATTATGATTCTGCGGATGCCGTGACCGCCGTGGCCGCCAACATCCGGCGCATAAATATTGATTTAATCGCTAAGCAAGGAGCCGGTTCGTCCGATAATTATCAAGGATTGAGTCAGCAAAGCACTTCGATCAAAGTGAATAAGTATTTATAACCTGCAGGGTTCGTAATGCCATTTCTTTCCATTGAACTCGGGAAACACCGGTTTAAGGTCATTTTGCTGGATCGAACGAAAGATGTCCTTACCGTTCAGCAAGACATGATGCTTACCATCATGCCCTCCGAGGATTTTAGCTCGAAAGTGACGGAGATGCTCCGCGATTTCATCTACCGTTATGATGTCACCGACCGGAAGGTCTATCTGACCATTGCGGACCCGAACGTCATTATATTGAAAAACGCCGTCTTTCCGGTCCTTCCTCCCGCTGAGCTTGTCCCCGCTATCACCTGGCACGCGAAAGAAGAGGGAGCCCTGTCCGAGGATTCGACGGTCGTCAACTACGAGGTGGTCAAGCAATTTACCGGTGATGACGGAGCTCAAAAAGAGGCTGTGACATTCTCAATCGTAAACAAGCGGCTCCTGGATGCCACCATCAAGATACTGACGAAGTTGGGCCTGACCGTTGCTCAGGTCACAGCCGCACCGCTTAATACGCCGAAGGTCCTTGCCTGCTATGGAGAGACCCCCTCGGCGCAAGTGGTTTTGGATCTGGGCTACGGAGCTTCTACCATGGCGATCTATAAAAAAGGCAAGCTGCTTTTTGTCAGAACCCTTTCCTTCTCTTATGGAAAAGCCAAGCTTTCGCTGAGCGATCCCTTCTTTCTTGGCGCGAAATACCGAACCCCGGAAGCTGATGCGGAGATCGAGCAGGCGATCCTTTCGATCGGGATTCCACGAGATCCTTTCGCGGTGGGCGGAGGCGGGGACAGGGCGACGCAGTTCTTTGGGCTCATGAGGCCACTCCTCGAAGTCTTGGTCCGGGAGATCCGCTATTCTCTGGCCTATTTTTCGACAAATCTTAAAGAGGAAAAACCCGCCACGTTATTTTTGACGGGTCATGGCTCGAAATTCCATGATCTGGATGTTTATCTCGGCCGTGAGCTTGAAATGACGGTGATGAATCTCCACCTGCCGTCCTCCGTTCGCTCCCTTCATGAAGGCGAGAGCGAAGATCCGGTCCATCTAAGCCAATGCGTCAGCGCTGTGGCGGGGGTGCTTCCCGGACACGGCACCGTGGATTTTACGCCTTTTGAAGAAAAACGGCGCAAGGCGGAGAGTTTTCAAAGAGGCGTCTTGCGCTTGATCACGCTGGGCCTTGTCGGGGTGTTTGCGATCTCTTTCTTTTTTGTTCAATTTCGCATCGCTGCTCAAGCGGACACATTGAAACTCGAGGAGAAATATCTTCAATCTTTGGGGAAATTTGCCCAGGCATCGCAGGGACCCTTCGAACGCCACGATCTTGCCCGCGAACTCGAAGAGGGAACGCTTCCTCCCGAAAAAGTTTTGCGCCTGCTGGCCCATCTTATCCCTTCGGAATTGGCTCTCCGGAACTTTATCCTTGATTCCTCCAAGCGTTCCGTATCGATCGAGCTTGAGACCTCGGGCCTTGATGAAGGCGGTAATCCGATGATCGAGGAAGTGGTACGTCGGTTGCGCGAAACAAGCCTTTTCAAAGCGGTAACCGTTAAAGAGCTTCCGGGCTATTCTGTATCGGTCTATCAGGTCGTGGGAGTATTCTGTGATGATTAATGTTCAGAAAAGGCATATCACGGCGGGTCAGCTTGGGATATTCCTCTGGATCCTGGGCCTTGTCGGATTTTCAGCGCTTTTTTTCCTCTTTATGTATCGCCCAGCGGTCCATCGTTTGCTTGATAAGAAAGATGAGGTGGAGCAGATCGATGACCATCTGCGCTGGGTCAATCAAACGATCGAGTCTGAAAAAGATCCGGAGCACGTTTTGCAGCGCTTTGTCATTGAGGGCCAGGCCCTTGGAAGGCGATTTCCATCTTCTGCTGAGAAATCCCTCCTCGTTCTTGCCGACTATGCTAATAAATTTCATGTCCGGATCTCCCAGGTCCAAGCGGGAGAACCCCTTAAAGTTTTCAAGCAACGCGGGATGCGATTCGGTGCGGATGGAAAGAAATGCTGGGGCGTTCATGTTTCCTTAAAATTCCAGAGTGAATATTATAATCTCGTGAAGTATATCGAAACCTTGCGCAAGGCCCTACCGGCTTATATTGTCATTGATCGTATGGAAATCGATAACGGCTTCACCACGACGCCGAAGCTTTCGGGCACGATCGATCTGTATCTTTATCTCTTGGAGTAACAATGCGTAAAAAAACAGCTATGGAACTCGGACTTATTGCGGTGATGGCCGTGGCCCTTGTTTTCGGAATTGTATCACTGCTTCCGAAGAAAAAAAATGAACCCAAGGCGGTGCCGGGCGTGGCCCTGTCGAAGCCTCCTGCCAAAGGGCTCTCAAAACCCATGGATTTTCTCGCGCCTGTCATCAAGATAAAGACGATGAAGGACGATACTTTCTATGTGAAACTTTGCCGGATCGCCGACGCGCTTCCGTTGGAGCGCGATCCCTTTTCTTTTATCTGGACGGGGCCCAAAAGTTCACGGGATGGATTGGATCTGACGGGCATTCTTTGGGATGACAAGAAGCCCACCGCTGTGATCAATGATATTTTTTACGGGGTGGGTGATTCCACGAATCAATTCACAGTAACCGCCATCCGGGAAGACAAAGTTCTTTTAAAGGATAGTCAGGGCGATTTCGAGTTGCATCTTAAAAGTTGATTCATTATGAGGGAGGCTCCATGAAGGTTAAATTCGGATTATTTTTAGCTTTGTTGCTTTGCGGAGCTTCAATCCTGACTTTTGCCGCGGATGCCTCCTTGAGTAGTTTGAAGTTTAAGGACACCGAGATCGCGACGGTCTTGAAGGCGATCGAGAAAAAGGCCAGTCAGGAGGGTCAAAAGATCACGATTGTGACAACGCCGGAAGTTTTTGGCCTCGTGACCGTCGATCTTGAAAATGTCGACTGGAAAACCGCGTTCAAAGTCATCTTGAAAATGAATGACCTGGGCTATACCCAGGACGGGAATATTCTCACGGTCTCCACCCTCGCGAAGATCCAGGAAGATCAAAAAAAAGAAGACGATGCGTTGTTTTCCACAGGCGGCATGAAGATCGAAGCCTTTAAGCTCAAACACGTTGAAGCCGTCGACGTCGCGAAAATGGTACAACCGTTCCTTTCCAAAGACGGGAAGGTTTCTGTTATGGACGTTGTGAATAAGCAAGGGTGGGGTTTTTCGGCTTCGACCAGCGGAATGATGAACACGCCGTCATCGACTTCGGGTGCAAGCAGCTATACCCAGCCAACCGCCACCCAGAACACGACGAAAATGACGCGCACGAAGATGCTGGCTGTTTCTGACACTCCCAGTATCGTGCGGCAGGTTGCGAAGCTTATCGCGGAAGCCGATGTTGCTCCGAAACAAGTTCTCATTCGGGCGATTCTTTTAGAGGTTAAACAAACACGCCTTTTCGATCTCGGGCTCGACTTTGTGACCACAGGGGAGCTCAAACAGAATATGCCCCTTACTGTCGGGAATGTCTTGACGCAGACACCGAACTCGTTCAAGCCCGTCGAAGGAACTTCGGTTACACCTCTGAACTCTGGATTCAAATTTGATGTCGCGAAGTTTGACGGGATGAAGTTTGATGTCTATTTGCATGCGCTCCAAGAGGATGAAGGGACGAATACCCTTTCGACCCCGACTATTCTGACTATGGATGGTCGCGAGGCGACGATCCTTGTGGGGAAACAATTTCCTATCATTGAGACCACTTCGAGTACCTTTGATAGCAATACGGTGGGAGGATCACTTTCCTATTATCAAAACATCGGAATCCAGCTTCGCGTTGTTCCACAGATTTGCGGGGATAATGAAGACAAGGTGAATCTGATTGTTCATCCTACTGTCTCCAATCAAAACGGAACGGTTAAGGTTGGAAGTGCCACGGCTACTTCCACGAATACTCCTGCCATCGCGGAGTATCCGATCATTGATACTCGAGAAGCGGAGACGCAGATGATCGTTAATGACGGCGATACCGTTGTGATGGGCGGATTATTAAGTGACGCAAAGATGGATGAACTGATTGGCGTCCCGTTCCTAAGCAACCTGCCTCTTGTGGGCAAACTCTTCGATAGGAAAACCAAGAGTGGCGAGAAGACCGATCTTTTGATCTTCTTGACGGTTACTATCGTGAAACCGGCCACGGTGCTGCCTGCCGACATCCTCGACCGAACAAAGATCGACAATAAAGCCAAGCGTGTATGACAGCCCTTCAGGAATTCTACGGATTCAGAACTCAGCCTTTTAATATCACCACCGACGCGGAGCTTTTCTTCGAAAGCACCTCCCATCGCGAAGCCCTCGCATCGCTGCTCTACGGCATCGAAGAGCGTAAAGGTCTGATCCTGATTACGGGAGAAGTTGGCACGGGGAAAACCACGCTTTGCAACGCTCTGCTGGAACGCTTGCCCAAGTCGGTAAGAACATCGCTTATCCTAAACCCGTATTTCAGCGACATTCAGCTCTTGCAAGCCATCGTGGAGGACTTCGGCCTGGAAACGGAGAAGAAGACCCGCCTTGATATCGTCAAGAAGCTCGATGCCTTTTTGATCGATCTCAGCCTGAATCAGGGGAATGCGGTGCTGATCATTGACGAGGCTCAGAATCTCAAGCCCCGACAGTTGGAACAGATCCGGCTTCTCTCCAACCTTGAGACGAAGCACGGAAAACTCCTCCAAATCGTTCTGGTGGGGCAGCCGGAACTCAAGGAGAACCTCTTGAAATACGAGCTCAGGCAGATCTATCAGCGTATTGTGATCAAGTATGACCTGCGCGCGCTTGAATTCTCGGATGTGAAGGCCTATGTGGATTTCCGACTTGAGCACTCCGGTGTTTCCGGCGTGTCGATCCCGGCAGAAGGGTATCGCATGATCCATGAATTCTCGAAAGGGATACCGCGACTCGTGAACCTTCTTTGCGACCGGGCGCTTTTACTCGGATTTGTCAGGAAGGAGAAGGTCTTAAACCCCGAGATTTTCATTGCCGCGATGGAAGAGATACGATGAGCATTGTTTATGACTATTTGAAGCAGATCAAAGAATCGAAAGAAACCACGCGAGAAGCGGAAAAGGTCGTTTCACAAGCTGTCGTTTCCCCCGCAGCAAAATCGCGATCCTTCGCTTGGGTCAAATACGCCTTTGTTTTTTTGCTTTGCTTAGCAGGCTGCTGAAAAACCCTCATCCGGGGTGGTAGAATAAGGCTTCTACAACTCTGGAGGTGAGGGATGCGCGGCAATGATCAAGAGAACAGCGGGCTATTCAGCTATGTGAGCATGGAAGATCGTATTCCGAAG
>CAISGE010000036.1 GCA_903884815.1 Candidatus Omnitrophota bacterium | reverse complement strand
GCCATGTCCACGGGGTCTGTCGTCGCGATCCAGTATTCAAGAGCTGTCGGTTCAAGTTTCACGATCACGGGCTGCTCGTCAAACTTGATGAAAACTTCGGAATAATGACCGGGTCTTACCTCAAGCTCCCGGACGGCCTGGATCTCATTAGGATTAAGACCAAAACGCCCGAGCAGATCATGGCCTTTATGAAGCCTCAGAAGATATTTCACGGGAGAGTTATTAATGATGACGCTTGCGATCTTCGCCTCAAGAAAATCCTCGGGATTTTGGGAGATAGAAAGAACCCCGGCGTTCATCTTCCGCGCCGTGCGGTAGAACACCTCAACAAGATCGCTCCCCTGAGATTCCTTGAGAAGTCTCCAGCATTCATCCAGGACAAGCATCTTTTTGATCGCAATGTTCTCGAATTTTCTTTTTAAAGCGAACGGAATAATGTAAAGAAGGATCTCCTGAAGCTCCGGATACTGAGATATTTTCCTGAGATCAAAAACCGTGAACCGCGATTCGAAATCAAAAACACCCTCCCGGTTGAGGAGTCTTCCGTATTCGCCTTTCGTGAAAAGGCAGAGCTCTTTTGCGAACTGATACGCTTTCCGCTTGTCCTCCTCATCCCCGGCTTCAAAATGAAAAAGCGTTTTTTCGATGTCCCCAAGAAGCGGGGCGCGGTCTTGGGGTATCCCGTCGTAGACCTCACGAATGGCGCGCTCAAGGATCATTTTTTCACTGCCCGTCCATTTCCGTTCCGGACCGATCATTTTCTGGAGCAGTTCCTTCAAGAACTGGAGAAAAGTCGCGTCCGGAACCTGTCCTTCAGGGAAAAGAACCCTTTTCCTGGGGAAGGGATTCAGCGCATACGCCTCCGAGCATTCCACCTCGAGATACGAACCTCCAAGAAGATTCGCGAGTTTCCGGTAACTACCGCCGACATCGATCACGATGACTTCGTGCTCGGCAGAAGAGATAAAGAAATGAAGCAGAAGATGGGTCGTGAAAAATGATTTCCCGGAGCCGGTCGTGCCGAGCATGAACGCGTGTTTTGCCTGAAGTCTGGCGTCAAAAAGATCGAGGTTGAGCGGTTCATCACGCCAGGTCTTAAGAAGCAGCCCTCCTTTCTCCGTCCCGCGCCAACTCGCCTGAAAGGGCAATAGATGAGTCAGAACCTCGGAACGCACGAGAAACACGAGCGGATTCTCATGGCCCTGAAGCGGGAGAAAAGATAAAAACAAACGGTCATGGTTCATGTGATCGCGAATTCCCAGAGCATCTCCGAGACGAGGGAACATGCGAAGCATTTCCTCCGAGCGCTTCTCAAGATCATGTCGTGTTTTTTCACGGAGCATGACCGCCATCGAACAATAGAGGAGCTTGTCTCCGGTTTGCGCGATCTCCGTCAAAAGCTCATCCGATTCTCCGGCCCTGGCCCCCGCCTCATGGTCCCGTGTCCTCGCGAAAAATTCCTGCGCTTTCGCGAAATTCCCCTGTTTTTTCAAGGAAGCCCGCTCACGGTCCTGATCCGGCACTTCGAGCGTGATGGACATAAGGTAATTGCGGCCGAGTGCGCGCTCAAAATCTCTCATGGATTTCAGAGTGGTGTGATCCGGAAGCAGCCGAAGATTCAGGATTTCGTGGAAATACCGGTCCAGATAAAAGAACCGGTCCTCGACAACGGGCGGGGTGAGAAGGAGGCGCGACCGAAGCGTCTCTTCACTGCGCCACTCACCGTTTGCAATGATCCCGCTTTTTTCAAACGGCACGATCTCTTTTGAATACGAGGGATTGAAAAGCTCATAAAGATAGCGGAGGAGCTCCGGTTCCTTGATTTTTCCAAGATGAAACCCGATATCGGAAAATCCGGCTAAGATCCGGGCTGAAATTTTATGAAGTTCTTCTTTCGAAGCCTCGTAATCTGAACGTGCGGATACTCTGGATTTTTTGCCAAACACGGAAAAAAGATCCGGTAAAAAAGAGCGAATATCCCGCTTTGCGGAGGGACGCACCACGATAAAAAGAAACACCTGTCGGTTAAGAAAAGGGCGCTCCCGGTAGGAAGCCACTTTTGCCCCGGCGATTTTTTTGGCGAAATCTCCTTGGCCCTCAAGGGATTCCTCGAACGCTTTCAGAACCTCTTCATCCCCTTCTTCGGATTTAACGATGAAATGAAGAGACGTTCCTGTCGGAAGCGAGTTCCAGAGTTTTCGGGCCCTGTTTTCGAAATGCTCGATCGCTCCATCGCTTTCAAGGAGCAGGTCGCGACCATGAACCCTGAAGCCGCATCCGATCGTCCCGGACACTCCGATCAAAATATCTTCCTCGATGGAGTAAAGATCCGCCTGTTTGTAAAAAGGTATCCGTGATTCGCGGAGGATAAGGTCCCGTATCCGGAGAAGTTTAGAGCCCGTCATGTTCCAACTCCTTGGGGTGTTCCCGTTTTTGATCGTAATACCGGGTTTTGAAAAGAAAACGGAAGACGCTCGCGGTCCAGTGCGGGGGTTTCCCCTTCTTGTAAAGACGAAGAAAGAAATAGGCGGCGCCGATCACGAGGAGATTCAGAAACAGGTTTTTAGAGAAAAGAAATACGCCGAGATAGAGTAGAACCAAAAGCAGCAGATCCGGGAATTCAAGTCCCAGGATCTTATTGCGTTCGTGAATCTTTCGGTAAACCTTAAGCTGTTTCATCGTCATCCCCCTAAAAATGAGCCGCGTTCTGGATTAAATCGAGAATCGCCCTCGAAAGCATGATGAGAGCACCGCCTCCTGCGGCAAGCGCTCCACGGCGCATTCCCTGCTCATCGCCGAGCGCCATGGACACACCGGCGATGGCGACTCCGATCACGCAAACGCCCGGACCGATTGAGCGGATCATGAAATCACCGATCTGCTGCAAAAAGGACTGGAGATCCGCTTCCGAACCCGCTTCCGCGTAACAAAGCCGGGCCTGGATGAGCAGGAATCCGATCCCTATAAGAACACGCCACAGTTTCAAAAATTGTCCTTTCATTGTTTCCTCCATAGTTGAGGGGAAGGAGGCTCTGGAACCCCTTTGGGAGGCATTGCCTCGCGCCTGTTTTGATGGGCCGGCCTCACTTCCCCCTATAGTATTGGGCAATAACAGGGGGGGCTGTCGGTGAAAACTTTACATTTTCCCAATAGAAAATATTTTTCTAGTCCTCTGAAGAATCCGCCAAACGGCACAGGGACGCTTTCCGAGAACCTTAGCAATTTGAACAACCGTAAGTCTTTTCTCATACCGAAGTCTGAAGATCAGTGCCTGTTTTTTTGTTAACCCTGCCGATTTCACAGACCGGAACATTCGCCGGACAGCTTCTTTCTCTGAAATAAACTTCCGCATCCTCAGGTAAATTTCCTGCCGGAAATCGCGGACCGTGCTCCGGGAAACGCCAAGACGCACGGCGATCTCTTTATCCGAAAGACATTCGACGTAGAAGAGATCAAAATAGGTTTGCTGCCTTTCCGTGAGCATTCCTTTCCTCGAAAGACGAACCAGCCGGGCATGGTTTGCCGTTATTTTTCTGCGCCCAAAAATTCGGTTCTCCTTCGCGGCAAGGTCATTAAAAGAACTAGCCGAACCGGCCAGCTTCTCTCTAACCTCCAGCTCGAAAGGATGAAGGGGATCTTCGGGCTGCGTTCCTTCCACCCGCGAAAAATCGGTCTCCCGCACCCTCGTCCTGCGTTTGCTGCTAAATTCTGAAACATCTGGTCCTTTGTCCTTTGGTTTTGAATTTGACACTGTTGTGTCCCCGCTTTCCGCCGTGCGGAACCGGAGCGAGGACACAAAAAAAGCGAGCAGCCCGGAGGGGCGCCCGCTTGTTAACTACTTAAAAATTCAGAAAAATTTTTTAGGAGAAGATACTAAGGGAGATAAAACGAGGGATGGTGATGGAGCCAGTCTGGGAGTGAAAGAGTGATGCTAAAAGAAGGGGAACCTCCGCGCTGCCGTATCCGAACCCGGAACCACACGGCATAATGGTGGTTCCAGATTACCGGAGATCCTCAAAGGAGCTTACACAAAGCTCCGCTCTATGGTTTGTCTGAAACAGTTATGTGACGCATCAGGACCTTAAAACGGTCTCGGGCGAACAATTGGGGAAGACTATGCTTCCCGCTCATTCAGGCAGCCAAACCGCGGAAACGAGACCTCCTTGGGTTGAGGTCTTCTATTTGCCAACGGCCCGATCCCGAAGGATCCGGCTTTTTAAAAATCTCCTTATTCGTGAGCTTGATTCGCTCTTGGTCGAACCTGCATAAGCAAGGGATATACTACCCAATACGTCCTATAACTGTCAAGAAAACAATGTTTCCACTTTAACGCAAAAAAAAATTCTGAGGTGGCGGGAGAAATACCTCCCCAGAGGCTTTTCGTGCAATTGGCAGCTGGTGCAGAAATCGAAACTATTGACACTGGTTATTTTCCGTCTTAAGCCCAGCGATCGCTTTTGCCCTACCCAAAAACTTTCCGTTTCAAAAGAATGCCATCACTACAAAAGGATCTTCCGCACAGCTTGAATCAAAACGGCCATGTCCGAAGTCTTGACTATAAAGTCATCCACCCCGATTTTGCGCGCCATTATGGGGTCAAGCTCAACGAGTGTTGCGGACACCATGATGACCGGTGGCGGGAGGGGCTGGAACATCTCTTTGATTTTTCGGCAAACTTCAAAGCCAGAGACCTCCGGCATATTGACATCGGTTATGACAAGGTCTGGAAGTGACCGACGGAGCTCCTGAAGAAGACTTTCAAATTCCGAGAATGCCAAGACCTCGTGGCCTTCGGCTTTCAGGGTCGTCACGATCATCTGGATAGCGAAAGGATCGTCATCGATCACAAGAATTTTTTTCGTTTTCAAACCTTTTCTGTTTTTGGAGTTATCCGGCAGCATTTGACCTTCCCTCATCCAGTGGACATTTTGTTAAGATCAACCGCTTATTTCTTGACCAACTTCTCGGCTTCGAGCCAGATCTCCTGATCTTGGCCTCGGACGCGGCCTTTTTTCTCCCAAAGTTCTTTTGCCTTTCCCCTGATCTGCTCGGTCAGTTCCGCTTCGGACACTTTGCCTTTCTTAAGACCCGCAACCTTTGCCATGTTTTTCTCCTCCAGGGTTTTTTGTTTATGAAATGCTTGGCATTCTACTTCGCTTTTTTAAAATACGCTTTTTTCAATAGCTATGGATGCTTTCCTGCCTTAATGACAGGGGCGGGCCTTTCTGTGTTGCGGCTCACAACCGGGGTGATCACCCTCTCCTCGACTCCATCGGAAGACTCAGCATGACAATCAAAAGTGTATTTCCCGTCCGGTAGCCCGTAGCGAAGCGTGAAAGTACCGTCCGGTCGGAGTTGGACGGGTCTTCCCTGCATAGTAACTTTGGCATCAGGTTCTGTACCGCCATAGATAATCAATTCGCATTCAAGCCAGAAATTGAAGCCGCGCTGCTTGATCTTGACTGGGCTCGACATGCTGGAAACTGCGCCGACCCCGGAGCCCGAGGTGATCGCGTTCCTGAAGCGCTCCTCCATAAGGCTGCGGAGTTCGGCAGAACTTTTGCCGACCTCGAAACCTCCGGAAAGAGCATACATCTTGTCAAAATCAATCGACATCCACTGATCGTCAATAATCTCGGACATCCCGGACCTCGGCATGGTCACATGATTGGAGCGGACGAGACAAAGAAAACGGCCATCGCAATGCAGGAGCCCGATCTCGGCGAAATAGCTGTGGTTCGGCTGGGTGTTAATGTACCAACACTTGCTCATGTTCTGGAGCACGATGTCAGAAACAGAGGGGGACTTCCCTTCCACGGTCGTATCATAGACGCGAAGCACAGAAACAACGCTATCCCAGCTCCCCCCGAACTTCGCAAGATGTTGCCGCTGGTGGTCCTCCTGAATCTCCCAATAGGTATAAATCCAGTAAGGATCACGCACTAACAGGTAAACCTGGTTGTCGCCGTAGTTGTCGGGAAGTTCTTGAGAACGATGG
>CAISGE010000035.1 GCA_903884815.1 Candidatus Omnitrophota bacterium | reverse complement strand
GGAGACCCGGACCGCGCTATTTCTTGGCGCGGTCGCGCTCCTGACATGCCTTGCGGTGTGGCTCGTGTCGTCGGCGATCGTATGGACGGAGGAATCCCGCTCGTTCGGGATCCTCTGGGTCGCGGGCTTCGGATTTTTATTCTTTAACGTGGCGTTCCTTTTTTCTTTGAGCGTTCTTCGGCCGTTCCTTAAAGAAACGGCACTGAAGGGAGCCTACATCAAAGAATTTCCGAAGACCGCGATCGTCTATCCCGTTCGTAACGAATCCCACGGTCTCTTCGAACGGATCGGGTATTCCTTTTCGGGGAACAAGCTCGCTAATACCGATCTTTGGATTCTGTCCGACTCTTCGACCGAGTTTGAACCTTATGAGCGGGAGATCGTCCAGAGGCTTCAAGCGAGCCATCCGGATCGTATTTTTTACAGACGAAGGGAAGCTCCCGTTGAACGCAAACAGGGAAATATCGCGGAGTTTCTGGGATCGCATCCTGAATACGTCTATCTCTATGTTTGCGACGCCGACGGGATGATCCCCAAAGGGACGCTTCTCAAGCTGCTCAGAAAGGCCGAGCATCCGGAGAACAAGAACATCGCGATCTTTCAGGCGTTCATCAGGATCGCTCACGCCAGCAGTTGGTACGCCCGTTTCGAAAAGATCGGAACGAATTTCGCACAGCGATTCAATTTTATGTCCTTCCAGGCGATCTTTGGCCGGACCATTTCTTTCGGACACCATCAACTGGCTCGGGCCGGACTTCTTTCGAGGATCAAACTTCCTAAGGGGCTGCTTTCCCATGATAACTGGGATACGGTCCTCTTGGACAAAATGGGATACCGTGTGGCGTTCTGCGCGGATGTTCATGCGTATGACGAAGCGCCGTCGAACTATCTTGAGGCGAGGGCGAGAGCTCGGCGGTGGGCTCAGGGAACGCTGCAGGGTATCCCGTTAATTTTTATGCCGGGGGTCAGCCTTGCCTCGCGGTTTCTCGCGTTCTTTGGGATATATCTCTATGTGGCCGATGTCGTTTTTTTCATTTGGCTCATCTTCGGTCTTCTGGCTCATTCCTGTCTTGCGGGTGAGCTTATTCATTTCGAGATCGATTCCATCTGGCTCGGGGCCTGCACGAACAGCAAGCTTAAGTGGACGCTCCTTTTCAGCGTTGCCGTAGTCTATTTTCACAAACTCTGTCTGTTGAAAAATTTGAAGGATCTCAAGGATTTTCTCTACGAGCTGGTTGTTTCTACGTTCCTCACCCTGAACAATGTTTTCTATACGCCCCTGGACATCTCAAGCATCCCTCTAAGGAAACTTCACTGGAAGCCCATGGCAAAAAATCCCTTTGCCAAGGTGAACTTTCAAAATACCGCGAAAGTCCTTTGGCCCGGGACCGCCGCGGGTCTTTCGGGCCTGTATTTCTGCCTATTTCTAACGCCTTACTTCATCTGGCAGGCAACACCCCTTTTGACAAGCCTGATCCTTTCCATTCCCGTTGCGTACTGGACCGCAAGGTCGGTTCCGGAACGGTGCAAGGCATGGATCTAATTCAAATAAGGAGAGATTAAGAATATGACGCAAAAAGAAATCCATACTCAGGAAAAAGAACCCGCTCTTTTTGAAGAGAAAAAAGAACCTCCTAAAAAAGGGAAGATGAAGATCTTTATTTTAGTGCTGGCCGTTCTTTTAGGGGCTCTTTTCTGGCCGAAGCCGGTCATTAAGGGAGAAGCAATCCTGCAGGCGGAGCGGTTCGCGAGGATTGGTCTTTCCAGTCCCGGAATGCTCAAAGAACTTCTTCATCAGAAGGGTGACCGGGTGAAAAAAGGGGAAGTAATCGCCCGGTTTGAGAACCTGGATATCAAGCAACGTTTGGAGGAGAAGAAACTTGCTCTTGAGATTTTAAAACTGGATAAGGACCGGCTTGCGAAGAAGGCAGGGTTTCTGACGCAGGAGAAGGACCGCAGCAACATCCTCTTTGAGAACGGAGTGATCGGACAGACGGAACATGAACGCACCGTTTATGGACTTGAAGAGTTGGAGCAGACGGTTTCAATTAAGGCGAAAGAGATGGAATCCGCCGAAGCTGAGATCGGATTTCTAAAGACGCAAGTGGAAGCCTTGGAGCTCAAAGCGCCGTTTGATGGAATTCTGCTTACGGACCCGAGCGAGCAGATAGGAAGCCCGCTTAAGGAAGGTGAGTTTGTGCTCGAGTTCGCGGATCCGGACACATATTTCCTTGAGATGTTGATTTTGGAAAACATGATCCCAAAAGTTTCTCTCGGTGATCCGGTCAAGGCGAAATTCAACGCATTCCGTGGAAATACCTTTTCGGGGGAAGTGATCCGTATTGCTCCCCGGGCAAGAGACGAAGTTGAAAAGGTCTTCAAGATCAAGCATGTCGTTGCCTGTGCAATCCGTCTCAGGGAAATGCCTCCTGACATTAAATACGGAATGCGGGCGTCTGCGGAGATTTCGCCTGCGAAGGACGGGTGGCGCAAATGATATCCGTGGAAATCCATGAGGAAAACGACCGGTCTTTTGAAAGCGAACTTGCGATGCTCTTTCACAAGGTCAGCGATGGGCGACGGATGCAGGATTTGAGAGTGTATTTAAATTCAGTCAAAGAAAGCATGTGCTGGTGTTTGCCAATCAAATTCGAACCACAGGAGGAATCTTTTACTCTATGAAAGCTATCATTCTCGCCGCCGGTTTTGGAACAAGACTCTATCCTCTTACGCGGAATATCCCGAAGGCGCTTTTAAAACTTGGGGATAAGACGCTTCTTGATCATTTGGTTGGGAAGCTTGATCGTTTTCCGATCATTGATGAGATCGTCATCGTTAGCAGTAAACGCTTCTACCAAAACTTCAAGAGATGGAAGAAAGAAACCTTCTATCAAAAGCCGATCCGCATCATCCATAACGGGGTCAATGATCCTGAGAAGCGCCTGGGGGCCGTGCGGGATTTGGAGTTGTCGCTTAGGCCGTCCAGGGGAACGCCGGAGAGTTTTCTCGTTTTTTGCGGGGATAATTATTTTGATTTTCCGATTGGGTATTTTCTGCTTCCGTGCTTGGGGCATTCGCGGTGCACATTCATAGGTCTTTACGATGTTGGGGAGAAGGCCTTAGCGTCCCAATACGGTGTGGTTGAAATGGACGAGGCCGGAAAGATCACCCGCTTTGACGAAAAACCGGCCACTCCGGCCTCCACCAAAGTGAGTGTGGGCGTTTATCACATGTCTCCGGAGGCACGCCTCAGACTCCATGAGTACCTCTATATTGAAAAGCGGAATCCCGATCGCATCGGAGATTTCTTTGCATGGTTGACTGACAGGGAACCTGTCTTTGGGGTTGTTTTCGAGGGGGCATGGTTTGACATTGGTAGTAAGGAATCTTATGAAAAAGCCGCGAAATATGTTTGCCGTGCACCGATCCGTTAAAGCGGTGTTTTTAATCGTTGCGCTTGCTGTGCTGAACGGCTGCGGAACAACTCCGCTGCCTGTTCCGGTCTTTTCGGGTGATAGTCGCGTCGAACATATTAAATCCGTTGCTCAGGCTCCGCCAGGCCACCTCGGGATCGTGATGAAGTGCATTGCAGAGAACCTCGAGGAAAATGCCGGGCTCAAGATCGCCGGTGTGATTGCAGAAGAAGGGGAGCCGCCGTATGTTTTTGCGGCTCCTGAGAAGGCGGGCGGATTACTTGTGATGCGAATCAAGGAGATCGGTATCGCTGACCCATCCCCAGGAATTCGGGTGACACTGCTTTTAAGAGTGTTCGATGGCGCAGGCGAGAATATCTATGCCAGGGGCATTACAGGTGTCTCCGGGGCTGATTCGCCTCAAAACAAACCTCCCAACATCGAAAAAGCACTCCAAGCTGTTACGAAGGATATTCTCCGCCAATACGCCAAAGATCCCACCTTGCGTCCGCTCATTCTGAAATATAAGATGGGATCCTTGCTGAAGTTCATCTGACACCACTTGCAGACGGGGGGAGCATGAGCAAAGCGGTAGTAATTCTCGGGGCTGGTGCTTCGTCTGATTTTGGAGTGCCGACCTTGCAAGGGATGTTTAAAGACAAGTGGGCGCGTCAGTATCTTAAGCAGGATTCATTTCTCGCGCAGAAGTTGGACGAAATCTTTTGGGCTCCACGGGGTCATACCCTCGAATCTTCGGACCAATCTGTCACCATTGAAGAAATGCTTACCATCCTAAGAGATTGGGAAAATGAGCCTAATTGTAAGGAATGCCCGGACCCCAATCTTTTTGCCGAGTTTCGAAAGCGGCTCTACGTCCTGATCATGCGTGCCGTTGACCTGCCCCACTTAGTTGTACCAGCATGAGTGAGAGAGTGGCTGCCGGTTTGACCACCTTAACTGTACTGCCTCTGGTGCTGGAGGACGATAGCCCAAAGAACTATGCGGCCTGATCGTGTTGTATTCGATTCTCCAGC
>CAISGE010000034.1 GCA_903884815.1 Candidatus Omnitrophota bacterium | reverse complement strand
GCTGGAGAATCGAATACAACACGATCAGGCCGCATAGTTCTTTGGGCTATCGTCCTCCAGCACCAGAGGCAGTACAGTTAAGGTGGTCAAACCGGCAGCCACTCTCTCACTCATGCTGGTACAACTAAGTGGGGCAGGTCACAACCGCCAGCACGAAGCGTGTCTGCCACACTGTCGGACCGAGGCTCCCATCCTTCGCCCGCACTTACCTGGTTTTTCCCAGACCTCTTGCTTTTCGCCAGTGCCGCGTGAGTCTCTTCCAACAGAGAATCAACCGACGCCGTGCGTTTATTTACGCTCATGAAACCCAGACTCGCCGTAACCCGGACCGTATCCCCCCCGGCCACAACAAAAGGCGTCTGACAGATTGCGAGACGTATTCGCTCCGAAAAATGCATCCCCTCCGCCAACCGGGTATTCGGAAGCAGAATAATGAACTCATCGCCACCGACACGGGACACATAGTCGGACGCGCGGACGGTGCGCTTCAGCACTTTGGAAACCTCCTGAAGCACAATATCGCCGACGGCGTGACCAAACGTGTCATTGATTGGCTTAAAATTATCCAGATCCAGGAGAATCACTGAAAGATTTGCGCCTTCGCGTCCGGAGATCTCGAGCTCCCGGGAGAGCGTTCGCTGGAGGCCGCGGCGATTAAGCAACTGGGTCAGAGGGTCGAGAAAAGAAAGCTGCTCGAGATGTTCATTCAACTCTTCGATCTTTTGCTTCTGGCGATGGCGCTCCAGAGCATAGGAAAGAATGCGGGCAAGCATCTCGCCGCGAACCTCCCCCTTCACCACATAGTCCTGAGCCCCTTTTTTGACCGCCTCAAGGGATAAGACCTCATCGTCCGTGCCGCTCAGGATCACGCAGGCGATCTCGGGATGGGCCTCGGCGATCTTTTCAAAAGTCCGGAGGCCTTGGCTGTCGGGAAGTCCAAGATCAAGAAGGATCAGCTGGAAGTTTTCTTTGCGGAGAATATCAAGAGCGGATTGAAGGGTGCTTACCGTTTGGACCTGGAAGGAGACTCTTTTTTCAGCCTTAAGGGAGATCTGAAAAACCCTGGCGAAATCAGGGTCGTCATCAACCAGAAGCATTCTCACCTGGGATAGGGGACGGCTCTCTTCTTGCAAAGGACACCTCCTCCGCGCAACTCCAACTAGCTATTATTCTATACCTCTGGTGTCGGATGGCAAGAGAATCATCCCCGCTCAGGATCCGTCGAGTTTTCACTAACTAATTAAGAATCAAGCAGTTGAAAGAGGCCCGTTCCTCTCCGGCCTCTCGGTTTCACCTAAACACGGATCCTCTTAAAGAGCCAATTTACCTTGACCCGACTTTGGCATTTGTTATGATGCCTGCCTATCCTAACTCTAAGTTTCTTCACAAAGACGGTTATTGGGACAACCCTAATTTTTCTTTCTTTTCCTGAATGGGAATCGTGGCAGCCCCAAGCACAGATTAACTTCGATTGATTGAAGTTGGGACGGCCCCAATTTCTACTTCGTAAAAATTGAAAGGTGTTGGGACTATGGAAATCCTATCGATCATGACACTCTGTCTTCTGCTCTTCATTTTGGCGGGCTGGATCTATCGCAGCGGACGTTCCCTCTCTGAGTTGAAAAACGCCCCCACACTCAAGGTCAGCGGGGCCGTCTCCAAGCGAGGCCGAGTTTCCGTGCTGATTCCCGCGAAGAATGAAGCTATGAACATCGCCGATTGCCTCGCCCCTTTTCTCGCGCAACTCCGGAACGGCGATGAAGTGATCGTCATCAACAATTCTTCCACGGACCGTACCGAGGCAATCCTCAAGGAGCTCGGCGCCTGCGAAATTAAGGGAACCCAGCCATCAACTTCAGCGACCTTTGGCCAGGGACCCTCGTTCCGCTACCTGAACACCCCCCCCACCCCTGAAGGCTGGACCGGCAAGAATTACGCTCTAAGTCTTGGCGTTCAGCACGCAGCCGGGGATTGGTTTCTGTTTACCGATGCCGACACACGCCATGAACCCGGGAGTGTCGACGCCTCGATCGCCTTCGCCGAGGAGAACAAACTCGATCTTTTGACACTACTCCCCCGCTGCCTCGCCCGCGGATTCTGGGAGGAAACAATTCAGCCCTGCGCCATGGCTTACATGGGGCTTTGGTTCCCCATACGAAAGATCAATGATCCGAAATCAAAAGTCTATTTTGGAAACGGCCAATACCTTCTCGTTCGCACAGGGCATTACAGGCTGATCGAAGGGCATGACGGCGTTAAAGAGGCATTCCTTGAGGATTTCGCGCTGATGAAAAAGACCAAGGAATCAGGCGCCCGGGGAATGTGCGCGTTCGGAATGGATATTTACGGCACGCGGATGTACGATTCATTCGATGCTGTTTGGCGGGGCTGGCGGCGGATCTACCTTCACGCGTTCGATCAAAAACCGTGGCCGATCCTGAAGTGCATTCTGAGCGTCTTCATTTTCTCGGTCCTTCCGTTCGTGATACTCCTGCTGATCGCCAACCGCATCACGCTTGCTCTGCTTCTTTGCATCCCGATCCTTGTGATCATTTTCGCGACCGCCGCCACAGCTTACGCGATCGTCCGGGCCCGGAAGCGTTTCTCTTTTTTCCACCCACTCGCATCACTGGTTTTCACCTTCATTCTCGCCGACGCTTTCCGGATGGCGGTCCTAAAGCACCCCACCCACTGGAGATAGAAAAAGGGCCAAACCCCTGTTTCGCAGGAGCTTGGCCCTATCTTTTAAAAGAGATGTTTCTTAAGCGGCAGGCTGCATTGGAGCTTCCGGCTTTTTGGAGTGGGAAGCAGAACTTTTGGAATGAGCCACGGAACTCTTGGAATGGGCTTTCGAATTCTTCGTCTCCAAAGATTTCTTCTTTGAGGATTTTTCAGCCTTCCCCTTCTTCTTGCCTGATTTATTTTTCTTTTCTTCTTTCTTCACTTCCGACTTCTTCTCCAGTCCTTTCGCATCAGCGCTGCTCACGACATTACTGACCGTACCGGCCCCCACACCATTCACGGAACTACCTCCCGTCGTGACGGTTGCCACGGCATCGGGAGAAACCATCGGATCAAGATCTTGCGTCACCTCTTCAGCACTCACTCGCGGGATCCCGCAGAACAATACGGCCATGATTAACAAGGCAGACAAACTTTTTTTCATTTTAATTCTCCTTAAGGTTAAATGACGATGGTGAATTTAGATTGCGAGATAACCGACTTTTACGGCATAACCGATCAGAGTCTTGAGGAACGCTCGATCCGTTTTCGGCATCGAGATCCCCGTCCCACGAAGAATGTCACGGGTGTTGGTGGTGTCAAACGTCAGGTGTCCGTTCAAATACCCAAGATAGGGTTCGAGCATCGCGAAAACCATTTGCTCCTGCCCGTTCATCTGACTCTTCACGAATTTCTTAGGATCAATGACCTCAATGGGAGGAATGGTCTTATAGGTCTGCTGCCCCGTTTCCAGGAGCATCCCGATCGAGGGCGGCTTGGGCGAAACGACATGAAAGGCTTTGTTGACGCTCCGGGGATCCTTCACGATCGCGCAGGTCGCGCGAATCACAAAATCGATGGGGACAATATTGAAGGTATTCTCAAGATGCGTGGGAAGCTTGGAAAGAACACCGTGCGCGAAGAGTTTGATAAAAGGATAGATCACGTTGAACTCGGAGACAACGCCGGTCTCAGAATGCCCCACCACGATGCTCGGCCGGATGATTGTGACCGGCATCCCCTTGGCCATCGCCTCGCGAACCTTCGTCTCAGCTTTATATTTGCTAGATTCGTAATAGTTCGCGAAACCAGGCTTGACCGGCAATTCGTCTTCCTTGGAGCAATGGTTCCAAATACTCCCCGCGACAAAGGCGGTACTGAAATAAACGAACCGTTCGAGTTTTCCTTTCTTTCGAAGATCCCAGGCGAGTTCCAACGCATGCTCGGTGCCGCCTACGTTGATCTGCTGGCATTCCTTTTCCGTACCGTTCAAGGCGGTGAGCGCCGCAATGTGATAGAAAACCTTGCACTCGCGCTCCAGATATTCCAGATCAGCCTTCTTAATGCCGAACTTGTGCTGGGTGACATCTCCTTCGATCACATGAAGGCGCTTCCCGAGGTGGGAATCGAGATCGATCGCCTTGAGGATCTTTTTGACACGGTCAGAATGAGAAGCTCTGTTTTTCGCGCGAGCCAGGATCGCGATATGCGAGTCTGTGGTCTTGAGAAGTTCTTTGACAAGGTCCTGACCCAGAACGCCCGTCGCGCCGGTCATAAAAATCAAATTATTGGGCATCATATCTCCGTAATGCTAAACAAATGTTCTGACCCCCGAACCCAAAGGAGTTCGAGAGGGCCAATCCAACTTGCGTCCGCCGCGCCGCATTGGGCACGTAATCCAGATCGCAATCCGGATCCGGCTCCTCGTAATTGATCGTCGGCGGAATGATCGAATCGCGCATCGCCATAAGACAAATGATCGCTTCAACCCCGCCCGCTGCCGCGATCATGTGACCCAGCATCGACTTGGTCGAGCTCACCGGGATCTTGAATGCGTAGTCCCCCATGACTTTTTTGATGACAAGGGTTTCCAGCGAGTCGTTGACCGAGGTGGAAGTGCCGTGCGCATTGATATAATCAACATTCTGGGGCCCAACGCAAGCTTTTTCCATCGCTATTTCCATCGCACGCGCCGCGCCCTTCCCTTCCGGGTCCATATCCGTCAGGCGATACGCGTCAGCGGTCGAGCCATAGCCCACCACTTCGCCGTGGATAGGGGCCTTACGCCTGAGCGCGTGTTCCAGATCTTCCAGAATCACCACGCCCGAACCTTCCGCGATGACAAACCCATCACGCTTTTTATCGAAAGGCCGCGAGGCCTTTTCCGGCTCCCCGTTCCGCTTGGAAAGCGCCGTGAGCAAACTGAATCCCGCGACGCCCATGGGATAGATCATGGAATGGGAACCGCCGGCCATCATGACGTCCGCGTCCCCGCGTCGTATCCATTCAAAAGCTTCCCCAATCGCCTGAGAAGATGCCGCGCACGCGGTCAGGCAGTTGGATACCGGACCGCGAATATCAAAAAGGCGCGTTAGATGCGTCACCGTCATGAAGGGCTGGTTCTCAAGTTCCCGGAGCGCGCTCATGTTTTCCACAGCGTGACGGAGGTATTGGGCTTTATCCACAACCACCAACGGATCCTTCGTGAAGGACGCCACCATTGTTTTGACGAAAGGAGCAAAATCGATTCCACTGTCCCCCGCGCCAAAATAGATGCCGAATCGGTTCGGGTTCACGGCAAGTGGTTCAAGCCTCGCATCTTTGTAGGCTTCAGCAGCAGCCTGAAGCGCGAAAAAAGTACTACGCCCCGCGCAAGCGAGCGGTGGGTTGCGCTCGAGCCATTTCTCAAAGGAGAATCCTTTGACCTCGCCGGCAATACGCGTGGGAAAGCGGCTTGCATCAAAAAGAGTAATGGGACCGATACCGGATTTCCCCTGCGTCAAACGGAGCCATGTATCGCGCACCGAATTTCCAAGGGGCGTCACGGCGCCCATGCCTGTCACAACCACTCTTCGTTTTAACATTTTTTAAACACCAGGGACGCGTTCTGGCCTCCGAAACCGAATGTGTTGAGGACCGACACCTTCACATCGCAGGACTTAGCTTTGTCTTTGACGAAGGGCAACTCACAATCGGGAGCCGGATCCCTGAGATTTGCCACAGGGGGGACCTGTCCCTTGTAAGTGGTCAGCGCCGCGATCACGGCCTCGACACTGCCTGTGCCATAGACAAGATTCCCGCTCACAGGCTTCACCGCGGTCACGTGAAGCTTCTTGAAAGTTGACGCATAAAAAGAATGGACCGCGAGAGTTTCCTGAATATCTTCCTGAGGGATCCCGCTTCCATTGGCGACAAGAACATCCACGTCGGCGGGTTCGATCGCGGCGTCTTCCAACGCGCGTCGGATCGCCACACGCTTGCCGGTAAAATCATCCGGGTCCCTCGGGTCATAATTAAAATCCGAGGAGGAACCATACCCGGCGATCTCGGCGTAGATCGTAGCCCCACGCTTTTTTGCACTTTCCAGGGATTCCAAAACCAGGATCCCAGAGCCTTCCCCGAGCACGATCCCGTCATGTTTTTTATCAAAAGGACAATAAACTTTTTCAGGGGCTTCATCCCGCGCCGACAAAAGGCCCAGAAGCTGAAACCGTGAGACGCCCATGGCATTCAACTTGGAATCCGTGCCGCCGGCGAGCATGATATCCGCGTCTCCGCGTTCGATCACGCGGTAGGCCTCCCCAATCGCCTGCGTGCTCGCAGCAGAAGAAGTCGTAATGGTATTGCTGGGACCTCGCAGTTCATTCGCGACGGAGATATGGCAGGCTGGCATATTCGGAAGATATTTCAGGAACCAGAGCGGAAAAAGGGAGCCGATGCCATCCTGTCCGAATTTCGGCATCGAGAAATGGCCGTTCTCATCCAAGCCGTTACGAAAACCGACCCCGATCTCATCAAGGTCGTTATTCAGGATCCCGGTGCCAAGCGTCACGCCGATACGCGTCGGATCATAACTTTCCGGCGAGAGTCCAGCATCGCGAAGCGCCAGCCGGCTTGCGGCAACCGCCATCTGGATCTCCCGGGACATCAGTTTGATGGATTTCCGGTTCTCAATAAACTGCTTCGGGTCGAAATCAGCCAACATGCCGGCATATTTGAAAGAGGCGCTATTCAAGCCGAGCGAATCGGAACTCCGGATCATGGAACGCCCATGGACCGCGGCATCCCAATAAGGCTCCCATCCAGACCCGCATGAGGTGATAACGCCGAAGCCGGTGATGACGACACGACGCTTGGAGTTCATGAAGGAAGGATTTTCTCGCGGACTTTAAAGTAGTCCATGAAAGCATCGTGGAATGTGACGGATTTTTTCTGTGTTCCCGAAAGACCCGTCACGGCCATGAGAAGGAGACGCGCTTTCGCGACAGGCCCCTGAGCGCAAGTGATCGTGGCCTCAAGCCATCCTCCATCCGCCCCCAAGCTTTCGGACCCGGCTTCAATCTGGATCGGAGTGCCGGCCTTCGGGACGCTCGCAATGGTCGCGTTCTCGATCTTGGCAAAGATAAGATCTTTCTGGTAATCACTTTCCGCGCCGACTAAAAGACCGCCCGTTTGCGCCATCATCTCGACAAAGAGAACTTCGCTGCTGTAAGGGGCGTCCGGCACCTTGGAAGACGCTACCGCCTTTTTGCCTTTTTGGATCGAATGGACTTTTTCAAGAAGAAGCCAGCGCATATTATCCCCAGATCATGGCTTGAGCACCCACAAGATCACCACTTCGGAAAAAATGGCCTTCCCCGTGATAGTGCCTGCCCGTATGGCCGGGCCGCCAATCCATTTCAAAATGATCGCCTCTGAGGCGTTTGATCTTCATTCCCTGGAATCCCTCAAGCCCCATCCAGGACTCGCCGCAGGCCTTGAAGAACGCTTCCTTCGCCGCAAAAAGTTCGGCAAAAGCTTGAAGGGAAAGATTTTTGAAGGAACGCCTCTCGGAGGCATTGAGGAAGCGATCGCGGACATAGTCGCGGTGGCGCGAGAGAAATTGCTTCACACGATGGCGGGAAACAAGGTCGACCCCCACGCCGCGAAGCGTGGTGTTTTTTTGCTTTACGAGCAACATTGGTCGGAGCAGGAACTCTTGCCCAAACGGTCGTTCAAATAGCGAAGAAGCATCCTCACCGTGAAACAATCCGCCAGCTTCGAGATCTGCGGGTCTTTCGTAAATTCGTCAAGCTCAAGGTAAGGGAGCTTCGCGCGAAGCTCGGCAAGTCCCTCGGCAGTCACAGTGCCTTCTTTCACGAAGCGCTCATCATTCATGAGATTGCTCGGAAAAAGGTCTCCGGCCGGGATCTTAAGATCAAAAGCCTTTTCAAGACGAAAGACGATATCGATAAAATCGATCGATTCCGCGCCGAGGTCCCGCTTTAAAGATGCCTCCGGAACGATGTCCGCCTCATCAACCCCGAGGGCACCGGCGAGCGTTTGCTGAACTTTAGTAAAGAGTTCTTTCTCCATGATCATTTATCGTCCTTCCTAATTTGTTTATGTCAGTGCTGATGATTGCGGATTCTTCACTCTGGCCAGCGTCAGTTTTGCTGACACGGCCACCTCTCCCTTAAAATACAACTTCGCATCCCAGGTCGTTTCGTCATCCATGGCTTGGGTAAGCGTCAAACGGCTTTCCCATTCATCCCCGGGCCTGAGATATTTCGTGAACCGGGTCGCGCGGATCTGTTTTAAAAAATAATGTCGTCCTTCACTTCCAGGGATCGATTCGAGGTACCGTTCCGCGGTTTGTTTCAACATCTCAAGCGCCAAAACCCCCGGCAGCACCGGGAACCCGGGGAAATGATCTTTAAAAAACTCGGAATCCTCGGGGATGCGGCCGCAGGCCGTGATGCCTTCCCCTTCTTTACACCAAAGAACCTTCTCGATCGCCAATCGGCTCATGATCCGCTTTTCTCCAAAACATAGACACCCTGCAGGATGCGAAGCCCCAAAAGCCAAGTATGAAAACTTTTAAAAGAACTCACTACAAATCCCGAAGTCTTGAAGAAATCCCGCCATCCGCTGTCGGTGCGAAACTGATGCGGGTGCGACAGAAACTCAACATTCAAGATCCGATCGCGACATATCGTCCACCACCGTCCAACCGCATGGTGATAAAGATCTTCCACCAAAACGACTTTTTTACGCGTCACGCGTCGCACTTCCCGAAAAAGCCCTTCAGGATCCGGTACATGATGAAGCATGGTGACAAGCACCGTCACATCAAAACTGCCGTCCGGGAACGGGATCCGGGACCCGTCATAAAGAACCACCGGAGCCTTTTGATAGCCTGGCCTTACGACATCCAGGACCAAAGATTCATGGCCTCTTTTTTTAAGAGGCGCCGCATAAAAACCCCAACCACCGCCGAGATCCAGAATGCGACTTTTTTCGGGAATCTCCCTTTCAAAAAACTGTACGATCTTTTCCGCCCTGGCCTCGAGAGTTCCATGGAGGAAATACCTGACAATACCGTCCAAGAGGCGACGTTGAAAATGCTGCAAACTTTGCTTAATGGAATTCACGGTCCCAGTCATGGTGGTTTTGAGCGGCAAATTATAGCATAGCCCCTCTTTGAGTCTCAAACTTTTATTTCTTTGGGTAACAATTTTGAACGGTCCCATCCTGCCTTCGTCGCGGCGGCATAATACGTATTGCCCCCCCCCAGGATCTTTTTTTCTTTTGGATTTGTTCCATTCTCTGGTATCTTATCGCCCACCCTGGCATTTATTTTCATATCATCAAGGGCTGACAGGATTGCCCCAATTTCTACTCCGTATAAATTGAAAGGTATTGGGACTATGACAAACTCAATGAAGGGTAAAGTCGCACTCATCACAGGCGCTTCGCGCGGTATCGGACGCGCCATCGCTCACCGCCTCGCGGACGATGGCGTTCATATCGCGATCAACTATCTTCAAAATGAAGATGCCGCGAAGAAAACCGTCGACGAAATCCTCGCCAAGGGAGTCAAGGCCGCGGCATTTCAGGCCAATGTCGGCGATCTTGACGCACACAAGGCGCTCTTCGAAGGCGTCCTCAGCACTTTCGGGACGCTCGACATCCTAATCCACAATGCGGCCCTAGGGGCCTTCAAGGCCGTGCACAGGCTCAAGATGAATCATTGGGACCTTTCCATGAATATCAACGCCAAGGCGTTCCTGGCGCTTGCTCAAAGGTCGCTTCCAATCATGGAACCCAAAAAGGAAGGCATCATCATCGCCCTTTCAAGCCTCGGGGCACGCCGTTTCATCCCCAATTACGGTGCGATCGGGATCTCCAAAGCCGCCATCGAAAGCACGGTCCGCTATTTGGGCGTGGAATTAATGCCTAAGGGGATACGGGTGAACTGCGTTTCGGGTGGATTGGTGGATACCGACGCTTTAAAAATGTTCCCTTTCTTCGACGAATTCAAAGCTGAGGTTCTCAAAAGAACTCCGGCAGGCAGAATCGGCAGACCGGAAGATCTTGCGCGCGTCGTCGCGTTCCTCTGTTCCCCCGAATCTTCCTGGATCGTCGGCCAAACCATCACCGCTGACGGCGGCCTTTCCCTGATCTGATCCCTACCCATCCCTTCTGATTAATGCTTCGGTGAGGACGCTCGGAATTCTTCCAACGCGGTCTTGATCGAAAATGAGGGTATAGCAATAGTGGTACCGCCACTTCCCACGAGACTGGCAGCCACCATTCCGAGCAAACGCCCCTTCCCGTCTAGCACAGGACAGCCGCTGTCCCCCTTCGCCATATCAAAACTCATTTGTATCGCCGTGGCATGCGGCACGCCGCCTTGAGTATCCCACTGGACCCCCATAATTCTCCCCCCGATCACAGAGCCCTTCAAAAAATCCGAGTGACCGATCGTGTAAACACTCATCCCGGCGACAGCCTTGTCAGAATCCGCGATGGGAATCGTTGCAAGCGGAAATGTTGGATCAAATCTTAGGAAAGCTATGTCGGTTCCCGCCACCAAATGCGCCTCGGTGACCGGCGCGTTTTGCCCATTAAAGAGAGTCACGGCGAGACCTCCAGCCCCCGCAACGGTGTGTGCATTCGTCACGATGATCCCCGAAGGATCCACGATAAAACCGCTCCCGCTGCGCGTATAACTAAGCGGGATCAACCTCTGAGAGATATACACCTCACCGGTCGCTCGGTCGAAATACCCCTGCGGTTGTCCGGACACAACAGTGGTATTCACGCTCATAACATCCACGAGCGCCTTCGCTGTATCCTGGACAGCACTGACGGGATCTTTGGCGAAGACCTCCCCGGCAGAACCCTGGCCCGAAAGGAAAACAACAGTCAGCGCCACCACTCCCCAGAATTTCAATCCTTTATGACCAAACATGAAACTCCTTCTCCTTAAACCTCGCTCGTCCCCGCAGGTCCCGCCGTCGGCTATTAGATCTCTTCGGCTCTTTGTTTCTCACGAACGATTCTCCGCCGAAATATCACGAAACTCAGCATCAGAAAAAGTCCGATGGCAAAATAAGGGAACATCCAGCCCCCCTGGCGATAGAGCGTCCGCACCGTGACAAGCGGCAAGTCGAGCGTCCTCTGTGCCATCACAAAGGTTTCTTCGCCCCGCGCGTCCTTGACCGTCGCCAGCACACGGCCCTGATGGGAGATAAAAGCCGAGACACCGGTATTGGCGGCGCGAACAACCGCCACACCATTTTCCACGGCACGGAACACCGAGGACTGCAGATGCTGGAAAGGCGCCGCCGTCTTCCCGAACCACGCGTCATTGGTGATCACGGTCAGGAATTTCGCATCACGGTCCGCCAAATGGCGCGAGAGATCCGTAAAAACGTCCTCAAAACAGATCAGCACCCCGAACGGCCATTCGTCGCGAGCCCAACGGAAAACAATGGAATCTTTTCCTGAACTAAAATCACTGATCCCGAGCGCTTCCGCGGCAGGCGCCAGCCAACCCAGAAGGAATTTGAACGGAACATATTCGCCAAACGGCACCAACCGGAGCTTGTCGTAACGCTGGATCACTCCACCGTCTTTTTCAAGGAAGTATGCGCTATTATAAACCTCCCGTTCGCTGACCCAGTGAAGTCCTCCGACCAAAAGCGGCGTCTGAACCTGCCGCGCGAGCTGCGTGATCCGTGCGGCCTGAAGATCGCTGTTAAAAAAACCCGGAAAGGCCGCCTCCGGCCAAATGATGAGATCCGACTCTTCCAAAGCAGCAAGTTGGGTCAGCTTCTCATAGATTTCGAGGATCTTATCTTTCGCCATCAGCTCCCACTTCACGGACTGCGGGATATTCCCCTGAACGACTGAAATGCGGAGATATTCCTTGGGTTCGAACGGTTTTTCAAGATTCATTTTCCCGTAACTCCAAAGCCCCGCTAGGACCAGCGCCACAACCGCAATCAACCCAAGAGTTGTCTTCCATTCCTTGCGTCGGAACCACGCATAAAGCACAGATGCGTTCACAAGCACGATCAAAAACCCCAACCCGTAGGCCCCGAGCACATTGGCGAACTGAATGAACGGAACATATGGAGCTTGCGAATTGGCGAGTGAATTCCATCCAAAACCGAAAACCGGCATCTCGGATCTTAAAAATTCCGTAACCGTCCATGCAAGAGCAATCCATAAAACCTTTAAAGCGACGGGGACCTTGGACTTCATCCCAAAATAGACAAGAAGGGCAAAAACGCCAATATAGACCGATTCCATGATCGCCAGCAGGAGCCACCCCACGGTCGTCACATGCGTCATCCAGTGCATAGAGCCGCCATAAAAAATGATGCCAGTGATAAGTCCGAAGCCAAAAGCCTGCGACTTGTTCTGAGCGTGATGCACCGAGGCGAGAAGCGGGATCAAAGCAACCCAGGCGAGGAATCCCCAACCCACGGCGGGGAACGCGAGAACGAGAAGTAATCCGGATGAGATTTGGTAAAGATACGGGGTGCGGAAAACGGAGTACGGAATACCGCGACCTTCTATAGGATTCATCATAGAGCCTCAGCAACAATGAAAGCGGTTACCCAAGGACACAACGCCTGAAGAACTTTTGTCTCATCGCCACTCCGCATCTTCGCCTCTCTATATGTGAACAGAACAGCGTAATCCGAGATCACAAGGATTCCTTTTCGAGATCGCTTAATTCCTTCTGAGCAACGGCGATATCCACCGTGCGCCAGCGATTGAGTTTCGCCAAGCATTTGCGAAACTCCAATTTCGCCTCCTCTCGCCGGCCAAAGGATTTCAGCGATAGGGCCCGCTCAAACGGAACCCCCATATCCTCGGGATCCAGGAAAGCCGCCTTTGAAAGCGTAGTCTCCGCTTCCTGATACCGACCTTCCTTATTATAGATCAAACCGAGGTTATAAAGGGCTTCAACATAATAAGGGAAAACCCCGATAGCCTTCTTGAATTTTACTTCGGCGGCACTTAAATCACCCATTGAAAACAAAGCAACGCCTTCATCAAAAGCGACGAAACGGTCCCCCGGCATCGCTCGTTCCAATGCCGCAAGGCCTTCCAGCGCTTCCCGATAACGGGATTGAGACAGAAAACTTCGCAACCCGGTCAAACGTTCACGGCTCCAGAGAAGACGCCGATAGTGAGGACTATTCTCCTTCACCGTCCGAAGATCATAATCAAAAAGAAAGAATGTTCCTACCAGGAATACTGAAATAAAACCGAGAGTCCTAAAACGCTTTTGTTTGAATCTGTCCAGAAAAACAGTCGCTCCATAGCCCGCAAAAATAGCCAGGAACGGGATCATCAAAAGACGATGCTTGGCGATAACAAAAAAAAGAAGCATCGAAAAAATAAACACGGCGAGGGCCCAAAACAGTAAAAAAACCTTGCGGAACGTACCGATGGAAAAAATCATACCGAGACAGGCGAAGGGTAAGATCCACTTCAGGCTCCCCAGAAGGAACGGAGCGATCCGAACCCCGTCTTTGGAAAGATCCCATTCATTTTCAACGATGAACTCCTCCGCGGAAAATATCGCCCGAAATTTCTTATAAAGCAGCCGGGCATACAAAGCGGGATTGCTGCGAATAAAATCGAGGGCCTTCGCAGCCCAAAAACCGGAAATTTCCGAATCATTCAAATCCCGGCCAAGCGTCCCCCGGGCAATAGCCCTGGAATCAACGTTCAGCCCCCGCTGGGTGTAGGTAAAATCCGGGAGACAGGTGTAGACACCACCCGCCTTCGGATTATTCCCAATATAAAAATTCACCCCTAAGCTCCGCGGCCCCAGGTAAATTGATCCGTGTGCGATCGAGTCGCGCACGATTTGAGCGAAGACAACCGATAAAAAACCCGCGAAGAAAAGGAGAAAATACCGGAGAGTTTTGGAAAGCCCCCACCGTTTTCCCCACAAGACCCAGGCGATCGCCGGAAAACCGAAGAGAAGCGCATTAGCTTGGGTTAAAACCGTGATCCCAAAGATAAACCCGGCAAACAAGTACTTTCGCACGGACAGAGTATCCTGCAGATCAAGCATCAAAAGAAACAACAGGGAAACTAGAAAAACGGAAAGGCTTGTATACATCAGCATGCATTCGTACAAAGGGAAACAGAAGTACGCCGAACACAACAACCCCGCGACAAGGCCCGCCGCTTCGCTAAAAATCTTCTTTCCGATAAAATAGACAAGGGCGCAATTCGCAACGCCCAGAAGCTGCTGGATCACAAGGACAGGAAAAACATTGCCGGAAAAAAGTTTCAGCAGACCTCCGAGAAAATACACGTAAAAAGGCCAGCTTAGATTAAGGTCTTTCCGAAACAGATCCCCCGCAACGACATCTTGAGCTTTCTCAAAAAAAGCGTGACTATCCCCGTCCTTCTCGAACGGAAAAGCGTCCGTTTTCAGATAGTCGCTCAGCCACAGGACTCTCACGAGGATCGCAAACAGAATAACGATCCAGAGAAAGAGCCTCTCCTTGTTATATTTGACAGGAGTCATATTTTATCCACACGGTGGGACAACTCTGCGGGCAATGACCTGCCACGGTCTGAGGGCGAATCTCTTAAAAAGCACCGGTTCCCGCTTTACGAGTTAACACCGCAGCACTTTTTATACTTTTTGCCGCTGCCGCAGGAACAGGCATCATTGCGGCCGACCTTTTCATGAGAGCGCTTGATCGGGGCGGGGGCTTGATTGTCCGGCGCTTCATTGCGCGGCGAGAAAGGCGATGACTCGCCCATTCCCCGCGGCAATTTCGAGGAAGGTAACGACCGGCTTTCAGATATTCCCGCTTCCGGATGAATATACTGAGCTTTAGAGTCCTCGATCGGATTCGCGAGCTTGGTTTCATGAACTTGCTGAACGCGGAAGAGAAGCTCCACGGCCTCCTCTTTGACAACGTCCGACATTTGATCGAACATGTCAAAGGCCTCGCGTTTGTATTCCACCAGCGGATCGCGCTGCCCGTAAGCCCGAAGCCCGATCCCCTCACGAAGATTGTCGAGCCCGTAGAGATGCTCCTTCCATTTCATGTCAATAACCTGGAGCAAAATAAAGCGGACGAGATATTGCATGCGTTCGGGCCCGAACTCCTGCTCCCGGCGGTTCAACTGCTCGCCGGCCTTTTCTTCCAGGGCCTCGAGCAGGCTGTCCATATCATCCATATTCTTGTCCACAACCTCGCGAAATCCCGCGCCGAATTTCTCGCTCAGGGCCGTGATCAACCCCTCGGGATTCTTGTCTTCCTCACGGATATCCGGATTGATGTAAGTAAGGACCTGGCTCTCGATGACATTTTCAACCATCTGGAGGACATGCTTCTTCAATTCCTCCGCGGAACCTTTCAGGACCAGATCGCGCTCACCGTAGATCAGCTCGCGCTGGCGGTTCATCACGTCATCATATTCGAGAAGATGTTTGCGGATATCAAAGTTATGGGCTTCCACCCGTTTCTGCGCCGTCTCCATCGCCCGGCTCACGAGCGGGTGCTGTATCTCATCCCCTTCTTGCATCCCGAGCCGCTGCATCATCATGGAAATTCGGTCGGAACCGAAAAGCCGCATCAGCTCATCTTCAAGAGAGATAAAGAACTTGGAGGATCCCGGATCGCCCTGGCGACCGCAACGGCCGCGCAGCTGATTATCAATACGGCGGGCTTCATGCCGCTCCGTGCCGATCACTGTTAATCCACCTATTTCGGCCACGCCGGGCCCGAGCACGATATCTGTTCCGCGGCCCGCCATGTTCGTCGCGATCGTCACTACGCCGGGTTGCCCGGCCTGAGCCACGATCTCGGCTTCACGTTCGTGGTACTTGGCATTCAAGACGACATGCGGAAGATTGATCGCCTTCAGCATCCGGCTTAGTCGCTCCGACTTTTCGATCGAAATCGTACCCACGAGCACCGGCCTTCCCTTCTTATGTTCTTCGGCAACCTCGCGAACCACGGCATCAAATTTTTCCTTTTCGGTCCGGTACACACAATCGGCCGAATCGATACGCACACAAGGACGGTTGGGCGGCATCACCACCACATCCAGCTTATAGATCTTGTCGAATTCCACAGCCTCGGTCGCAGCCGTCCCGGTCATGCCCCCAAGCTTCTTGTACATGCGGAAATAATTCTGAAAAGTCACGGTGGCAAGCGTTTGGTTCTCGCGCCGGATCTCGACCCCTTCCTTGGCCTCGAGCGCCTGATGGAGGCCATCGGAGAAGCGGCGGCCCGGCATGAGGCGTCCCGTAAATTCATCGACAATCAGGATCTCGTCATCCTTGACCACATAATCCACGTCCTTTTCAAAGAATTCCTTCGCCCGAAGCGCCGTCATGATGTGATGCCTCTCGGCGACCGTGTCCGAGTCATGCATGTTGGCCACGCCCATCGCCCTTGCGGCTTTGGCCTCGCCCTGCTCGGTGACGCGAATCGTCTTCGCCTTCTCGTCAGCGATATAGTCGACTGTCGTCTTGATCTCTTCGAGTTTGGCTTTCCAATCGGGGTCGACTTCCTCTTTCACAATACGATGCCCGACCAGAGAAAGCGCCGCCCTCTGGGCCCTGTAATATTTGTCCGTCGATTCTTCCGCGGGACCTGAGATGATAAGCGGCGTGCGGGCTTCATCGATCAGGATCGAATCCACTTCGTCGACGATCGCGTAGTGAAGGGGACGCTGAACGCGCATCTCGATACTCGTCACCATGTTGTCACGGAGATAATCAAAACCAAACTCATTGTTCGTGCCAAAGGTGATATCGGAAGCATACGCTTTTTGGCGTTCCTCCTGAGGGATATCGTGTTGGATCACACCGACCGAAAGTCCCAGGAACTCATAGATCGGCCCCATCCAGTTCCGGTCACGTTTGGCAAGATAATCGTTCACCGTCACAACGTGAACACCCTTGCCTTCGAGCGCGTTGAGATAGACCGGAAGTGTCGCCACGAGCGTTTTTCCTTCGCCGGTGGACATCTCCGCAATCTTCCCCTTGTGAAGGACAATGCCGCCCAAAATCTGCACGTCGAAATGGCGCATTTTGGTCGTGCGCTTGGAGGCTTCGCGCACGACTGCGAACGCTTCAGGCAGAATATCGTCAAGGGTCTGCCCCTCAACAAGACGTTTTCTGAACTCGTCGGTTTTCGCGCGGAGTTCCGCGTCCGTCATTTTTTGAATGCCCGGTTCGAGGACGTTCACCTGCTCCACAAGAGGCCAGATCAGCTTCAAGGTGCGTGTGTTTTGGGTTCCGAAGATCCGTTTAAGGATAAAATTGATCATGGCTTGGGGTCTCTATTCTGTGGTCTGCTGCGTGTATGGGACACTTCAAGTGCGTTTAGCCCTTCGTAACATTTTGTTTCAAATACGCTTCGATAAATTCATCCAGCTTCCCGTCCATCACCGCGTCCCCGTTCGAAGTCTCGAAATCGGTACGATGGTCCTTGACCATCGTATAAGGATGAAAAACATAGGACCGGATCTGAGAACCCCATTCGATCTTCTTCTTGGGGCCGTACTGCGAGGCCATCGCCGCTTCTTTTTCCTGGCACAGTCTCTCGTAAAGACGGGCCTTGAGGACCTTCAGCGCGACCTGTTTATTCTGGAACTGTGAACGCTCATTCTGGCATTGTGTCACGATCCCCGTCGCAAGATGCGTGATCCGGATCGCGCTCGAGGTCTTGTTCACATGCTGTCCTCCCGCGCCGCCGGCCCGATAGGCGTCAATCCGGATATCCTCTTCCCGGATCTCGATCTCGGGAATGTCATCCACTTCAGCGATCACGTCCATTGACGCGAAAGAAGTATGGCGGCGTTTGTTGGCGTCAAAAGGCGAGATGCGCACAAGCCGGTGAACGCCCGATTCGGCCTTCAGATACCCATACGCGTAGCCACCCTGCACGATGAAAGTGGCGCTCTTGATCCCGGCTTCTTCCCCCTGCATCAGATCGACCATCTGCACAGTGTAACCGTGCTGCTCCGCCCAGCGCGTGTACATACGGTAAAGCATCTGTGCCCAATCACAGGCCTCGGTGCCGCCGGCTCCGGAATTGATGCTGACGATCGCGTTATTCGGGTCAAAAGGACCCGACAAAAGTCGCTGGAACTCCAAAAGCTCCACTTCACGGGATAACTTTGCGACATCCTCCTGAAAATCCTTGAGGGACTCGGCCTGATTCTCGTCCAGCATGCCGGAGAGTTCGATCAGATCGCCGGAGGATTGATGCGCCTTGTGCCAGGGGTCGACAACTTTTTTCAGGAGCTTCAGCCGTTCGACCGTAGCTTGGGCATCCTGGGGGCGATCCCAAAAATCGGGAGCGGCCATTTTCTCATTAATAACCGAGATCTCGCGCTCCTGAGCCTCGAGGTCAAAGATACCCCCTTATCTCTTGGAGTTTTTCCTTGAGATCCGTGAGGCGGTCCTTGAGCGCAGCGATTTCTTCTTTCATGGTCCCAATACCTATCAATTTTAACGGAGCGGTCCCAATACTATTCAATTACCGCTTTGCGGTAATTGGGGCCGTCCAAGTCGCCTCCAAATAAAGACTTGGACGGAAACTGGGACCATCCTTGTCAGCCTTCTAAAATGAATAAAAGACAAGAATGGTTGTGGTAGTGTAATGAATGAGGTGGGGTTTTACAAGGATGAAGCGCATAAACAGCGCAAAACTCAAAGAAAAACTTCAGGCCTAGCACTTTGCGCTTAGTGCTAGATCATCGGATTGTGTTTGTGCTTTACCGTGGAAAGTTTTGCGGCAGCAGCAAAAAATCCGATAAAAAGGATCAAGCTCTTCGGATCGAAAGAATGAAATCCGAATAGCATCCAGTAGGCGATCAGACTTACGACCACTGTCACCGCTCCGCTGACGACCAGCTTGTGTCTCTGAGGCTCTGTCACGGTCCACCTCCTGCTTAAGCTCAATCAAGGTGCGAACCTAACAACTCGAACACTCATATCTACGGCATTATTCTATGACTTTTGAAGCGATGAAACAAGAATACTGCAAAAAAACCCTCTTTATTTAAACTCCAAAAACTCTGTCTGATTCGCAGAGGGACATTTGCCTAATTGGCGTTCTACCGAGCGGAAAGAAATGCGTTCCTTACGAAGATTCTTGTCGATCCAGCGAAACAGTTCCGCCTTTTTGAAGCGGACGCACTTCCCCAGTTTCACATATGGGATCAAGCCCAAATGGACCCACTGATAGATGGTGGAAGGTTTCACCTCGATCAATTCGCTCACCTGCTTGGCGGTCATCAATCGTTCCATGTCCTACGCCACACCTTTCGAATCTTCCTTCTTCCTGAGAACTTCGAGCAAAAAAAGAGTCGCCTTCCCGAGCAGCCACACGGCCAGAAGCACAAGAATAAATCCAACGGCCAGTCTTAAGAAAAAGCCGAGAACAAGCAAAAGAGGAAACAAAACGGCTCCAAGCAAAGTAAGCACCGCGGCCATCACCACGACCAACAAACCCACCAGAAATTCTTTCACAAGGTCCTCCGTATCCCGCCGCTCTAAAGCCAGATCGCAACGAGTGTGATTATAATGCTTTATTCTTCCCTAAAACACTTTTTTCGTTATAATGCCCCGTTCTTTCATGGCGGTCGTAGCTCAGCTGGTTAGAGCATCAGATTGTGGATCTGAGGGTCGCGGGTTCAAATCCCGTCGACCGCCCCAGTTGTTACTCCCGGACGAACCAGCAACCCTCTGGACCACAGGGGGTTTGCTGCTCCGGTGACCAGTGAAGTCTTAGACTTCTGTTGGCAATGAGCCGCCAATTCCTGCAAGGTTTCGTTCCAGATCTCCGCATTGCCATCGCCAATAAACGGTCTGCCGAAAAGACCGACATCAAGTCTTCCGATACCTTTTTGCTTGTCTGTCATATGGCAAACCACAAAGTTTACAAAACGCGGAAGAATCATTTTGATTTTTTCCGGGCGGTCTTTGTTCAAGCGGAACAAGTCGCTGAAAAGGTTGAGACTTTGAATCTGCTGGTGGGCGGCTGACGCTTGGGCTTTTTCAGCCCTTATTTCTTGATCCAATCGTTTCTCCTCAAGCATAAGCTCTTTCTCTTCCTGCTCCAGAGTCTCGAGTTTTCCCTTGATCGCGCTGAGCTGGTAAACGCCTTCATTAGCAAGAATGTCCACCAAATTCGAGGTTTTAGTGCGGGTGTCTTTCAGCTTCTCGCGCACCCGTTCAAGGTCTTTCTGGATATGCCCTATTCGCGAGGAAGTCGAATCATTTGCTTTTCCAACTACTTTTTCAATGACACCGGGTTTCAAACGAAGATCTTTCAAATATTCGATCACAGCATTATCAATCGTTTCCGCCGGAAGATAAATCTCCTCACAATCGATGCCCTCGGTCTTATCTGCTTTCACGCACAAATAATACGGGTAGTTTTTCCCCTTCCTTCCCGTTCCGGATTTAGGAGTCATGCTCGAATGACAATGAGGACATTTCAGCAATCCTTGGAGAAGATAAGCATAGCGCATGGGGCGAGTAATGCTGCGGCGATGTTTCCGATTCCGGTCAAAGATCTTTTCGATCATGGTTTGAGTAGCAGAAGACCGAAGAGACGGCCAGTTACCGTCATAAACAGCGCCATCATATTCCTGTCGGCCCGTGTAGCGGATGTTCTGAAGAATCCGTGAGACTTGCGGCTTCGAGTATGTTTTCCCTTTGGGGCTTTTATATCCTTTATTATGAAGCTCTCGAACCACCCGATCCAGACTTTGAGAAGTCAAATACAGCTTATCAATAATCTCGATGTGTTTTTGATAAACCGGATCAGGTTTCAACGTGTGCTTGCCATCAGCTTGATGGATAACACGATATCCCATCGGCGGAGAGCCAAGGGGTCTTCCCTGCTTCGCATGGCGCCTCACAGTCTCAACGCTATATTGAGCAATGCGTTCCGCCTGCCATTGGGCTAGGTTCGCGTGATTGCGCATGATCATCTGACCATCAGGCGTTGATGTATCAATGTCGAGATCAAGACAGACCAACGCCACGTCGTTTTCGTTAAACTCGGCGGAAATATCGATGTAATCCTTAACGTTTCGGGCAATGCGATCCAGTTTCGTTACCACGACCACATCGACTAACCGAGCCTTCGCAAGCTCAAGCGCTTTCGAAAGGCCGTGTCTTCCTTCCCGTTTAGTCGCTGTTCTTCCTCTTTTGACACCATCCTTATCATCATTTTCAATGAAAAGATCAACGACCTTCCATTCCTGAGGCACATTGATGCTTGCCTTGGATCTGACCCAATTCGAGATCACTTCACGTTGATGCTCAAGAGATTCTCCGTACTTAGCTTGCTTATCAGTAGAGACCCTTGCGATTCCAAAAACGCGGACCGTTTCTAAATTCTTAAAGTGATGAATCGTTGTGATCTTGTTCCATCTTCTGGTTTTCTTCACCGTAGCTCTCTCCGGATTATTCGCATGAGTACAATATACTCATTATCTATGCATTTGCAACCTGTAATCCGCTTTGATCTTTCGCTGGCTCCGCCGGGGTTTTCGAGCCTCCGCGGATTGTTTCCGACCACAAATGTCCCAAGACCTCCGCGAATTCATCCTCGCGATCATC
>CAISGE010000033.1 GCA_903884815.1 Candidatus Omnitrophota bacterium | reverse complement strand
GGGTTGGAGTTCGAAATGCCCGAAGGCGGTTTTTCGGAAGAAGGAGGTTTATACACAAAGCCTTATCGAACGTTGCGTGACGCAATTTCCGATTTGCCAGAAATTCATAGCAGTGGAAGGGCGGATAAGTATAAAGCTTCTCCTCAAAATGATTATCAAAAAGAAATGCGGGGCAAGGAGGCGCGGCTTACGGAGCATTTTTCGCCCAACCATGGTCCATCGCTATTGAATGTGATCTCAAAAGTGCCTCCTGGTGGATCAATCATGGATATCCCTGAGGAATTGCGCCCCAAAAGTTATTTCGCAAACACCTATGCGAGATTGCTATGGGATAAGCCGACGCCTACTATGACCAGAAATTTTGGCACCCCCTCCTCAAGCCGATGCATTCATCCGGAGCTTGATCGAGGCCTTTCGACTCGTGAGGGTGCGCGGTTACAAGGATTCCCGGACGGGTATGTCTTTTGCGGGAAAAAGGGATCGAAAAATCTCCAAATTGGAAACGCTGTGCCTCCAATTTTTGGATTTGAAATTGGTAAGGCTATCCATGAAAGCCTTGCCAAAAAATACAAGCAAAACCTTCAGGAATCAGATGCTTGCGTATGAGAAAAGACATTTTTTCTGAAGTTAAAAGAAGCTCAATTATGGCATCTATAAAGAGCGCTAACACGGGAATAGAAAGCATTTTAGATGGGGAAATGAAAAAAGCCGGATTTAAATACAAACGGCATGTCAAGATGCCTGGGAAGCCGGATTTTGTTTTTCCTCAACAAAGAGTAGCTGTTTTTTGTCATGGGGATTTTTGGCATGGGAAAAACTATAAAAAAATGAAGCCCAAACTAAATGCTTATTGGAGGGCAAAAATTGAAGGAAACATGAAGCGCGACAAGCTTGTCGTTGTGAAACTGAATCGACTAGGTTGGAATACGGTAGGCTTGAACGGTAGCCGCATAATGAAAGACGCGGTGTCATGCGTTGAAAAGATAAAGAAAAAATTGAAACATAAAAGCATTGATAATTATGGATTGAATACGCGGAAGTGGTTTTGCTTGCGGTATCATAAGAAAAAGCCTTGCTCTGAGATAGCTAGGAAGTACAAGGTCTCCAGACAGGCAGTAAGTGCTTCGACGATTGCGCTTGCACATAAAGTGCTTTTGGTTAAAAGGAGAAGGTTGATATGTCCTGCCTGCGAATCTCCCCTGAAGCTTACTATACAGAGCATGAAGAATTTTGTTATTGAACGCTATAAAAAGTATGCGCCATTCGAACTGAGATACATTAAAAAACATTATGGTCGGTTGAACGCAAAGAGAATTGCGAAGCGTTTGCGTCGCACAGAATCAGGAGTAAGTGCGAAAATGACTCGGATGGGAATAACCCAAAAGAAGTGAAGAATTGTCGGTTTGGCGACGAGAAAAACGGAGCAGGAAAATTTATGATTACAAACGAATATTTTCGTGATTATAGAAAAAAAATTGGCTTCACCACCCAAAACGACGCAAAGATTTTTTTAGGGGCTAAAGACATTGTTCCCGGGGTGGATTTTGAATACATGAAGCTTTTAAATGAACGGTTAATAAAGATTTTTGCAACTATTAATCAGGCGATTTCGCCGGAAATCAAAGCGGACGACATCGGCGATTTTTGTAGAAACAACATAACAGATGTTTTCGAAATTATGAAGAGCAATGACATTATAAAGCAGCTAAATAATCAAGGTCGGCGACCAGAGCAAGTTTATTTCTCATGGATGCGTGGATATGCATCGGCAAATTTCTTTTTGAAGTCATTAAGTTTAATTTTTGGCGTTGATTTATCTAAAATGCAGCTGATAGGGGACGATGATTTCAAAAAGGTAGAAACCTTCCAGAGGACGGCTAAAGCAGATCTTGAAATTGCGGTGCCAAATAATAAGCGCATACGAATAGAAATGCAGTCTGGTTTTACCGGCATTAATGACATTAAACAGCACAAGGTTTTGGAAGCGAAGAGGACCTATGAGCAATTTAAGGTGCCAACCATGGCAATTCACTATGATTTATATAATGGGCAAGTTGCTTTTTTGAGGCTTGATGCCATAAAGGAATCCGACATGAACTGGATTACTCGACAGCAAATGGAAGGGCAAACTGTTTTCAACATAGACCAAAACTATTTTACATGGAAATTAACAGAGCCTCCGGTCAGCTTTGATCTGATGGGCAAAGAACTCCTGTGATGGTGGCAATATGATGATGCCGATCAATGAAGGAGAAATTAAGGGGATCAAAGATAAGCTCGGCGAACTCAACGATAAAGTGTCCGCGCTCACTGCCCTCTTTTTTAGTTACCACATCGCCACAATGAAATACCTAAAGGATAAGAGGATTGCCGACCCTAAGGAGTTTGAGGGATATCTTGCAGAAGCTAAGAAAGAATTTAAGTTGCTGGATGATGATGTCGAGTTTTTAAAAATAATGAGAGATTTAAAAGGCGAGAAGGGAAAATAGGCGCGCCCTATTTGCAATGGCCACAGAAACTGAACCGAGCAATAAGAGCCTTCTCCAAGGCTGTTTTGATGGAAATGAGCGGTTCATCCGGACCTTCTACGACCGCTTCAAAAACCTCCTTTATGCCGCAATTCATGGTTGGATGAGCAATTCTGCACCCGAGGCTGACCGCGTCGAAGATGTCCAGGAAGTCTTCCATAATGTTCTCATCCTGATTATGGAGGATGGGTTTGCCAGGCTCAAGGGACTCAGGGAAGTTTCCAAAATTAGCGGATACCTCTACATGATGGCCTATAACGAAACAGGCCGGTATTTTCATAAGAAATGGGCGGAAGCCAAACGGAAGCCGGACGAAGGGCCTGCTACAACCGAAGCCGATGGCTTGATTGACAAATTGTCGCAAGAGGAGCGTCGGAAGATCGTGGTGGATTTCATGGAAGAGCTTAGCGGCCGCGAGAGGGAAATCATGCGGTGCTTTTATGCGGAGGAAATGTCTTACTCTGAGATTGGCGAGATACTGGGGCTAACAACCAGCAATGTCGGCGTCATGATCTCCAGGATTAAGGAAAAGTGCGTGAAGTTTATATGGTCGAAATACGGAGAGCGGCTATGAAAATAGGTGTAAGATTATTGCCGGTCTCAGCTCAATATATAAGGGGTGGGGTGTGAAAAAGAAACAGGACAAGATCGACGGGCTTTTTAAGGATTATTTCAAGGCGGAAGGTTTGGCGGACGCAAAAGCGTCGATAATGCCCGAGATGGATTTTTCTTTGCTAGGAGCAGCCATAAGGTGTTGCGATTCGGCGCCTTCCTTCGAGCCCAAAAGACAGTGCCCTGACATCGCCACGCTCGGTGCTTTTGTCGACGGCTCTCTTGATAGGAACGAGACTGGCATGGTACAAGGTCACATTTCGGGTTGTAAGAAATGCCGGGCGAAGGTGGCCCAAGCCAAATCCGCTATTGAACAGTTTGAAAAGGGTGCTTTGCCTGTAGCTCCCCAGATCATTTCCTCAGAAGAGCTTTCCAGCTTCACGAAGAAAAACTCCCGAAAAAAATAGTGTAATAAAAACTGCTCCTTAGGCTCTATATAGGCGGAAAGAGAAATCAAACCGTCCAACGAGGAGGGAGCAGACATGCCGAAGAAAAACTTAGTTGAGATCGTATGCGTTATCGACCGCTCGGGATCCATGGCAGACATCAGGTCCGATGCTGTGGGAGGTTTCAACATGTTTCTAGAGGCACAGAAGAAGCTTCCGGGTGAAGCTAAAATGACTGTGGTCCTCTTTAACCATACCTATGGGGTGATCCAGAACGGATCGGATATTCAAGCGGTAAAGCCCTTTAATAGCCAAACTTATGTTCCTGACGGCACAACGGCTCTTTTGGATGCGGTCGGAAGAACGATTGATGACACGGGAAAGAGGCTAGCGAATACGCCTGAAGGGGAGCGTCCTGAGAAAGTGATCTTTGCGATCCTGACAGACGGGCTTGAGAACGCGAGCCAGGATTACACGCGTGAAAAGATTCGAGGGATGATCAAGCATCAGAGGGAGCAGTACGCGTGGGAGTTCATTTTTCTTGCCGCGAACCAGGACGCTTTTGCTGAGGCCGAGAAGCTTTGCATCGACCGGAGCATGGCCTATAATTTCGAAGCGGACGGTGACGGCGTCAGGAAAGCGATGGATGTGATGTGCTGCAGCGTAGCGGAATTTCGCGGAGCACCTTTCGAGGTTCGTGCGCCATGTAAAGTTAGCAAAAAGAACTGAGGAGAAAATGGAGTCGCTAGGAAGTATGGCCAAAGCACTGAATCGTCCGGCTGTTTATCTCCGCGGCCTGCAGGCACGCTTTGAGCTTCCCATTCTCGGGGAGGCGCAGTATCCGGACTCATACTTAGGCTTCCTTCGGACGGTTATGTTCCTTCGCATGCTGAATGTGTCGGAAGAAACCCTCCGTGATTTGTGGCGGCTTGAAAAGAAGCTGCTCCGGCTTCTGAATATGGACGCTACCGGATCGAAGACCTGGTATCTCGATGCTTGTGGCCAGACCGCTCATTCAGACAGTCGTCTGCTTTTGAGTAATTACGACCTTGGCGTTAAGCTGCCATCCGGAACCCTCCAGCTAGGGCTGAACTTCCAAAGCAAATTGCCGGAGTTTTTTGCCGGTTCCGAGATGGGGGAGAGCGCAATCCGCGTCCTGGGCGACTACTTGAAGCTCTATGCCCGTATCCAAACCGGAATTAGCGCTGAAGCGCCACTTCTTCGATCGGCTGCGGGGTGGTCGAGGAGACTAAAATGATGCAGAATCGCGGAGGGAATCAGTGTTGATTAATGTTTTTGGTCGCGACACAATGTCGTCGCTGGCCATGGTACATATAGTGGCCCCGGAAAACTGGACCATAAAATAGCCTGAAGTTAGATATAATCAGGCCCGTTAAAGGGAGGTCCAAATGCGTAAAAAGTTTCCGGATGAATTTAAGGCCAAAGTCGCTCTGGCGGCCTTGAAGGGCGATAAAACGATCGCGGAACTGGCGGCCGAATTTGAAGTCCATGCCAGTCAGATCAACACCTGGAAGGCCATGATTAAAGATCGCCTGGCCGATCTTTTCTCAGCGCCCTCCGGCGGAGCCGAGAAGATGAAAGAGCAAAAAGAGCTGATCGAACAGCTCTACAGGAGCGTGGGCCGGATGCAGGTGGAAAACGACTGGCTCAAAAAAAAATTGAACATCTAAGTCTGAAAGAGAGGCGTGAATTGATTCAGCAAGAGAAATTGGCTCCAGTAAGCGTAAGGCGCCAGTGCGAGCTGCTATCGCTTAACCGCTCGAGCTTTTACTACGAGCCGGAGCCGATTAGCCCCGAAGACCAGACGGTGATGAACCATATCGATGAGGTTTACACGAAGTGGCCGTTCTACGGCGCCCGGAAAATATCGCGGGAGCTCAAAAGACTCGGGTTCTTTGTGGGACGCAAGCGTACAGGCCGTTTAATGCGTCTGATGGGTCTTGAGGCGGTATTTCCCAAGAGAAACACGTCCAAGCCGCATCCGGGACATCCGGTGTATCCGTATCTGTTACGCGGCGTCACGATCAATCGCACCAATCAGGTTTGGGGTATGGACATCACCTACATTCGGCTCCGCCAAGGGTTCGTGTACCTGGCCGCGGTGGTGGACTGGAAGAGCCGGTATGTGCTCTCGTGGAAGATTTCCAACACGCTCACCACCGACTTCTGCGTGGAAGCTCTGAAGGAGGCTCTGGAGTACGGCACGCCGGAGATTTTCAACACCGACCAGGGCTGCCAGTTCACGAGCGAAGAGTTCGTGAAGGTCCTGAAAGATCACAAGGTCCAGATCAGCATGGACGGTCGGGGGCGGGCACTGGACAACATCTTTGTGGAAAGACTCTGGCGCAGCGTGAAGTACGAAAACGTTTACCTGAAAGGCTACGAAACGATTCCGGACGCGGAGGCGGGACTCAGGGAATACTTCGACTTCTACAACTTGCAGCGGCATCACCAGTCGCTTGCTTACAAAACCCCGTGGCTCGTGTACTCGGGGCTGGAGGTGGCCCAGAACCCCAACCCAGTGGCATAAAATATTCTATCTAAAACAAAGACAAAAAACGGTCTAGACAACCGGGGCCACTATAACACTTACGCCGAAAAGCAAGAAGGCAAAGAGATCATATAGTGAAATGAAAGAGGACGATATGCCAGTAATAAATATCCAAAAGGAAATTGAAAAATATTTTAATACATCCTCCTTACCTCAAGATGGGCAACCGACATTTGTCGTATTTACCGGAATCATTGGGTCCGGGAAAACGACCATTCGCCGGGAGAGTTGTTCCAAGGGATACGTTACTCTGGATGCTTGCGAGATATTCTGTTCCCTAACTAACGGCGGACACGGGGTCTTCGGGAAAGATTTTTTCGATGAAATGAATGCCATCGGTGCGGGAGTTCTGGACCGCGCTGTTCAAGAGAAGCGAAATATCGTCGTGGAACAAATTGGCTCTGAACCGGGAGTTCTAGAAACCTTTGTCGCTTTCACAAAGGACTTGGGCTACAAGCTAGATATCCGGCTCGTGGAATGTGAACCTGCGGAAGCTTTTAAGAGGCATGTCGAGGCTTGCCAGAACGATCCTTCATATATTTCAGCTTATAACGCGGAGCCCGCTCTTTTAAAGTGGCTCCTCGATCTCTGGAATAAGATCAAAGAGGAAAGAGGGGACGCTGAGCCGATTGCCTTAAAGATAGCGATCGGCAAGGATGCCGGGAAGGACCTGCAGGCGATTGAAAAGATCAATGAATACATCGAAAAGCTCCGTCGCCAAACACTTTCGTCCTTCGTTGACAGGGCGCTTCGGATCGCTATCGAGGCGCATCAAGACCAAAAACGAAAAGGGGACGGGAGCCCTTATATCATTCACCCAGTCGCGGTGGCTTTAAAACTCGCTTCGGCTGGATTTTCGGAAAAGGTCATCGCCGCCGCGTTGGTGCACGACGTGCTTGAGGATACGGATTATCCGGAGGAGAAGCTCCTGGAACGGCTGGCCCGCGAAGTTGTTGATATCGTCAAAGCGGTTACTAATGACGGATCTCTATCATGGATAGAGAAGAAGGAGAAGTACATTGAAACGGTCAGAAAAGGCCCTCCCGAAGCAAAAGCCGTGTGCACTGCCGACAAGATTCACAACCTAGAAAGCCTTCTAGTTGTTTATGAAAAGGAGGGTGATGCGATCTGGGTGAAGTTCAATCGGGGAAAAGACGACCAGATGTGGTTCCATGAGGCCGTCCTCCAAATGCTTAAAGAGACCTGGTCCCACCCCATGCTCGTGGAATACGAAGCCCTTACTCGGAAGGCGAAAGCCTCTTTTAAAGGCCGGTAAAACAGAGCATCCGACTCCCATAGAGCGTTTTCGCGCTACCTCAGGACTCCCGCCTGTATAAGCCCCCTGAAATATATTTTAGACCACGACATTACGGTGTCGCTTTAGCCCGTTACAATACCCCATGATTAGTATAGAATTCACACGCATAAGAAGGGGGTGAGTTGTGGCGCATAGTCCGGTTTTTTCGAAATCGAGGTATCTTGAGGGGCTCCAGTGCCCGAAGCTTCTATGGAAGCGCTGTAACGCTAAAGAGGAATTCCCGCCGACCGATGAAGCGACGCAGGCCATTTTCGATCAGGGGCATCTGGTGACGGACCTTGCCCATGCTCTTTTTCCTGGAGGAGTAGAGATCAAAGGAGTTGCGGACTATGACGCGCTCATACGCCGCACACAGGACCTCCTGCCGGAGCGCGTTCCTCTATTTGAAGCGGCGATCCGAGTGAAGAGCCTCTTTGCGCGTCCTGATATCCTTTCTCCCAATAAGGACGGCTCGTGGGATATTTTCGAGGTCAAAAGCTCCGGCAAGGTCAAGGATGTCAATCTGGGCGATGTTGCTTTCCAGACGGTCTGCTATGAAAAATCTGGGCTCCGAATTCGTCGCGCTCACCTCGTGCTGATTGATACCGACTACGTTCGCTCTGGGAAGATTGATCCAAAAACACTTTTTAAGATCGAGGATGTCACAGCGCTTATCAGGCCGCTTTGCAAGCAGGTCGAGGCCAACGTTGAGAGGATGATCAAAATCCGCGAACAGAAGTCTTGCCCGGAAGTGAAGATCGGACTGCAATGCAGCGATCCCTACGAGTGCCCGCTCCAAGATCTTTGTTGGAAGCATATCCCCGAGGATAGCCCTTTTATTTTTAACCGGATCCGTAAGGACAAAGCTTTTGGTTTTATCAATGAGGGGTTCCTCAAGGCGACAAGTGTTCCGGTTGAGCGTTTGTCAGCCACCACTCATCAGATTGTGCATGTGTGCCATTCCGGGAAGAAGACGCACGCGGACCTTAAAGCCATCAAAGGATTCCTGAAGGGTCTGGAATTTCCGCTATATTTCATCGATTTCGAGACGGTAGGCGCGGCGATACCTCTTTATGAGAATTCGAGCCCGTTCGAGCAGGTGCCGTTCCAGTTCTCGCTACACGTTTTGGACAGTTGGGACAATAAGCCGAAGCACCATGCATTTCTCGCGGAAGGGAGAATTGATTCCCGCTCCGCATTCATGAAGGAGCTTAAGTCGCTTATTGGTCCCACAGGAAGTATCCTGGCGTTTAACATGGATTTCGAGATGGGGTGCCTCAAAAGAACTGCGGAAGTTCTCCCGGAATATCAGGAATGGGTTAAAGAGATCGAAAAAAGATTCATCGATCTCATGGTTCCATTTCGGAGGTTTGATTATTACGATCCGAAGCAGATGGGGAGCTATTCGATCAAAGCGGTGTATCCCGCGCTCGTGGGCGGAACATACCACGGAATGGCAATCTCCGAAGGCGGGCAGGCCAGCCGCGAGTATGCCCGCGTGACTTTCACGGACGGAGTCCCCGAGGACGAGAAGCGCAAGATCTACGACGGGTTGCTCGAATACTGCAAGCTCGACACCCAGGCCATGATCGATATCCTGAACGTTTTGCGGGGTACGGCAACAGAGAATAAAAGGAGCAAATAAAATGACTCAAAATAAAGATTACGCGAAAAAGATCATGCGGCTGATGTTCATCCTGAATAAATTGAACGGTTCAGGGAAAGTCCGCTCTGCTGAACTCTGCGAGGAGTTCAATGTGAATATCCGGACCATCCAGCGGGACCTGGAGCTTCTGAATAAGGCCGGCTTTCCGGTCATGTCTCTCGAAAAAGGTGTGTATACCTTTACGGAGGGCTTCTCGCTTAAAAAGCTCATGCTGACCAACGAGGAGGCGTCGCTCATCTCATTTTTCCATGAGATTGCAGATTCTCTCGGGAAAAACTTCTCGGAATCATTCCGCAGCCTTTCGAACAAGCTGCTTTCCAGGGACGACGACTCACCTTTCTACATTAAAATTCCCGCGACGCAAGCACACATGAAGAATTTTCCGTTCGTGAAAGAACTTGAGCAGGCAATTGATGAGTGCCAGAAAGTTTCGCTGACCTATGCTTCCTTGAAGGGAAACGAGGTTTTTAAGCTTTCGCCCGTCAAAATCGTTAATTTCGAAGGGTTTTGGTATTTGCTCGCTATGCCGGAGGGGAAGCGTGCGTTCTGGAAGTTCCGCTCCGAGAAGATCAAAGGGCTCGAGTTGTTGAGCGAGAACTTCGATCCTCCGCGTGATCTCAAAGCGATGCTCGATCGCAGCGTCAATATCTGGTTCAGCGGCGACCCTGGGGAGAAGATAATATTGGAGATCGATAAGGATTCAGCCCACTATTTCAAAAAGAAGATTTATTTCCCAGAGCAGAGGATCGTGAAGGAAAAAAAGGACGGCACGCTAGTGATTGAGTCTCGCGCCAATTTTAACGAAGTGATGAGGACCATCATTCACTGGATTCCGGATATCCGTGTGATTAGTCCCAAGGACCTCGACATGAAGATCAAAGGCCTGCTCAAGGAATACCTTAAGGGCTCTAAGCCGCGGTGGGGATGAGCGGATCCGAACAGATTTGTTATTCCGGTAAGTACCGCGAGCATTTTGGTAACAAGGTCCACTGTCTGAAAGACGGCGAGATCTTTCTGGTCTGATCTTCTCATCCCTACCTGTTGTAGCTTCCGAATAATTATTCCACAAGATGCGTTTGCGACCAGACGCTGTCGTAGCGGGTTTGTAGTATCGCCCTCCCAAATTCAAACCACGGGAGGGCAAGATGGAATACGAAGAATTTACAGCGCTCGCCAGTCGTTCGAAAGAAATCTGGAAAGCGTTTAAAGAGAGTTTTGAAGATTCCTGCATCAAAGATTTTCTCAAACATTCCCATCCGGTTTTAAGCTGCCCATCAGGGCAGTGTACCCTCGAGGCTACGGATTATCATTCGCTTGTCCTATGGTCTCCCAAGTCGCTTGTTCCCAGTAGAGCGAGTACCAGCCTCATTCACCATGTCCAGGAACACGAGCGGCTTAAAAAAGAGATCGAAGGAAGGCGGAACAAGGATGAGAGCCTCAAAAAGGAGCTGGCTAAGGCCAAGGCATGGATTGACGAATTTGATCCGAAACGTCTCGAGCTTGATAACCATCGTCTCGAAGTCCGGTTTCCATCTCTAAAAATAGAGCTCATCCAACAAATCAAGCAGTCGCCATTCGTTGATCAAAACCGGATCGGGAAGGAAAAGACAAGTATCAGGGTGGTCCTTTTGGCGGATTTGGAGGTATCCCCACCCGTTGTAGCCTCGAAATAATTTCCTACAAGATGTGTTCGCGACAGAACGCTGTCGCGTCACCCCGTATACTCATACAAAAAACGATTAAGGAGAATGTATGGATCCCATGGATGTCACTATCAGTAAGACACTTCAGCAAGTCCAAAACCACGCTCGCGAGCTTATTGAACAACACCGCACGAAATTCTCAAGAAAACAAAAAGAGCTTTCGGGATTCTTTGGGATAGAGCAGTGCCAGCTATCAGACCTCTGCACTGCGAAAGAATGCCTGGTTAAGATCGATTTCAGAAATACGATGGTCTGTTTTGAGCCGTTCGTTCGAGGGGAGGGACAAATACTCGGAGAAGTGAACTACGACTATTACAACGGTGAAAAGATTGCGCCAATCCGAAAAAAAATTACCATAGGTCCGGGAATGCTCTCCAAGATTCTAGAGGAGGCCTCAATTTTCTTTGAGTGGGCCGGCGAAAAATATTGCATGGAGATTGGTCCCAAACGGTGGAGTGACAACGGCGAGTACGATTTTTATCTGACCTCGAAAGACCAGACCGCGCTCGATCGACTGTTAGAAGCGTTTACCGCGTACAGGAAGAAGCATCATTACCTTCACGGAAAGAAATTTAATGGGGGCTCTGGCGAAATTCTTCCCCTTAATGAGCATAGCTGGAATGATCTTGTTTGGCCAGATGGTATCAAGGAAAGACTACGTAACGAAGTTGAAACGGTTTTTAAGAACTCAGCTCTTTTTACCTTTTACGGTCTGAATAGCAAGAAAGGGTTCATTCTTGCAGGCGAGCCAGGGAACGGGAAGACATTGCTGTTGAAAATCCTCGCCAAGGAGACTGATGCGACTTGCATTCTGGTGCCATTCGATGAATTTAAGTTTACGCCGTATCTTTTTTCGCTCGCCCGTGATCTTGCGCCTACAGTTCTAATTTTGGAGGATATCGATCTTTTTGGGACGGACCGGGACAATAGTTCTCAGAGCGTAGAACTTGGAAAGCTGATGAATCAGTTGGATGGCATGGTCGAGAACCGCGAGATTGTGGTGATTGCAACGACGAACAGGCTGGAGAATGTTGAAAAGGCTTTGCAAAATCGTCCTGGGCGTTTCGATCGGATTTATGTGATTCCGAATCCGGATTTCCGGATGAGAATCGGTCTCATTTCGCATTTCATCGGAAAGATTCCGAATGAGATCACGCAGGAGCACATTGAAATTCTGGCTGAGGAGTTCGCCGGGTACTCCGCCGCGTACCTGAAGGAGCTGGTTAACTCAGGGTTCGCGCAGGCTATTTTGCAGGATAGACAAAATCCGGTTCTGAGGTTTCAAGACCTCAAGACGATGGTGGATATTCTAAAACACAAAAAAGATAAGGTCCCGGTCGGTTTTACCGTGCCGGAGCCAGTAAAAGAACGGAGTTCAATTCAAAATAAACAGGAGGAAAGTCTATGATGGTCAGACAAGGTGATTTGTTGATCGTGAAAGTGAATAAGCTTCCGTTGGAGTGCAAGAAGCAAAACCACAGGATTCTGGCTGAGGGAGAAGCGACCGGGCATTTGCACGAGCTGGATTCCGGGGAGCTCTACGAGAAAGATGGCATTCTGTATTTTCGGGTCGAAAAGGAGCAGAAAATCACGCTTAAGCATCCCGAGCACGGCCCCATCACATTCGAACCCGGTGTTTACAAAGTGATCCGTCAGAGGGAGTACGAACCGAAAGGGTGGCGGCGCGTCGCGGATTAAGGAAATCAGGGGAAACATCTATGAAAGATTCTACAACTGAGATGGCGGTAGGTTGCGCCTGGCTTAAGGGCCGACTCCGGTATTTGCCCAACGAAGATGGGTCGGGCGAGACAGTTGGGTATTACGAAAACGGTGCGCTTAGGTTCCGATACCCCCTATGGAATGGGGAAATCAACGGCGTAGGAAAGACATGGTACGAAAGTGGGGCGCTGAAGTGCGAGGAGCATTGTTGCGGAGGAGTAATCCACGGTCCGGCCTATTATTGGTACCCGGACGGGATCATGGAACAAGAGCGACATTACCGGAGTGGGAAGTTACATGGTCTGCAGAAAGACTGGCATTCATCGGGCGTTCTGAAAGCGCAAAGAACATTTGTGAACGGCATACTCCATGGTGCCGTTACGGAATGGCACCCGAACGGAAAGATCAAAAGTCAGATGAATTTCGCCAATTGGAGAAAGGATGGGCTCCAGACTTTCTACCGTGAGGATGGATTCTTGCTTTTTAAAGAAATCCATGTTCGCGGCGTCAGGATGCCCGTCAGAAACTATGAGAAGCTTTTGGCTGGGCACTGTACGGCGAAGGACATCATTTCCATACGAAACACTGCGGTGAGGAAGATATTTCTCGAGGAGTTTGGCTACGCCAGATTTTTAGCTGAAATGCCTCACAGTGTGATCGACAAGAACGGTGAGCAGGAGCTTGTGAGGATTAACTGGCTTCCCCGGGAAGAACCGATTGTTCTTGTGAAAGTCAAATGCCCTTCAACGAACGCGTTTTACACCTTACGGGTACCACCGTTCATGATGAAAGTGAAAGACGCCGTTGCCTGGACGTTTGGATATAAAGGGGATATCTACCGCCCGGAGAAAGAGACATGATCATTCTTCCGTGGGAAATCTCCTGAAAAGGTAAAGGATGGCAGTTGTTACGACAAGCCCCGCGCTATTGCTCACGATAAAGACGGGTTCCTTCACGGCAATTGCGCGGATGAGGTAGCAGGAGATGGCTCCGAACAGAAGCTGATAGGTGTGCTTGCTGAGCCCCTTAGTAGATCGCGCTCTGAGTGATTTAACCAACTGCGGAATGCTTACGGAAACTCCAAGCGCGACGCCCAGCCATCCTATTATTTCAGTGATCATAACTGTCTCTCTTTCTCTGAAAAAATAGTAGCAGACTATTGCGACAGCGTTTTGTCGCCTATGGGTTGTGGCCACTAAAAATAACGCCCCAAGATGTAAGCGACATTATGCTGTCGCTATAACGGTGTAGACTATTCTCGTAAATAAACAACAGACAGGAGGACGTATGAGCGACGAGAAAAAGAATATGTATGAGGAACTGTTTATTGATGCGGAAAAATGGTGTGGCGAATATTTCATTCCTTATACACCAAAATGGAAGTGCTTGAGGATGATGCGTTCTAAAAAAGACCAGGAGATTCGGAGGCGGGGACTCATGATGCTGGTCGAATGGTACCGCTTCGAGACGTCGAGAAACCGCGGGAAATACGACTCCGCAGCTTGCGACGAATTGATCGGGATCATTGCAGACTTTGCAAAGAAGCATCCTGATTCTGGATTCGAAGTCGGGATGATGTTAGGGCAAGAAGGGGCAAGCAGTGAAAAGCTCCGAGACTATGAGAGCGCCCTGAAATTTTATCAGGCGAGTCTCGGGTTTCCGGTTGACGATCCGAGACTCCGGTATTTTCGGCTGAACAATCTGGGGTTCTGCTTGAATCTATTTCAGAAATTCGATGTTGCGGAAGAATTCCTAAGGGCTGCGGTTGCTATGGCGCCAGAACGATACAATGCTTGGAAAAACCTCGGAGTGACGCTAGAGCATCAGGGGAAATATGAAGAAGCAGCCGATTGCTACATGAAAGCAATCGAGCACAGTCAGGGCGAGAGGAGATCGGTCCGCCACTTAAAGAGACTGATCATCAGACAACCCGCTTTGACAGAAAAATATCCTGACATCCACAATGAGGAGGATCCGCAATGAAAACGATAGTGGTCCTGTTTTTAGTCTTAACAGCGCCTATAGCAGCTTTTGCAGAGAGTGACTACACACTGGCACCGAACGGGAGCTATGTCAGCGATGGCCAAGCTACGCTCGCGCCCGATGGGACTTATGTTGGAGGCGACAGGGCTACTTTGGCTCCCGACGGAAGTTATGTTGGCGGAGATCGTTCAACGCTGGCTCCCGATGGGACTTATGTCGGAGGCGATCGAGCCACCTTGGCTCCGGATGGGACGTATGTTGGCGGGGATCGCGCCGTTCTCACGCCAAGTGGCAAGTACGTTGGCGATTACGATGAATAAGAAGATTCAGGCCAAATAACTAAGGAAGACCAAAATGACCAGATCGGCCAAAGATAACAACTGTGGCAGCATTGTGGAAGAGCTGATAACGGCGAAAAAGGTGGCGCGGCTACTCTGCGTGAGCAAAAACACAATTTATGTTTGGGTCAGCCGGCGTGAAATTCCCTTTGAGAAACTTCCGGGTAATACCACCCGTTTTCGTCCCTCCGCTTTGGAGGCATGGTTGAAGGCGCGGGCATCAAATGTAAGAGGGCTCAGCCGAGGGGTCTACCTGGAAGCAGACAAGGCCATATAGTTGTGAGGAGTAAACAATGAGCGAAAAACATCATGGCGACAATAATTGGTGGGGGATGATGGGAATGCTCTGGTGGTTGGCTGCTCTTGAAGAAGAAGAGGAAGAGGAACACCGTAAGAAGGAGGAAGAAGAGCGTTTTGAACAGGAAGAAAAAGATCGTGAAGAGCGCCAGCGAGGGAGAGATCAGTCAGCGGATGAAGCGGAGGATGAAAATGAATACGACCGGGAGAATTGAAAAATATGAAATAAGAATCTCGGCGGTGATCCGGGAGATCCAAGAAATTCAGAAGCTCTTTCAGAGGCGGTCGGGAATCTCAAGCTTTAGCAGGAGATATCCAGAAAAGATTGATGAAGCTATCGCGAAAATGACGGAAGCTCAAAAGTTGCTCTACGATTCAATCGGTCTTTTGCTTAATTCAGGTAATGCAAAAAAGACGCACTATTTATCGTGAATAGGGAAGAGCCATGGAACCTTTAGTTTGGGTAATTGTCATTATCGCAGGTATCGGGGCCCTTGTGGCCGGGATAGCGGGCGTCGCAGTGTTCGCGGCGTTTTGGTGGATTGCGATCCCTCTAGTCTGCGCGATGATCGGCGGTCCCATCGGATTTTGCTTCGGGTTAGGGCTGGTCGTCATCATCGGAATCATCATTGCCGCAATCAAAAGCTAACAACAGACCCAAAAGGGGGCAAAATGAAAAATGATAATGTTGTGGGAAATTCTAAAATTTACATGGGCCATAATGCGAGCGGTGAAAGGATTGAGCTGGACTTCGACAAAGAACGAATAAGCTTCGTCATGCTTCTAGGCTACACCGGCACCGGTAAAACCATGTTTCTTTACAACCTTATCAAGCAGCTTTCTGAAAAATATTCCTCACGCGAGTTAGGTTTCGTTCTTCTTGATATGACTTTAATAGATTTTTGCGGGTGGAAATCAGACTATTTGCACACGCCAGTTATCAGTGAGCCTCAGGAGGCGATTCAGGCGCTGCTTGATTTGACAGCTGAAAAGCCAAAAAAGAAGATTTTTGTCATTATCGAGGAATGCGATATGGTGCATAAAAATCGCAAGAAGCTTGAGGACGCATTTGTGAAACTTAAGGAATCGAAGAATATCTTCATTGTCTATTCAACGAGCAGAATTGATAAGAAATATCTGGAGCCTTGGATGAAGGAATTCGTGGATCTCCAAGTCGTTTTCTCTGTTGGCTGGAAGGCCGAGTATGCTCACTTTCTGCTCGGGAGTAATTCAGCAAGCCAACCTAAAAAAGTTGGTGAAAAAATATTGGCTTTCAATGGTGTGCAGATTAAATGTCAGCCTTTCTCCGAAAAGGAAGCTGAAATTCTCAGGAGTTTCAAACTATAGAAACATGAAATAAGGAAATCATAGGCATGACGCATAAAAAGGCGAAACTTTACATCGATATTGACGGGGTTCTGCTTGGGAAGAAGGAACCTAATGACTATGAGATATGCCTAGCTGGTGGAATAAGGGATTTCTTAGCGTACGCTTTATGGCATTTTGATTGTTACTGGCTGACAAGCCGTGCCAACCATGGGGATGTTCGGCCTGCCCTTGAAGCTCTGAAGCCTTACGCGGACAAAGTGACCATGGAGATGGCCAAGACGGTGAAGCCGACCACCTGGTCTACCCTCAAGACGGAGGCAATCGACCTCAAAAGTGACTTTTACTGGTTCGATGACCAGCTTTTACAGACGGAACAGGAGATCTTGAAGAATGCTGGTTGTCTTGACCGTTGGATTAGGGTCGATACGCGGGCGAATTACTCGGGCTTGATAGCAGGAAAACAGCATTTGGCCCGGCTCATCCAAAAGATCTAATTTGCTATATTTTTTGTCATTCAGTTTTTGTGCAATGAACCGTTAATACTGGCCCAGTGAGCCGCAGTGTCACCGCCGCGTTTTACAGACGGAAGCAGAGACCCACCGGAAAGCCAGAAAAGTAACGCTTAACTTAGAGGAATCGCAACATGTCAGCCCACCAAAATTTCGCTCCCGTCTCGAAGTCTGCCCAAAAACAACCTGAGGACCGCTAAAATGTCCGCCCTGCCGAAGAATAGATGGATCTGGATCATTCTGATTTTTCTCACCCTCAACACGCTCTGCTTCTGGACGCTCGGAGCTGTGAAGCTTATTTCTCACCTAGAATATCAGGGTAAGATCAAGCGCATGGCTCAAAACATGCTAAGGAGAATGGGGCCTTCGGAAAGTCGCTTCCACGTGAGCCGTTCTGTCAAAGCTTCCGATGCCGCTCATGTTGAGTTTAAGGTGACCTCGGCGGAGGCAAAGGCTGAGGAGGACGGGTCTTATATTGAAATCGGCTTCTCTAAGCAGCTGGGTCCGCAAGCGGACAAAGGATATGTCACGATCACCCCGGAGATCCCTGTCCGGATCGAGCAAGCTGGCTGGGGCCTCAAGATCTACGGCGACTTCAAGCCGGGTGAAGAATACAAAGTTGAGATCTTGAAAGGCATTCCGTCCTTTGATGGAATGAAACTTGGAACCGGGAAGACCGAGATCGTAGTCTTTCCGGATTATGCACCGGAGCTTTCTCTCAAGACTAACGGCCAGTACCTTCTCCTTGACGGTAGCCAGACTGTGCCTGTCGAGACCGTGAACGTCGAAAAGATCGAAGTCTCGATGGCCAAAGTCTATGACAACAACCTCGTCTTTCTTCTTAATAACATGCGGTATGGAGGTATTCCGGACGACATCGGTCCGGACTCTGTCAAAAAGACCGTAGAAACCAAGTTCAAGCGCAACGAGAAGGGCGAAGTCCGCGTCGATTTAAAGGATATCCTTGGAAAAGAAGCGAGCGGGCTTTATTTCTTTTCAGCTCAAACGGGGGATGAGGAGGGCTGGCGGAGGGAATCAAGGATCATCATAGCCACCAACATCGGGATCGTGGTCAAGAAATCCGAGAACGATCTTTTTGTCTGGCTCAATCGTCTTTCGACCGCGGAGCCGGTGGTTGGAGCCACGATCAAAGTCTTCAGCAAGACCAATCAGCAGATCCTCGATGCCAACACCGATGGGAACGGGTTCCTTCACTTCAAGGATGTAGATTGGACAGGGGACAGGAAGCCCTTCGTGGTGACGGCATCGTCTGCGGATGACCTATCCTTCATCAAGCTCGAAGAAACCGTGCTTTCCGAGACTGATTTTGCGGTGGACGGCAGGGCGTATGTAAGCGGCGGGTATGAAGCGTTCGTCTACGGGGACCGGAATATCTTCCGGCCCGGGGAGACCGCACATATCAGAACGATTGTCCGTGGCAGGGGTATGGACCTTCCGGGAACATTCCCGATCATTTGCGAGATCAAGCGGCCGGATGGCAAGGTCTTCAAGAAACTGAACGGGATGCTTGGTAAAGCCGGAACAACCGAATGGGAGGTGGATTTCCCAAGCGAAGCTTTGACGGGCGATTACCAGGCCGAGATCAAAATTCCCGGAGCGGAGAAAGCGATCGGCACCTTTGAATTTCAGGTTGAAGAGTTCATGCCGGCCCGTCTTTCAGTGAAGCTGAGCGTTCCGGAGAAGCGATTTGTTCCTGATGAGACCGTCAAAGTGGGCGCTCTTGCCCTGCAGTCCTTTGGTGCCGCGGCCGCGGACAAGAATGTCGAGCTGGCCGTAGTGCTCCGGGCGAAGGATTTTGCCCCGGAAGGATTCAAAAGCTATTCCTTTAAAGATGAGACGGTCGAATTTTCTGAAAAGAAAATACCCGTTGAAGGGAAGAAGACCAGCTCGGACGGGAAGGCTGAGTTTGAATTCAAAACTCCTGCGAAGATCTCAGCGCCTTCTTCCGTAAGCCTCGCGATTGGGGCGACTGTGAAGGAAACCGGCGGACGGACAATCACGGTCCGTGAGGAGAGGGCATTCGATCCTTATCCTTCTTATGTCGGCATTCGTAAAAAAACTGATGGAAACGCGGCTGACGGTAAGCCTTCTGATTTTGAGTTTGTCGTGCTCACTCCCGACGGTAAAGAGGTTCCGTCCGCAAAGTTAAAAGTGACTGTCAATAAAGTGAATTGGGAAACCATTCTGAAGAAGGACAAGAACGGCGGCTACCAGTGGACTTCCGAGAACCGTGAGGAAGCGGTTCATGTCGTCACCGTGGATTCGGGGAAAGGGTCAGGGATATTCTCGTTCACACCCAAGAGCTGGGGCGATCATATCGTCAGAGTCAGGACCGAAGGTGGGCATACTGCCGCGATCAAGTTGTATGTGGAAGGTCCCTGGGGTTCGGCCATGCCCTGGGCGATGGAACGACCTGACAGGATCGAGCTTCAGCTCGATAAGCGAACTTATGCACCCGGAGAGATTGCAAAGCTTCTCATCAAATCTCCTTTTAAAGGTAAGGCGCTCGTTACGGTGACGCAGGACAGAGTCCTCACCGCTACGGTCGTGGATCTTACCGAAGCGACTCAGCAGATCACTTTACCGGTCGAAACGTCATTTGCTCCGAACGCGTATTGCTCGGTGACCGTGATCCGTCCGATCGTGAAAGGTGAGAAGTGGGCGGCTCATCGTGCCTATGGCGTAACGCCACTTATGATTGAGGAGAAGCAGCACAGGTTATCCGTGACCGCGAAGCTTCCGGATGTAGTTCGCCCGGGTGAGAAGGTAAAAGTGTCTCTCTCTGTCGAAAAGGATTCGCAGAAAGTGAATGACGCGGAGATGTCTGTAGCGCTTGTGGATGAAGGCATCCTTCAGCTTACGGGTTATAAATCTGCTGACCCGTTCGAGTTTTTCTACGGGAAACGGGCAAATGGAGTGGAGACTTCTGATTTTTACTCGCTGCTAATCCCGGAACCCGAAGATAAAAAGGTGGCCGGAGCTTCGTCACCCTCGGGCGATGCCAGCTATAGCGCGAAGGACCATCTGAACCCTATCGCCGTGAAGCGCGTTGTGCCTGTCGCGCTCTGGCTAAGCAATATCAAGACCGGTGGGAAAGGCGACGCATTCGCGGAGTTCACGATCCCTAAGGAGTTCACGGGAAAACTGCGTCTCATGGCAGTCGCAAGCGCGGAAAAGGATTTTGGGAACGGGGACGCTCAGGTCAAAGTGAAGCAGCCGCTTATGATTGAATTGTCCCTTCCGAGGTTTCTCGCTCCGAGCGATCAGTTCACGGTGCCCATGAGCATCTTCAATGAAACAGGGAAAGATGGAGAGGCGAATGTTTCTTTGGAAGTTCCTGAAGACTTCAAGATCACATCCGCGCCGTCTTTAAAAGTTTCTGCGAAACAGGGCGAGGAAACAATCGTGAAGTTTCGTGTAATCGCTCCCGCACATGCAGAAAAGGCAACGATCAAGGCGAAGGCAAAACTCGGGAACGAAGAGACAGAACAGACTGTTGAGCTCTCTGTCAGACCTGCGGCGAATTTCATGACGCTGGGCGGGTCCGGCACCGTGAAGGCTCCCGGAAAAGCGGAGGTCAAACTGCCTTCAGGCTGGCTGAAAGGGACTGAGTCTGACAGGCTTGTCGTTTCCTCTCTTCCTTCCGTGCAGTTCCTCGGCGCTCTCAGGTTTCTGATCGAGTATCCTTACGGATGCGTTGAACAGACGACTTCGACGGTGTTCCCGCTTCTTTATATGAAGGAGATTCTGCCGATGATTGATCTCAAGCTGTTCAGCGCTCCGCAAATCGATCGAAACGTGCAGGCCGGTATCGAGCGGCTTTTCACTATGCAAACCTCATCCGGTGGGTTCGGGATGTGGCCGGGAGATTCCTATCCTTATGACTGGGGAACGGTTTACGCAACGGAATTCCTCGTGGAAGCGAAGAATGCCGGCTACACGGTCCCGAAGAGTGATCTGAATGAGGCTTTGGATTACCTCGAGAAGTTTGTGTCCGGGAAGTCGAAGGATGGCGACGCGGACGGGACTCTCAGGTCCCACGCGGTCTATGTGCTCGCCAAAGCAGGGCGCATCAAATCATCCTGGATTAGGCGCCTGCAGGAAACAAAGAGTGATCTTTCCGAAGCCGGGAAGCTTTACCTCGCGGGCTCACTCGCGCTTATGGGTGATAAAAAAGCAATGTCCGAGCTGATTGGGCAAAGCTTCAACAGTCAATCCTTCGGCGGAAAAGGAGAAGGCGATTTCAATGTCCTGCCGGCGGCGCTGGGGCTCTCTATCTTTATGGAAGTGGATCCTGAGAATCCTTTGGTGCCGGTCCTGGTGAAGCGTCTTGAGGGAGTGATGAAGGCGGGCCAGTGGGACACAACGCAGAATAACGCGCAGGCGCTCCTCGGGCTTGGGAAATACTCGCGCTATCTCAAGGCGCAGACGCAGAGCTTTACGGGGCGTATTCTTTCAGGCGGGAAACCCATCGCATCCTTTGATGACAAGAACGCCGCCTCTCTGAACGGTGTCGAACTTTCCGGGCGGGACCTCACCATTGAAATTAATGGAGCGGGTACGGCCTACTATTACTGGACCTCGGGGGGCGTTCCTGCCTCTGGGAAAGTGGAAGAAAAGGACAACGGGCTTAAGGCGCGTCGCTCCTTTCTTGATTCCGCGGGAAAACCGGCTAATCTCACAAAGCTCAAGCAGGGCGATGTCGTGATTGTGGACATTACGCTGGGTGCGGGCCAGAACTACAAGAATGTGGTCCTTGTAGATCTTTTGCCCGCAGGCTTTGAGGTGGAGAACCCGAGGCTCGCGTCCTCCGACACATCCGATCTTTCAGAATTGGACATGATCAATCCGCAGAAGATCGATATTCGTGACGATCGAATCTTGGTTTTCACGAATATTTCGGACGACACTCATTACCGTTATGTCGTACGGGCCGTCACTCCGGGCAAATTCAAGCTGCCTGCTGTGAGCGCGGAATGCATGTACGATCCTTCGATTGTAAGCGTGAACGGGGCGGGTGAGATTACGATCTCGGAATAAAGGAATCGCATGAAAACTTTTTTGTCAGCCGGACGCAGGGTCGGGATCGGGGCGGTTTTTCTGGCCGTCCCGGTCCTTCTTTTCTCGTGGCTTGCGCCTTTTCCATCCCAAGCGATCAAAGAGATCGGATATTCTCAGACGGTTCTGGATAAAGACGGGAATATTCTCCTGGTGTTCCTCGGGAGCAAGGACCGATGGATACTTCCTGTCGAGCTGGATGAGATCAATCCCAATCTCATTAATGCAACTGTGGCCGTCGAGGACAAACGGTTTTGGAATCATCATGGAGTTGACCCGCTTGCTGTTCTTCGCTCGGCTTGGCTGAATATCACTCATCAAAAGATCCTGATGGGCGCTTCAACCTTGTCGATGCAGGTGATCCGGCTTGTTGAGGACAGGCCACGCACTTTTCCAAATAAAGTAATTGAAGCAGTCCATGCGGTGTGGCTTGAAAGCGTTTGTTCCAAGAAGCAGATCCTTAAGCTGTATTTCGAGCTCGCGCCTTATGGGGGGAATATCCATGGTGTAAAAGCTGCTTCGTGGCGGTATTTCAGAAAACGGCCCAAAGATTTATCGCTTGCGGAATGTGCGCTGCTTGCAGGGATCCCGCAATCGCCTTCAAGATTAAGACCAGATCGTCATCCTGAGCGTGCTAGGAAAAGGCGGGAGATGGTCCTGAAAAGCATGCTCGCCAACGCTTACGTATCTCAAAAGCAATTTAACGCATCCAGCAGTGAGCCCGTAGAAGCCGGACATTACTCTTTCCCACTTACGGCGCCTCATTTTGGCGTTTGGACGCATAAAAAATATCCCGCAGAGCCAGTTCTTCAAACCTCGCTTGATTCTCTTTTACAGGGCATGGCTGAGAAAATACTCAGGGATCGACTCAGCGAACTGTCCGCTTATGGGGTCCATAACGGTTCGGTGGTCATCTTGGAGAATAAAACGGGAAAGATACGTGCTTTGGTCGGTTCCAATGATTTCTTAGACAAAGATCATTTCGGACAGGTGAATGGAGCTTTCAGCAAGCGTTCGCCCGGGTCGTGTTTGAAACCCTTTACCTATGCCATTGGTTTTGATCTAGGGCTTTATACTCCGCGGATGATTCTTGGAGATGTCCCCGTGCAATATCAGGGCTACGCTCCGCTTGATTACAGCAAAAAATATAAAGGGCCTGTGACGGTACGTGAAGCGTTGGCGAATTCTTTGAACGTGCCTGCGGTCGAAGTGTTGCAGAAAGCTGGATACCAGAGGCTCTACACGTTTTTGAAGAAGGCGGGGATTAGCACACTTGCGAAACCTCCGGAGCAATACGGGCTGTCTCTTACGCTCGGGACTGCGGAGGTTCGGTTGCTTGAGCTCGTGAATGCTTATGCGGTATTGGCACGGCTTGGGACTTTCCAAGCCTACACAGGCCTTGAGAATGCATCATCGGTCAAACAAGAAAGGCTTATGTCCGATGGCTCGGCATATCTCGTCGCGGATATTCTTGAGGATTCTGAGCGTCTTGTGGCATCGGGCTTTGTCGGGAACCGTCAGAGCCTTCCGAGGGTTGCATGGAAAACGGGCACCTCTTATGGCAATCACGATGCCTGGACCGTTGCTTACAACCCTGAATATACAATCGGAGTATGGCTCGGAAACTTTTCCGGGAAACCATCCAAGTCACTTGTGGGGATCGAAGCCGCAGCGCCTGTTGCCTTGAGATTATTTGAGCGACTCTACGCGGGGAAACCTGCACCTTGGTACGAGAAGCCTTCCTCAGTTGGGACTCGGAAGGTCTGTCTTTTGAGCGGAGAACCCGTGAGCTCGATCTGTCCGCATTCAGCCGAGGATTTCTTCATTGCTGGTGCGAGCATGGACAGGCTATGCAGCATTCATAAGAAATTCATGATTGATAATGAGACTGGGATGACAGTAGATGCTATCGCCAAAGGTCGCTCTGTTCAGGAGAAAGTTTACGAGGTGTGGCCGCAGGCGATCCATACATGGCTTGAGCAGCATGACCCCGCTTATGTTTCTCCGCCAATAATGGAAAATGGGATCGATATGGCCAGAGATTGGGAGGGAGCGAATCCGAAGATCCTTTCTCCGGTTAACCAATGTGAATATTTTCTGGACCAGTCTCGGAAAGTAGGTCAGCAGCTCGTCTTGAAGGCCGACGGTTCCTATGATGCCCGGAAACTTTTCTGGTTCGTAAACGGTCAATATGTCAGTGATGGCCAGGCGGGTGATGGTTTCTTCTGGCCCATGAAAGCTGGCCATCAGCTCATCACCGTCACCGATGACTACGGCAGAAGCTCTTCGGTTCAAATAACTGTGCGCTAACAACTAAAACTATCAACGGAGGGGTTATGGAAATTAAAGTCGAGGAGCTCAAGTTTGATAAATGGGTGTCTCTTAGCCAGCGGTGCCACTATTATTTGAGGGAGGACGGGAAACATATCCGTCACGGGCTATTTGAGAGCTGGCATCCGAATGGAAAGAAAGATAACGAGACGCATTTCGAGCATGGCCGTTCTCATGGGAAAGCGACTATTTGGCGCAGTGACGGCAGCATGCGCCATACGGGGGAGTACAAAAAAAACCGAGAAGAGGGGCTTTGGCAGTACTGGCACGCGGACTCCAAATTGATGGCGAGAGTGGTTTATGAAAAAAGGAGGCCGCAGGAAGGCGATTACTATTTGCCGGATGGAGAGCTTATCGCTTCCGTGAAGAACGGGACGGGCCGTAGCGTCTTTTATACCGACGAAGGAAGGATGAGTGTTGAAGCAATCTGGAAAGAAGGAAAGAAAGTAAAACATGCCATTTGGTACGATAACGGACAACTGGAGAAAAAAGAAGAGTTTTCGGAAAATGAGTTGCTCGTAACCGGCGAATATTTCGCTCCGACTGGGAAGAAATTATCCGAGGTGAGGGGCGGCAACGGGGTCTGCATGGAACCTCTCTTCATTGAAAATAGTGATGGCACTACAAAAGTCATGTATTCGGAGGATCCTTGCATCAATGGAGTGGTTCAGCCAGGCAAGTGGAGCGATCAAATTGATATCTTGTCCGAGAAGCGGTTTTAACGGGCTTAGAAGAGAATGAAAGTGATTATCGTGCGTCCTGTAAAGTTGCATCTCATCGCTCTTCTGGCGGCCTTCTTATGCTTCCCGCTGCCATTGCAGGCAAAGCCGATGCCCGATGGGGAAGAGGTTTATTTTTCTCCGCATGGCGGTTGCACACAGGCTGTTGTCGATAACTTGAACTGGGCGGAGAAGTACGCACTGGTTCAGGCATACTCATTTACATCGAAACCTATCGCCGAAGCATTGATCGCTGCGCATAAGCGGGGCGTGAACGTGAAGGTTCTCCTTGATAAGAGCCAGCTGCATGGGAAAGGAAGCAAGCTCGACATGTTGGCCGACGCTGGTATTCCGGTCATGATTGACACGAAGCATGCCATCGCGCATAACAAGGTCATGATTATCGACGGCGTTACCGTGCTGACAGGCTCCTTTAACTTCACCAGCGCTGCGGAAGACAAAAACGCAGAAAACCTTTTAGTTGTCCATGATAAGGTTGTGGCAAAAAAATATCGGGATAATTGGAACAGCCACAGCAAACATTCCGAACCATACAAACCTAGCATGTAAATAAGCACTTATTATCCCCACTGTTTTTACCGGTCCTAAAAAATAGTCGAATTTTTAAGGTTTTTCCTTCAGTTCTTATTCCCTCTAGCGCTTACCCCCTCCAGGGGTTCTTATTTGTCCGGCGGTTACGCCTTCCATGGGGCAATGAGGCCCCGAATGATGTTCGTGGAAATTTATTTCTAGTATAAAAATGTTCGCAAACCTTGAATTGTCCCTCCTTAACTCACTGTCCCATGAGGGGTATTGCATCCCTGAATATAAACAGAATTGACGTTGTTGAAGAAAATGCTCTTTCATAAATAGCGGAGGACCCGACGCTGAAGGGCGGTACCGTTTTGGTTCTGTGGGAGCTTTTCAAGGCTAACGCTAAAACAAACATGGCGGAACGAGAAATCTCTTAGTAATATACGACATGTGATGGAAAGAAAAAGCGTAGTGAAGGAAAAACTTCCGCAGGACGCACTTGCCCCCAGAGATGCCGCGGCAAAATACGGGCTTAGCTGGGGCGGCTTGCGTTCCGCAATTTGGCGCAAGAGAATCACGCTGATTCGATATGGGTCCCGGGGGTATTTGACCGACCGGGAGATGAAGAGGTATTTGAAGACCCGTAACGCGCTAAAAATCCCCAAAAAGTTCCGCCGCAAGTCTTAAGAAAGCCCGCTTGAATATTCTGAACGGATTTGCTATATTACTATGTCAAACGGATATGTTTGACATAGTCAGTAAATCGCCGCAAACCGAAGGCTATAGAAGCGATGCCAGGGTGTTCTCGTCAAATTCTTGAAGCTAGAAGGGAGGGGCTTACCAGTGGCCAAGGGCACAAGAAATAAGGAAGCTCGGTTACTTACAACCGAAGAGATATCGGAGATTTTGAAAGTTTCTCTGAATACGGTGCAAAAACGGGACTGGCGAAAACAGAATGGTTGCCCGCTGTTCAGGATCGGGAAAAGAAGTTACGCGTTAGAAGCAGCATTTTGGGAGTGGGTCCAAGAGAAGGGAATGGCCGCTAATGGGGAAGCAGCTTAGATGGCAATATTTAGAAGCAAAATCCAAAGAAGGTGTGTGATGGAAATGGCTTTAGCAAGGTGGGTTTGGGAACCGTATTAAAGGAAGGGAGGTGGAAGCAATGTATAAAGAGATCGAAGGGGGGCCGAATTTGATAAGCATTCAGCAGGCGGCCGAGTACTTAGGGATAACCGTTGGAACGATTTATCAGTGGCGAAGTCAGCATAAGATCCCTTATATAAAGGTAGGCCGAAGGGTCAAATTTAAAAAGGAGCAGCTCGATCAGTGGTTAACTGAACGGACTGTGCATGTTGGAATCGAACCGGGATTGAGGCAATAAATGGCGATCTATCAGAAAAAATCAACTGGAGACTATTACGTCGACCTGTATGTCAACGGACGGCGTAGACGCTGGAAGGTGGGGCCTAACCGGAGACAGGCGGAGCTTGTCGAGTCGAAGTTGAAAGTTGAGATCGTCGAAGATAAATACATGGATATGAAGAAGGATTCCGGTTTAACTTTCTCGGAATTTGCGGATAGATACATTCTGGAACACTCCAAGGTCGAAAATAAGTCCTGGTGCAATGATGAACAGCGGATGAAGTTATTAAAAGCTGAGTTCGGCAACAGGCCTTTATCTAGTATTGAAATAAAAGATATTGTACAATTCAAGTCCAAGCTTCTTAGCAGAAAGAAAGCTTCTGGTAAGACGGTAAGGCCGGCAACGGTTAATCGCTACCTTATGCTTCTCAAGGGCATGTACAGCAGGGCTATCGACTGGGGAGTTTTCCATGGGGTGCATCCCTGCCAAAGGGTGAAGGCCCTGAGAGAGGATAATGAGAAGAGTCGATATCTCAGTCTTGAGGAGATCCACGAGCTTTTGGCCCAGTGCAGGGGGGAGCTGGCAGATGTTGTGGGATTTGCGCTTTCCACGGGAATGCGGGCCGGAGAAATCGTAGGCTTGAACTGGACGGATGTCGATTTTACCCTGGGATTGATTTATATCCGGCGGTCCGGAAAAATGACTTACAGTCCGAAATCGGGCAAGGGTCGCGTTGTTCCAATGAATGACGGGTCCCGAAGGGTTTTGATGAACCGGAGCGGAACGCAGATCGGAATGCAGAGTAACCAATCTGTGTTTACGGGTCGTCATTGGGACGGATATCAGGCCGCTGTCGCGCGGGCGAATCTGAATCCTGAAGGAACGAATGACATCGACAAAGTAGTATTCCATACTTTGCGTCACACGTTTGCATCGCATCTAGCGATCAAGGGTGTCGATTTATATCGGATCGCAAAGCTTTTGGGCGATACCTTTCAGGTGGCAGAAAAACGGTACGCGCATTTGCAGCCGAAGCATCTGCAAGAAGTGCGGATGCTCGATAATATTTGGTCGGTTGCAGCGATCGAGAATAAAGAGAATCCAGTTAAGCGTTCATGCCCGAGTGGTGGAATGGCAGACACAACAGACTTAAAATCTGTCGGAGAATTAAATCTCCATGCCGGTTCGAGTCCGGCCTCGGGCAATGTTTCTGATAGACACCATATAGACACCAAGGATGAAGTAGGGGGGCAGGCCCTCTATAGAAATCGCGGAGACCCATGGGACTTAAAATCCGTTGGGGAGTTAAATCCCTGTGCCAGTTCAAGTCTGGCCTCGGGCATTTTTTTATCTCATCTTCGAAAGATTCCACGTTATTTTTCCTCGCCGGTATTTTTATGAAAATTATTTAAGCTTTTGGTCCTGAGTGTTGCCAATCCTCCCCCTGCATTCTCCGGAATGGAAAATTTATTGATAAAAACAGCCACTTTTTGTGAAAGTTTTTTAACATATGCTCGTGAGTATATTGTATTATCTATCTTTAGAAGTACTTTAAAAGGATATGAAAAAAATCGTAAGGTATTACACTACAACAAGTTGCGATTGTTGACATCTGCGTGATTGCATGTTAGGCTTTGGTAGGTTCAAAGGTTCCAGAAATGCTCTAGCATTTCACATTACGATTTCGGGCGAGATCGTAATCAATCCTTTCACGAAAGGGCGAAAAAAATGACCAGAGAAAATAATTATTTTTATCAGCGTCGGCGTACGATCCCTCAAAGGTTCCTGGCTTCTTTTGTCATTCTCGCTTTCTTCTTCTCCCAAACTATGCCCACAGGTTTTGCTGATATCTCCCTTCGCCCGGAGGATCATGCCGTTTCCTACATTCCGGAGACCGACGCAACCGTTAATTCAACAGAGTCTCAGACGTCCACCACCTCGCCCGTGAGTGACGTCCAGACGACCTCGAATTTCCTCGCAGGGACGACGCCGATTTCTGTCGGCGCAACACAGACGACAACTCAAACCGTCACGCCGGTTCCCGAGGCGCCTGCCGCGAAGAAAAGCGGTGCGAGCGTGGACACCCAATCGGATATTTTTCGGGCGAAGTACGAAGCCCTGCGCCGCGAATATGCTTCCTGCCTGGATGATTTGAGCGATCCAACCGCGAAAAAGACCGCTAAGGATTGCGAACAGTATTTGGGCCAGCTCAAGGACGTTGGCGCCGCGTTACAGGATGTGAGCCGTGTGGGTGCCACGGCCTCCAAGAGTAATACCACTATTATGGACCAGGCGATGTACGACCAGCTCATGGCGGCTATGAATGCAAGTCAGGCGAATATTGATCCGACGGTAGGGACGCCGGCCCCCGCAACTCAGGACATACAATACCAGCAGACAGAATATTCTTTTCATGATGCCGTGGACCTCTTGGTTCCTGAAACCGCCGCTGCGGTGATCGTCGAAAGTATGACTGCACAAAACCTTCGCGATTTGACGAAGCTGAACGTGGAGGTTGGAATTGCAGTGATCCGCGGCAAGATCGTGATGTTCACCACCGGAAGCCGCGATGAACTCCGGAGTAATCCTGTTGTGTCGGCCTTGCTCGCTTCCGAATCTTCGATCCTGATTCACACCCATCCTGAGGGTGCCCAGATCACGGCAAGTGACCTGGATATTAGCCTTGCGGGTGCTAGCACGGAGTATCTCTTAAGCAATGCGGGGGTTGTGGCTTACAACCACAGTGGGCTTGTTTCTACCGCGCTCACCCAAGAGGATCTTCTATCCTTAATCGAGACGGTCCACACGCCGGACGCTTCGAGTGTTGAGGCGAGGTCTGTGCTGAATGAATTTATTTACAATGTCGATCTCTATAATAGCACTGAAGATCGTTCCCATTTTACGATCCTTCGTTCGGCCAACCCCGTGACCTTTCTTCCGGGCCGTCCTGCTTTGGGAGTCTTTAATTCTCAGCCCCCGGATAGTCCGCTTGCGCCGCTTCCTGTGATATCTCAGTCATCCACATCCGAGTTCAGTGTGAATTATAATGTCAGCAATCCCGGCAGTTACGCCGGAGCGGTTATTAATTTTGATTCAACACCGGGGAAATCGCAGGATTTCAGCGCTACGGGTATTACCGTTGGGCTTAAAACGAGCGTGAATAATTCGAATGGCAGTATCTGCGCCACCATTGAATTCAAGGACGACGGTCTCTACAAAGACCAAGGGGCCGCTTTCTATGTGAAGGGCCTCACGACGGCCTATCAGCTAAAAGAATATTCGGCTGATGCTTTTCGGAAATTTTATAGCGATTTCGATCTTCATCATGTCACCCAGATCGTCTTCACATTTGACTCCGCGGTCGTCAATAGCACAGGCCGTCTAGATGTCATGACCGACGGGCTTTATTATGTTCCAAAGGTGGATGGAGTCGCGACGGGTACCGCAACGAATCTGACGGGAGTGGGGGCACCGGGTGCCTTGAATCCCGCGGGCGGTGTTGTGACGAAGGTGACGCAGAATAGCCGCGATGAATTCGAGTTTAATTACACTTCCCTGGCCAATCAGTTCGGTGGCGCGATCCTGACATTAGGGAAGGACACGACTGTTCCCGCGGACGGGAACCTTGAAACGTACTACGCTCTGCCGACCGGCGGGTTGGTGTTCAAGGTGACGGGCACGAACTTGGGCGGGAAGATCCGTGTGAGTGTCAGTGACTCGGTGGTGGATAAGGTCGTGAACGGTAAGAACCAGTACCGGAGTGCGACGT
>CAISGE010000032.1 GCA_903884815.1 Candidatus Omnitrophota bacterium | reverse complement strand
TCCATCTCGACATCCCGCAGTTTTCGACGAAGCACCGCAATCTCGGTCAAATGGCCATTGCCGGAGAAGGCCTTCTCGCCATTGTCACTAAACTTCCGCTTCCAGCTGTAGAGCGGATTAGGCTAGATTCCTAAACTCCGGGCCACGCGGACGCCTTGTGGCCGCCCTCGGTGAGCATCTTAACTGTTGAAATCTTGGAATCTCTGTCAAGTCGCTTCTTCTTGACGCTTTGCCCTTCCATTGGATGCCCGCATGTGATGAGCTGGCTTTCATGCTAAAACCAATTCTTCGTTGTGCCCACTTTTCCGGGGAAGATCAATTATCAAATCCATTCAGTTCTTTAAAGGAGACGGTGAAAATCCAAATTATCCTTATTGGTCGAATTAAAGGTTCACGGTGCTAACTAAACAACATGTCCACTGATTTGGGGAAGGTCACAAACCCTTGAAACTTAAAAGGACAATCTATGAGAAAATCGCTAGAATTCACCAATTCGCACGGCAATGTCCCCAATACGAGTAAACCATGATTCTCATGGTAAGGGTTTAATATCAGTCAACTGGATGGAAAGCGTAAGACAGAATCGAGGTTTTCAGGCAGCTGCTTAATGAGACCGTTTCAATTATAAGGAGGATGCAATTGGATAAATACATCACGAGCGATAAAATTTTTTATCATCTCGGCACCTTAAACGATTGGGAAAACGGAGCGACAATCAAACCGGTTACTTTGGAGATACATCCCTCGAATAAATGTAATAACGACTGTTACTACTGCTCCTCTAATGGCACTAAAGACGGCCACATGATGAGCTTAATGGAGATCAGAAAAGCCGTAAATAATATTCACAAGCTGGGTGCTAGAGGGCTGATATTCAGCGGAGGCGGTGAGCCGCTATGCAACCCTTTCACCATCAGATCGTTAAAACATGCAAAACAATTGGGGCTATCAGTCGGGATTATCACAAATGGACTGATGATTAATGAGGATAATGCTGGAGAGTTGCTAAAGCATTGCGAATGGATCAGGATAAGCCTAGATTCTCTAAATACCGGAATTTACCAATTAATAAGAGGGGTAAACGGTCTATCACAAGCTGAAAAAGCACTAGCATTACTGCTGAGAAAGCGTGCCGAATTGGGCTACATGTGCACTATTGGAGTTCAGACCGTGATAAATAGGTATAACTATAAAGATATTTACAATTTTGCAGAGAAAATTGAACGCGAGTTCAGAAAAATAGACTATATTCAGATTAGGCCACTGGAAATCACCCTGGGTAGCTCGCCCTATTCCAAAAAAGAACTTACGCTGATAAAGCAAGAATTAGATAAAATTTATAAAGATAAAACCATAAGAAAAACTATTCTTTCTACAAAGCTTAAACTGATATTTGGGGCGAGAGAACACGGGTTTTCCGCATGCCATTGCTACGGCATGATAGGAACCATCCATGCCTACGGAGATATTTATATATGCTGCCACACTGTAAAGCAGCCAATCTTTAAATATGGCAATATTATTCACGATAAAACTAGCGATATATTTAAACGACGAGCGGCCGTGGCTAAAAAGACCATTAAATATAGATTGCACAAAATATGTCCTATTGGATGCAGGGGAAGCGCTATAAATAGACGGCTGCAGGGTTTAATGACTGGAAAAGAACATAAGAACTTTCTGTGACATCGCACTCCGAAACAAATGTGGACGAATCCGTCCTCTGGCGAGAATCTCTCGTCTCCCTATAGCGGCCCTCCGGCTACGTAGCAAATACGTGGCGGTTGGCTTTGCGGCCTAAAAAGCAAGAAGGGACAAACGCTGCAAGGCTTTGTCCCTCTTGAGAAAAGAATCAGGGTGAAAGGATTTGGCGCCCTCCACTCCATTCCGAGTCGGCCACCCGCCCCATAAAAGCAGCCTCAGTTGCTATTATTAGCAGCGCTCCCCTCACATCTTTCGTCCACCTCTATAAACACAAAAAGCCCGGGAGATAAACTCCCAGGCTTTCTGAATTTTGGTGCGAAAGGAATTGAACCTTCGACCGCACGCCACCAAGAGTGCCTGAGTGCGTTTTTTAATAGCATCATGCTTAGGCGACTTACGTCATTAGCTCCTATTGCCATCCTCACACACGTTTACAATACGTTAGGATTGTACTGAAACTATCTCAATTCTATACCGTGGAAATTGCGTGAGTTTTCGATCAATACAGGGAAAATCACAATCTCCCGTTAGCAGACTCTTTCTTTGAAGGAAGGTTACCAGAAAGGTATGTGATACTGTTGTTCCAAACGGCTTCCCTAAGATCCTCCGCATCTGTTCCGGTGGCTCGGGCTGCTAAGGCATATGTTTCTTGAAGACATTTAAAGTACATGTCAAAGCTAATGCCCGTATCAATCTTATTGGAATTCATATGCGGAAAACTCGTCTCTAGAAGCAACCGGTCCTTAGGCACTTGTCTGACCAAATTCAGCACCAGCACATTCCCAAGGTGAAGGCTTTTCCTTGAAAAAGAGATATAGGCGCCGAGTTTGAGGAGTTGTTCAAGCGTCTTTGAGTCTCCTTGATAAGCGTGGATCATGAATCGAGTAAGCTGCGCTTCATGATCACGCAACAAGGGCAACATATCCTCAAAGGCCATTGCGCAATGAATCGCGATAGGCCTTGATAACCGTTTTGCAATTTCAATCTGACTTAAAAAAACTTTTTTCTGATTTTCGAAATCGCCTCCGCTTTTCGATCGATCAAGTCCGATGGTGCCGATCCCCGCCCCGATATCCAGGGACACCATGTGCATAAGTTGCTTTTCCCATGCAGCCGGAACTTGATTGGCATACCAAGGATGAATGCCAAAAAATGGGACGATTTGTTCCTCTTCCCGAGCGAGGCTATGAACTAGGCTCCAGTCTTCGGGACAGAACCCGCTACAAAAAAATTTCCCGATCTTGAATTCAGCAGCGCGTTTAAGGATGCTATGATTCACTCGCTCATCGGGAGTATCCTGCAAGCAAGTACCCACATCAATTAACATGGACAACTCACGGGTGAAGTTCGCATATGCCGTAACACCTTTCTAGGTAAAATTCAGAAAATTTCATCGTGTTGAAATGGATTTTCAATAATATTTTTACTGAGTAACGCTCTTTACTACTGTTCAATTTAGGTATCGGCTACTCAGAAGAATGGCATGAGACTCTTTTTAGCCTAGAATTAGCATGATTACTCTTCAATCCCCGAAAAACAAAAAAGGAGTCACGAGATATCTTCTCGCAACTCCTTTATTTACCTGAAAAAAATCGGGGCGAAAGGATTTGAACCTTCGACCGCACGCACCCCAAGCGTGTGCGCTACCAGGCTGCGCTACGCCCCGATGAACTTTGTTAAAATTTCGAGGTGGGAGTATACCAAATTATTGGAATTCTGTGTTTTTTTCTAATATCCCGATCGCATTTAGGATTATCCGATGGAGATGGGGACCTCGCTGATTCCACATGATGCTTGATCGAGATCTGTGGGAGTCTTCAGGACTTCTGTTTCAGAAGAGCGGACAAGCCGAAGGGATGCACCTTGAGCAGGGCGAGACGAAGACCGACAACCGTATTTATAATATCCATCACCAGGACCTGCATCGGCTTAAGATGGATGAGGCTTCCCTCCCCGAAGCACCCGCAATTGGCCGGAAGCACTCCGGTCACAAGGCGCGTGGCAAGGATCAGCAGCACAAAGCTCCAAGACAGACCGGCCAACACAAGGGCGCTTAAGCGCGGCAAATAGCCTGTGATCAAAAAAGCCCCGAAAATAAATTCGATCCAAGGGATCACGCGGGCAAGGAACGGAATGAGCACATAAGGAATGATCTCATAAGCCGCCATACCGCCCTGAAAATTCTCAACGGGCTCCAGGAGTTTGGTAAACCCCGAATAAGCGAAGACGAGCCCGATAAAGATGCGCCCCCAAAATAAGATCCTGTAGCTTTTTTCTTCCGCGTTCAGGCTGATCATTGGGCGGCCCCCTTCAGAGGTGCCGGCGCGATCGGCTCCGGTTTCTTCTCGGCCGGAGTCTTCGGCGGCAAACCGAGCGCTTTGCGGATCGCGTTCTCTCCCCGCTCCTGCATTTCCCGGGGCCCGACAAATCGCTCCTCCCCCACAAAGAAAGTCGGAGTCGCGTTGACTTGACGCTTATTGCCCTCCTCCTTTTCCAAAAAAATATCTCGCGCTACGGCCACATCCGCCATGCAGGCGCCGAATTGTTTCATCTCAGCGCCCAACTCCTGGGCATACCGTCCGAGGATCTCAACCGGGGCGACTTTCGAAGGCGACCAATCTTGCTGTTTCGCGTAAAGCGTATCCTGGTAAAGCCAAAATTTCCCCTGGTGGTTCATGCACTCCGCAGCTTGATGCGCGTAGATAGACCACTGATGCGATTTGAGTGGAAAATGTTTGAAGGTCAGCTGGATCTTCCCCGGATAGTTCTTGAACAAAGCTTCGAGATCCGATTGCGCAGCGCGGCAGGACGGGCATTGAAAATCACTGTATTCAACGATCTTCACGGGGGCGTTCACCGGGCCACGCACCTTCAAAGCCCCACGAGAAGCCCCTCCCCCTGCCACGGATTGTACAGGCGGGACAAAAGCAGGCCTTTTGCTTTTGGCAAAGAAGACGCTCCCTACAAGAACCGTAATAAAAAAAATGCCAACCAAAACGGCGCGAACATTTACATCAATTTTCATAATAATTCCACGGGGTTTTCAAACTGGCTCGCAAAAAAAACGCGCGCTATTCTACGGGGATATACCGCCCGGAATCAACCACGATTTTTCGAATAGTTTTGTTCACAGCAAGCTTTTGCATCGTCTCCAGAGAAAAGGGCGCCACAAGCGACCAGTTCTGATCTCCCATACTCCCCGGGACATTGATGCGATACTCCCAGGCATCGCGTCCTTCGAACGCCGCGAGAGAAAGCCAATCCTGGAGAATCTGCAGACTGAAAATAGAGCGGGTCTGATTGACGTTCTCAAGAGCCCTTCGGACGAATTCCACCGAAGCCCGGTGTTCGACCGGCCCCGTCATGCCGACATGCTGCCAATAGAACTTTCGTTCCTCGCCCGAGCCTTGGTAAGCATCCACCAGATGCCAGGCCTCATCATGACTCCGGCCAAGGATCGAAAGAAGCATTCCCACACTTCCGATTTCGCGGCGCCAACGAAGACGTCCATGCTTTGAGTGCGCGAGGTCAAAAAGTTTTTCCTTAAAATGGTCAAAAGAGATGCCCTTTTCCTCGCATTTTTTCTGAAAAAACCATTCATCGACTGTCCCCGCCTCGTATTCCCACCACGCGCAAAAAGCGCTGGTATCATGCGTCGACAGCATCGCCATAGAATTCTCGCGATAAACGTCCCCGTTTTTGAAATGGAAGTCCTTGCCCCAGTTCCGCACCCACCGCTGAACGTCTGAGCCCGGGATCTTATATTTTTCCAGGATCTCGTAGGAGCATTTCGGGACCACCCCGAGATCTTCCGCGCAGGGAAGCATCTTCGCGCTTTGCAGCATCACCTCCAGGATCTTTTCACCGTGCTCTTTCCAACGATGTTCATCCGGGGGATCAAAACGGCCGTGCATCCCGCCGTGTTCCGCCGGTTCCGTAAGCGAGATCGTCCAGAGGCGGAACATCCCGACAAAGTGATCGATCCGGTAAAGGTCAAAGAGATTCTCCGCGCATTTCATTTTGCGGCGCAGATATTTGAAACCGTCCGCCGCGATCCGCTCCCAGTTGTAAGGCGGCATGCCCCAGCGCTGGCCTTGGGCAAAATAAAGATCGGGCGGCGCTCCGGAGGAAAGATCGAGTTTGAAATACTCCTGATTCGCCCAAACATCAGCGCTGTCTCGGGAAACAAGGAACGGCATATCTCCCATGAGAAGGACGCGGTTCTTTGCAGCATACTTTTTTACTTGCTGGAACTGCAGGGCGAGCTGCCACTGGAGCCACTTGTGGAAAAGCACGCCGCCCGCATGGATCCGGACGAACGAAGCCACCGCCTTGGGTTCCTTGGTCTTAAACTCTGCCGGCCAATCCATCCAGCCGATCATCCGGTACTTCTCTTTCAACGTCTTAAAGGCAGCATAATCGTCCAGCCAATCCCTGTTCGCCTTGAGATAAACCGCAAAAGCTTTCCCTTTCTGGGGCGCTACGAGACTCTCGAAAATAGCCTGAAGAAGTTCGAGTTTGGCTTTCTTGACCCCGTAATCCACCCGGGCCTTCCCCGCCGGAAATGCCTGGCGAAGAGCTTTGATGCGCGCGGCGAACGGTTTCAGATCACAGCACGCAAGGCCCTCAAGCGACAAATACATCGGATCGAGCGCCATACTGCTCTGGGCATCGTAGGGACGGAAGTCAAAACCGACATCATTGAGAGGGAGAAGCTGGATGATGGAAAGCCCGGTCTTCTTGCACCAGTCGATGAGAAGCTTCAGGTCCGGCGCCTCCCCGATCCCGATGCTCTGCTTAGAATGAAGCGAGAAAAGAGGTGTCGTCACTCCGGCGCGACGCCGGGCCCCGACTTTTTTCCATATCTTCCCGCATGCGGAATTCAAAAATGAAGCGTAGTCTTTTGGCATAAGATCCCTTTCATCCTCTGCACACACCGGGTGTGGCGCGCCACACCCGGTGTGTCCAGGGTCAGGACTTGTTGAAACGGTCAAAAAGTTTCCGGATATCCCCTTCGGCGGAGCGTGTGATCTGACTACAAATGAAGATCAGAACCGAAAACTGCCAGCAGTCCTCCGGGCCGATCACAAGCCCGGTCGACACATTCTCCTGGCGCTGCAAAAGATGGGAATAAAACTCCACCGATTTTGAAAGCTTTTCCTCGCGAATATCCAACGAGGCTATCTTGTTCTCATACTTCATCGAAGGGAATCGAATCCCCCGCACCATGAGAAAAGTCGTCAGGTAATCCTCGACACCCGAGAATTTCTGATCGAACTCGAACCCCTCGAATTGCGGCAGGTCCGGCGGCAGGATGATCGAAGGCTTATCAACCGTCACTTCGCCCTTCCGCACCACGGTGTCACCATGATTTACGGCAGATTCGGCTAAAAAAACATAGGGGATTTGTGTGGAGGTAAAAGTTTGCAGCGGTTGGACGCGCGGCCGGATGATTTCGGTCACTTTCAGCGCCTTTTCCCAGGAATCGTGAATGTCCATTTTGAATCCGTAGTAGGGAGTCGGTGGTATGTAGTATGTAGTAAAAAAAAGCGCTCCCCGGCTACCTTCAACATACGACCTACCACATACTGCTTTTCAGTAAGAGATTCCGTCCGCCAGCTCGTTCTTGTCGTTCGCCTGATGGGGGAAATAGGCCTTGAGCTTTTCGCCGATCCTGAGCGCCGCCTCGGAGATACCCTCGGCAAACTTGTCTTGTTTGAAATGAGATTGCATGATCCCGACCACGTCGTTCCAGAATCCTTCGGGAACCTTTTCATTGATGCCGACATCGCCAAGCACGGCAAACTTTTTATCACGCGTCGCGAGATAGATCAAAACGCCGTTTCTCTGGGCCGTTTTGGTCATTCCAATCCGCTGAAAGACCTTCTGTGCATGGCCATAAACCGGGCCGCGGGCCTTGTAGTCCAGGTGAACACGGATCTCGCCCGACGTATTCTTCTCGGCCTCCTGGATCGCCGCAAGAATCTGGGCTTTCTCTTTCTTTGTAAAGAAAAAAACAGGATAAGTGACACGCATCAAATTCACCAACCTCCCGAGGCGCCACCGCCCCCAAAGCCACCGCCACCGCCGCTGAATCCTCCACCTCCTCCGAATCCACCCCCTCCGCCGCCCCCTCCGAAACCACCGCCAGTGTAGAAAAAACCGCCACGTCTCCCCCGCCCTCCCACACGACGGGACTGAGAACTCGCCCAAGCATGAAATACGATGAAAACCAAAAGTATGCCCATCAACCGGGCGGCACTTCCCTCGCGGCCCTTGTTTGAAACTCCCTTGAACTCACCTTGAGTTGCCGCCATGATCGCGTCCGTACCGGCGACGATGCCGCCGGAGTAATCTCCCTTACGAAAATAAGGCGCGACCACGTCCCGAATGATCTGGCCCCCGAGCGCGTCAGGCAAGACGCCTTCCAGGCCATAGCCAACTTCAATGCGGATCTTGCGGTCGTTCTTGAAGATCAGAAAGATCACGCCATTGTCTCTTCCCTTTTGGCCGACCCTCCAGGCCTGGGCAAGACGGATGGAAAAATCCTCGATGGAATTTCCTTCAAGGGACGGTAAGGTCACGACAACGACCTGGTTAGAGGTTTTCTCCTCGTAAGCCCGAAGGGTATCTTCGAGATGAGCTCGGACGGGGTAAGACAATATCCCCGCGCGATCCGTGACGTAGCCTTCCGCGCGTTTGGGGACTTCCAGCGCGAAAAGAGCGGAGGATGTAAGGAGGAAAGCGAGAAGAAAGGAAAAGAGGCAGGCTGATTTTTTCATTGAACCAACCTGCCCCATTTTTACGGACATTGACTAGAATCTGACCTGAGGAGCCGTCTTGGCATCCTGATCGGCCTGAAAATAGGCTTTGTTTTGAAAGCCCATGAAGTTGGCCACGACGACGTTCGGGAAACGGCGGCGGAAGGCATTGTAATCCTGGGCCGTTTCGTTGAAACGTTTACGCTCAACCGTGATGCGGTTCTCGGTACCTTCCAGCTGAGTCTGAAGCGCGAGAAAGTTCTGGCTGGCCTTAAGATCCGGGTATTGTTCCACCACGACCATCAAACGGCTCAGAGCGGAAGTCATCTGGGTCTGCGCTTCCTGGAACTTCGCGAGTGCGTCGGGATTATTCAAAACGTCGGAGGTAATGTTCATTTTGGCGATCTTCGAACGTGCTTCGACCACGTTTTGAAGGGTTTCTTTTTCATGCGCGGCATAGCCTTTGACCGTCGCGACTAAGTTCGGCACAAGGTCCAAACGTCTCTGGTAAACGTTCTCCACCTGCGACCAGGCGCTTTTCACGCCTTCTTCCTTGGTCACGAGGTTATTGTAGGTGCCCCCAAACATAAGCCCGACAGAGAGGCCGATGATGACGATAACTCCAAGCGTGATAAGCAATGCCTTTTTCATGAACAATCCTCCTTAAGGATACGGTGACAAGAAAACAACGCGCGTATTATAGTCCGAGGAGAGAAGCCTTGCCAACAAATTCAATATTCTTCACTGAACTTTCAAAAAAGTTACGTCCCCGCCTGGCAAGAAACCGTGCGTTGTCAGTAATTGACGTTGAATGTGAAATGGAGCTGGGACCGGCCACCTTCGGTGATCGGCTTGTCGCCGAGAGGAACGCCCCACTGGAGACGGGCGGAAGCATACTTGCGAAAGCGAAGCTCAAAACCACCTCCCGCACCCATCAAAAAATCAGACCGCTGCTCAAAAACCGCGTCGGGTTGATGCACCCGCCCATAGCCCGTATCAAAAAAGCCTATGAGATTCACCTGATCTTTCAGCGGGATATTATCGAACGGCATCTTCCATGTTGCGGGCATCCCGTAAGGCGGCAGGAGATAGTCCAACCGGGACTGAAGCGCCTCGTCCGCCCCGTAATCGCTTTCCGGATAACCGCGAATAGAATTGGCACCGCCAAGGAACATCTGTTCCTGCGGCAGAAGGTGGTCCGGCGAAAGTTGCCCTTGAAGATCCCAGATCGCCTTGGTGTGCCACGGCAATTGCGTCAGCCTTGTCAGCGAATAAGTATATTTTAAAAAAGACTGCTCCCCCCCACCGCTCGCGAGTGCCCAGCCATCGCCAAAAGTCGGAAGTCCGAAATAAACGCCCTGCCCCAGCGCCCAACCACCCCACCGGTCCCGGGACTGAAAAGTCCCCAAAAGCGACAACACCCGCTCCTTATCCCACACCGTGGTCACGCTCTGCTGAAGGGTATGCTTCTCCTTGAAATCAAAACCGAGTTGGACGTTTCCTGAATATTTATCCGTGCGAATCACGCGCTGCTGCAAGGCCAGACTATAGGTTTCAGAGGTGCTGTTGACCCCAAGCCCGGAGAATTGTTTTTTTGGATTCACTTGCGCATGACTAAAGGACCAGATGAACTTTGTCCCGTAATTCGAAATGGGGATCACGTGATAAAGGTAAAGCGAGCCAAAATCCTTGCCGAACGTCGTCCCGATCAGAAATATGTCATCAAGACCGAGTAAATTATTGCTTCGCAGCGCGAAACCCGGGCGATCCTTTCCCGTCAACTTCACACCCTGGTTGTCGAACGAAGCCCCCGCATGAACCGGAAACTGATCCTCAACATTCAGCACCACATCCGTCGTCCCCTCCTCCGCGCCGGCCTTGAGGATCGGCTTCACCACCCGGTCCGGATTCTCATTCATATCCATCACGCTCGATCGGATCTTGTCGTAAATAAGGACCTCGCCTGGCCGCGTCTTCCAATAAGAGCGGGTGCGCCATTTCATAAAATAACGGTTATTCTCGACCGAAAGCTTTCCCATGCGTGACGTCACGACCTTAAGATGGATCTCCTGGCTTTCCATTTTTTGAGGAGGCAGCAAGACAACCGCGATAAATCCCTTGGCGCGAAAAAGCTGCTCGAGGGCATTGATCAGCTTCTGGATCTCAGAGAAATGTATTTCCCGGCCTTCATACTTCTCAAGAAGTGGTGTGTACTCCGGCGGCTCGAGCATGACATCTCCTTCGAGGATGATTTTCGTCACAACGAAGGAGGGTCCTGTGTCCGGAACTGCGGGTGCAGATTCTTCTCCAAAAGTCAGCGGCTTTTCCGGCTTCTTCCGCATCAGATTCTGCTCAGCTTGTTTACGGATCTTGGACTCTTGAACCGCTGCCGAAGCTCCGAAGTTAACCGCTCGATCCGCACTAGCCGCGAAAAGATAACCCGTGGGTAAACAGCATCCAACCGCGATCAGAAGAAAAGACACCCCTAATTTCATGAAGGTTTTTTTCGATCCAAAAGAGCGATTAGGACTCACGGAACCTCATTCGACTTCTTTTTCCGGTGCATTTTCGCCTGATTCATTTTCCGTGCAGACTCTGTTCCGGCCTCCCGTCTTCGCCCGATAAAGCGCCTCATCCGCGCGAAGAACCATCATATCCGGCACCGTCTCCTCAGGTTTGAGCGTCGCAACCCCAAGGCTGACCGTGAGCGGGATTGCGACCTCTTTATAGCGGAAGGGATTCTGTTCCAATTGACGCCTGATCTTTTCAGCATAATTAACAGCCACATCGATCAGATGGGCTCTTTTGAACATAACAATGAATTCTTCGCCGCCATAGCGGCCCACCGGATTCGATTCCAAGGCCTCTCCTTCAATGCGTGTCGCAAGACGCAAAACCTGAGCGACATACTGAAGAGCGGCGTCGCCCGCCACATGTCCATGCGTATCATTAATCCTCTTAAAATGGTCCAGGTCCATCAGAATCAAGGAGAGTGGCAGCCCTTTTTTGCGGGCTTCGGTGACAGCCACGTTGAGAAGGTTCCGGAAATGGCGGATCACGTAAAGCCCCGTCAGACCATCCCGCGACGCCAGAGCAAAGAGACGCGCCTGTTCACGTTTCCCGAGCATGAGAGAAAATACAGCCGAGAAAACAAAGAGTGAAAAGATCAAAATCAGCGGATTTATGGTGTAGATCCAGAGGCCCCATTCGATGAAAACCCAGAATGAGAACAACGCCCACAAGAGTCCTATCGCAAGACCCAAAACCAGCGAAGTAACCCTTCTTGAGAAGATAAATATAAATGAGACCAGGATTCCGATCCCCCAGAGCGCAAACGCATTCCACCTGAAAGGCGCGGGTTGGGCGAACTTCCGGATGAGAATACTGTTCATGATATTGGTTTGAACTCCCACCGCGGGATACACCCCTTCCACGGGATTCGCCTTGATATCCGTGAGGCCGATCGCCGTAAGGCCGATCACGCAGATCTTGCCCTTGAACTTTTCTGGAGAAATAAGCGGCGGCCGTCCCGCTTGGATCTGGGCATAACTCTTCATGACGTCGAGATAGGAATAGTGGAGGAAAGAATCCTTCCACTTCCCAACCCAATTGATGAACACATTGCCGTTCTGATCTAGGGGTATCCAGGATTTCTCCTTTTCAAGATCCTGGCCCAGGTAGTCAAACGCCACCTGCGCCCCTAGATAGGGATAGGTTTTGCCTCCATGTGTAAGGTAAAGAGGCGCGCGGCGAAGTGTTCCGTCCGGATCAGGAAAAACATTCACATGCCCGGTCCCTTTCACAAACTCTTCGAACTTGGGCATTGAGTGGACCCAGCTCTTTTGACGATTCATCTCTTCCAGCATGACGGGTAAATACACATTGCCCGATTCCTTGATCGCCTGGGCCAGCGCCTCATCGTCAAAACTCGTACTGAGGTCGCTAAAGATCACGTCGAAAACGATCGCCTTCGCGCCCCACGAGTGAAGGATATACACCATCGCCGCGTGGTTGTAGCGAGGCCAAGGCCAACGCCCAAGTCCCTGGAGACTATCCTCTGCCATATCGATGTGAACGATCGCCGGATGCATCGCGATCGGCGGTCTGTTGCGAATGAACAGATCGATGCAAACGTTCTCAAAGCGCATCATCAGGGGCGTCGTCATGAGCATCGCCTGAATGAGGATGATCAGAAGACAGCCGATGAAATGAACGAGGTGCAAACGGAAGGTGGTGTTGAAAAAAAAAACGACATCGCGCTTTTGGCGCCTCAAAAAACTTTCGGGGGCCTGTAATAGGCCGGATGGCGGATTCTTTAAAGGGGTCATTTTCCCGAGATGCTCCTGTGAAAGTGCCTTTTAAAGGTTTTCGGAATCTAGGGAGGAGAACTTTAGATGTATTCCCGGGGCTATGCTTCGGGCGATCTCACGGCAGGTGTCATGTCACCGTACGACGCACCCCGCCGCCATTTTCAAGTCTTTTCGCGTACCACCACTTCAAAGACCGTGCCACGGACACCGGTCAAGGCGGTCGGCGTCTGAACTTCGAAACTGGACTTTCCTGAAAGCTTCTCGACATGCGCGATCAATTTCCCGATGGCAAGCTCTAGGAGCGTATTCTTATCTCCCGTCAGAGGATCTTGTTCGGATCGGCTGATACGAAAAATACTCCCTTCCTTAATTTCAATGCGGCCCACCTTCCCGCCTTCCATCAAAACCTCGACTGAACCCGCAGCCGCGGTCTTCACCACATCCCCGGGCAGTATCACCATCCCATCCTTCGCCCCTTGCCACTCCCCGCCCGGGCATTTTACGAACACATCCTTGCTTGGATTTTTCAAGGTCCCATAGCGGGTCCCGTCCGCCGTACTTCGGACCACGACAGGAACGGCAGGCTTTTTCACGGCAAGATCTTGCCCGGGAGGAACAGCCGGGGGAGAAACCACTGCCGGCTTCCCATGGGGCGGCTTGGGCCTTGATCCCTCCAACTCTTTCTTTTTTTCTTTATAACCCACTTTCAGGGATTCGCCTTGCTTGAGAAGTGACGTCTCATTGGCCCCGTCCACGATGTAAACAGCCCCTTCAACAACGGTCACGATCGTCTCCAATGTCGGAGTGATCCGCGGATTAAAAAAGTTGGAGTTAGCATCAAATCTCTTTGTGGTCGGATTATCTCCCTTCATAGCAATATCAGTCGACTTAAGAGAATCCCCCAGCACCGCCCAACGCCCTCGCGCCATGCGATTCAGATCTTCGATCGTCAGCGATTGAAACGTCCGGTCGACCATGTAATCCGCAAGCTGCCCCTGTAAAATAAGATTGTTATACTGAACATCAGCAATCTCTGTCACGACGACGCGACCGAAACCGTAGTCCCCGGTGTAAAGGAAGGTGGAATCCTCCGCGGTAAAAGTACCCTCGACCGTAAACGGAGCATGAGCAAGCACTTTCACATTTTGGGGCGTCGCCGAATACATATCATCGGAGTTAATCCCAAGCTGCCAACTAGCGTTAAGCCCCGAGCTTTTCACTGTGTGGTCCGGAAAAAGGCCCATCGAATGCCCCCACCCCCCGACCAAGGCGGTAGCTGTCGCATAGTTGGGAAGCACTACGGGCTCGTTAAGAGACGAAAAACCAGTCACCCCGCCTCCGCCCCCAAGATCCCCGTTATTGTTATCCCCCCAACCGTACACAGTGCCATCGCCCATGATCGCAAAAGACTTATAACCTCCCGCACTGATGGTTCGCGCCCCGGTCGTCCCCAAGGCTGTCACAGGAAGAGGACTCTCACCCCCAGGGTTCCCCAATTCTCCGTAGCCATTAAATCCCCAAGACTGAACAAAGTCGTCGCTTAGATCCAGAGGAGTTCCGGCATCTGTAATGGCTAAGGAGTGATAAGCGCCGGCGGCAATAGCCTTCGCTCCGGAAAGGTTTCCACTCCCGTCAGTATTCTTCACAAAAACGGGGGTAGGACTATTCGCGTAAATGCCGTTACCAAGCTGCCCGTAATTATTCCGGCCCCAGCTATTCACGGCGCCATCCGACAAAAGGGCCAATGAATGGAACCATCCCGCCGCAATGTCGGAAACTCCGGTGAGGAATCCGCTATCACCCACACCATGCACCTGAACGGGAACAGAACTGTCTACTTCCGTGCCGTTCCCGAGTTGACCATATCGATTCGACCCCCAACTCCAAACAGTATCATCCGCGATGCTCACCGTCCCTTGAGCAAGAATCGCGAGAGAGAAAAATCCTCCGGCGGCAATGTCTGAAACCCCCGACAGTCCCGTCACTACGACCGGTTTGGAACTCTTCTCTGTCGCCCCACTCTTCCCGTTGCCCAATTGTCCGAATTCGTTGTCGCCCCAACTCCTGACGGTCCCGTCCTTAAGCCGCGCCAGAGAATGGTACGAGCCCGCTGAAATGCTTGCGACATTAGACAAATAACCGGTCCCGTCCTCATTAAGCACCTCCACCGGTGTACTTGAGCTTGTCCATGTCCCGTTCCCCAGTTGTCCGAGGGTTCCTTCTCCCCATGCGTAGACACGAGATCCGTCACTTTTAAGGGCGAGACTGTGATAAATTCCCGCAGAGATCTGAGAAATATTGGTGAGCCGTGTCTCATCGAATCCCGAAAAAGCAAAGACAGGTGTTAGGGAGTTCGTCCACGAATTGTTCCCCAACTGCCCGTTCCAGTTATCACCCCAGGTTTTAACCGAACCATCGTTCATGAGCGCCGCGGAGAACTGATTCCCCCCCACGATACTGAGAACCCTGGGAAGAGGGGGCACATCCACGGGAGTGGCGTGATCCAAGCCAGTGCCGTCTCCTAATTGAGAATATTCATTGAGACCCCAGCCTTTCACGGATCCATTCGCGAGGATCGCAAAAGCGTGATTGCTCCCTGCAGAGATTTTTTCCACACCGGTCAAACTCGCAACGGTTACAGGCAACGAACTATTCTCCCCACTACCATTCCCTAACTGCCCCTTTGAATTGCTCCCCCAAGTCACAACGGTCCCGTTTTCCAGAAGAGCCATCGCAAATTCATATCCCACTGAAATGCTAGTTACATGAGAAAGGCTATCGTCATTATTCTGATTTCTGACGGCTACGGGGGCGTACTGATCGTCAAAAGTCCCATCCCCCAATTGGCCGCTGGAATTAGCCCCCCAACTTTTCAAAGTCCCGTTGGATAAAAGCGCCAGGGACGATTTTCCTCCACTTGCGATGGCCGCAACACCCGCAAGATCTGCCACCATCACCGGAGCCGCGGAATCAGTGATAGCCGCATCGCCGATTCCAAGCTGACCCCACCCATTCGAGCCCCAGGCGCAAACTGTCTTGCTTCCCGAAAAAAGGGCCAGCGAGTGATAATCGCCGGCTGCGATACTTTCCACTCCTTTCAATCCGCCCAAGGCATCGGTGAGATCGCCCACCGCACGAACGATCCCTGGAGTATTCGAAAAATTAGCCCCGCCAACATTGCGTCCAAGCTGACCATAATTATTCCATCCCCAGCTATAAACGGTTCCGTCCTCTTTAAGCGCCAAACCATGCCGTAATCCGGCGGCAATGCTTTTGATCCCGGAGAGTCCAAAAACAGTCACGGGAATATTGCTATCAGTGTAAGTCGCCCCATCCCCTAATTGGCCGAATGCGTTATACCCCCAACTTCGGAGAGTTCCATCCGACAAAAGGGCGAGAACAAATTCTCCTCCGGCCACGATTTGAAGCACGTCGGTAAGATAACCGCCTCCCCATGAAAGATCCCAGTCGCTCGTGCCTGCTTTTAATTCCTGATGGGGAGCGATCTTAAGTTCCGTGAGCGCGGTCACTTTATTCGGGCCCTGTTTACGCGTCACCGCATCTCCTGTTCCATCCCCGAAATAAAGCCTCCAAAAATTCCAATCCGTGGTACCGCCAAAGTTACCGTCACCATCCACGAGGAATGTTCCGCCCGTCATATTGATTCTTCCATTTCCCGTAACGCTACCGCCACCCACCGTCACGCTATAGCCCCCGGTCAAGGTCGCGCCGCTATTCACGACGAGATTTCCCGCCATCGAAACGGCATTTCGAACTTGGTAAGTTGCTCCTGGAGTTTGGGCATCCAGCATAAGATTTCCGATATCCGTTACTTTCCCGATCGTGGAATTCCCTCCCGTGGCAGTTTTACTTGCCTTCAGCGTCAAATTGTAATGACTCGCTCCGCCGTTGATCGTCGCCGTCGAATCCATCAAAAGAGCACCGGTTCCGTCGGCATTCGCATCCGCGATGAACGTGAAATCACTACCGAGCGTCAGCGTGACTCCGGCATTCACTACTATGTTTTCATTGTCCGAGATAATACCGTCCGCCGAAGAACCATCTTCGGAACCGCTCACCGTGGCATTCGCATTGAAGGTGATTGCATGATCCAGATTGTCATGCGTGGCTTGCTTAACGTGATAACCTCCGCTGATCCGGAAAGCCGCCGCCTTCTCACGCAAGTAAGCGGCTTCGAGATTCCCCATCGTCTCAATATCGCCTTGGGCCTTCATCTCGATACTTCCTTTGGAGGCCTCAAGCTCCCCGGAGTTTTTAATACCCCCCTGTGACGAATCGAAGAACACCTTACCCTCCGAAGCCTTGATGAGAGCCTCGTTTAAAATATCGTCCCGGGCCTTGATATCGAGACGCCCCTTGGTGGCATCGACCGTCCCAGCGTTCGTGACGGCTCCCCGCTCCGAAGTCATTTCGACCTGTCCCTTGGTGGCCTGGATCAAGGCATCGTTGTAAATATCACCCAGCGATTTGAATTCGATCGTTCCATTATCCGCCCGGACCACCGTAACAGCACTGGCATCTCTTTGAATGTTTATTGCTTTATCGTATAGCCCATCCACGGCCTTGGCATTCAAGAGCACCCTCCCGCCATCCGCCGTGATCGCTCCCGTGTTCTTGATCTGATCCTTGAGACCAAGGGAATTCGCGGTCGCTTCATCGACGCCAATACTCACCATTCCATCGGGTGAAATCCCAACGGTCACCGTTTTCCCCGCGGCAAGCGCCACGGTACCCATGGGCACTTCTATTGTCCCGGAGTTTTTGATCGCGTTCGCGACCAGGGCGACCACATCGCCCATACCTCCCGTGATCCCCCCGGCATTGGATAAAAGCTTGCCCTCGCCGCTGAATTGATAGTCCCCCGTGAGAAAGTCCGTGCTCTTCAGATTGAGCGGCAGAGTCGAAGCAATAAGCGAAGCATTGTTAAGATGAATGGCGCCTGTATTTCCGATATTGATGCCGGCAATATTCTGGAGGATGAAAGCAAGGTTACTCAGATTCATGGTGCCGAAAACATTGGAAGCAGATCCGCCGTTCACCAGAAGCGCCAAGCTCGCGCCCGATCCGATGCCCTTAATGTTGTAGATACTATTCTGCCCCACATTGAACTCTGGAAGATTCCACACAGGATTCCCCGTCACATCCCAGTTCGTGACATTGTCCTGCACCTTGACATCCCCGGTCCCGCCTTCGAACTTCAAAGTTTCCGCCATAGCGGGGGTGATCACAATCGACCAGGCAAAAATAATCGTCATCCCAATACTTATCAATTTCAAAATCATTTTTTTTGAAATTGGTGCGGTCCCCATCACCTTTTTGGAAAAGAAAGAAAAGATTGGGGCCGTTAAAAAGGCGATCGCCCCTTGGGGACTGGCAACCCAGGTCTTGGAATTCGCATTTAAAAAAGAGGAACGCGTTCCAAGACCCGTGTCCTTTCTCCCCAATCTCGGGTCCCTTCTCTTTACCTGGAATCCAACCAGAGAGTCCCAAAATCTAGGACTCTCACTCCACACCCGTAGCGGGCCTATATGATTAGCTATTTTCATATTCTTTTTCCTCAATACAAAGGTACATTGAGCGAAAGAATAAATCAATAGCTTCTGATAATATTTAGAATCTATATAATCTTCAAGAACTATTTTTATAACATTAACAATTAATATATAGCGACAAATATCTTTAATGATTTAGCATTGATCCTTTTTGACACACTTGTGGAGAAGAATTTCCAAAGAAATGGCAGCTCGGGCAGAAGTGCGATGGTTTATCTAGGAAGCAGCGAAGTGGGCAGCGGACTTTTCGTGCTGGAAGGGTTTGTAGAAATCTGCTTTCGCGGGAAGACGCAGACGTTTCAGGAGCCGGGCGACCAGGGTGGCTTCCACCTCTTTCCACCGGCTCTCATCTTTATCCTTGCCGTGCACGTGGAAACTGCCGCCCGCCACCATGTCATGGCCTCCGGCTTCTTTGCGGTCGTCAAAAATATCACGGAGGATCTCAGGGGTTTCATCCGTCAGCCGGTTACTCCGCAGAGACACGTGCAGCTTGTCTTTGTAACGGCCCGTACAAAGCGACCGTTCCATGCCTTTGTAAGTCAAAAGAAAATCCGCGATCTCGGAGACCAGGTCCGGATGTTCCACTTCCCCGAGATGGGACACGATCACGCCGCGGAAGGCCCGAGCGCCCTGAAGCCCGCGGTTCAGCGTGCTAAAAAACTTTTTCGACTTGGGAGGATTCTGGATACGGATCAGAGTCCGCATATCGCAAAGGGGCAAGACATCCAGATAGGTCTGAATAATGTCTGAGCGATGCGCCCGGTAAAGATTAAGCGTATCGGACAGGATTCCGTAAGCCAGCGCCGTCGCGATACGTTTGGGGATCTCAAGACCGCTTTGGAGCAGCGCCTGTGCCAGGATGACGCTCGTCGCTCCGCAATCGGGATCGATGATCGCGAGTTCCGCCAGCGGACGCTTGACATAAGGATGCTGGTCGATCACGAGCAGGACCTTCTTGTTCCGAGGGTAAGGATTATTTTCAAATTCCGGCTGCGTGTCGATCAGGGCGGCGTTGGCATAGGCCCGGATATCGGAGGGACGGAACTTATGGACCGGAACCTTGAGGAGATTCACCATCGCCCGGTTCTCCACCCGCCCGATGATCCCCTTGTACACGATCCGGGACTTGATCCCGTGAAGACGTTCGGCGATAAACTGAAGAGTCATAGCGGTCGCAATAGCGTCCGGGTCCGGATAGTCGTGGGTCACGATCAAAAGAGGCGAAATGGACTCTTTTTTCTTTTCGAGGAACCTGAGCAATTTGCGGCCGTGATGCTCGGCGATATGCTCCTGTTTCTTACGTTTCATTGCGGGAGAGGTTGCCATTCATTCCTTTAAAAGGATCCTTCAGGAAGGCACTTTGGAGGAAAGGGTCAAAAGCCACTTCTGGAACGGCGCATAATCGCGCAAAGGTTTCAGATCCGGATCCTTCTGCAGATGCTCGAGGTCCGTAAATCCAAGCTTGACCGCCCGCTTGAGCGCCGTCAGGGCCTTCGAGGTATAGCCGGAAAGGACAAAACTGCAGGCTAGGTTGTAATGAACAATGGGGTCTTCCTTGCAGAGAAAGGCCAGCCGCTTGTCGATCTCAAGCCCCTTCTCAAAAAGACCGCGGCGGGTATAGGCCTCGGCGAGCGGGGCTAGGGCATCAACATAATTGGGGCGGTGTTTCAGAACGCCTTCGAGGAACGAGATCTCAAAATCCAGATCATTTGACTTCATACGCTCATAATACCTTATCTTGCACCATTTTCCATGATTTTTATAGGGACGGGACAGCTTGGGGCGCAGCTTACCGGCTCAAATTGCGCTCGAGAGCCTTCAAGAACTCATCCATCTTGAACGGTTTCAGGAGAAATTCCCGGACCCCCAGCCGCTCGGCGGATGCGCGAACGTGTTCGTCATTGTAGGCGGTAAGCACGATCTCGGGGATCGGCTCCCTTTTCATTTCCCGGGTATAATCGCGAACCGCCTGGATGACCTGGAGTCCATCCATCCCCGGCATGCGAATATCCGTGATCAAAAGGTCAAAATGCCTTTGAACGAGGTAACCCAAAGCCTCCTGCCCGCCACTCGCCACCGACGCCTCATAACCGGCCTCGCGGAGGAGGATCTCTAGAGACTTCCTCACTAGGCCGTCATCATCGACTGCCAGGATCCTCTTCTTGCGATGATGCACTTCATGTCCCGCGTTCATAAAATCTCCTTAGCACTTCAGGACCGCTCGTAGGTTCCCATCAGTTGTCCCTCGGCCAAAACGTGCCCCTTCATGGCCGCGAGTACTGTGTTCCGCGTCGCCCCGGGCTCAAGATGCAGGATCTTGTCGAGTGCGAAGACCCGAAAAAAATACCGGTGCTTCCTGTTCGGCGGACAAGGCCCCCCGTAACCGGCTCTCCCGAAATCCGATCTTCCCTGGAAGCCTCCGTCAGGGATAATCGCCGTTTCCTGGATGCCGGACGGAAGCTGGTTCAAGGCAGGCGAAAGATCATAGAGCACCCAGTGGGTAAAATTCCCGTACGGCGCATCGGGATCGTTCACGATGATGGCAAAGCTCCGGGTCCCTGAAGGGGCACCCGACCACGCGATCGGCGGCGACTTATCGGGCCCGTCACATGTAAAATCTGAAGGAATGCCCTGTCCTTCCACGAACGCGGAACTCTGGACCACCAGCTTCCCCGGGGCATCCGCCGCTTGTCCCAAAACAGGAAATATTGCAAGGATCATCATGACGAAACCCAGTTTAAAGATCTTTCCCATGTTTTCCTCCGACTTTATAGCCTAGGGCTCATTGCTGTTTTAAGACATACTCCGGACCGAGACACGGTCCAGATAGCTCAGGTCATCGGTATTGAGACGGATCGTCTCCCCTTCGCTGACGAATTGCGGCACCAGAACCGTCAGTCCGTTCTCAAGCTCCGCTTCTTTAAAATTCGCGGCGGAATTTAGCCCCTTCGATGTACTCACCACTTTCAGTTCGACGATCGTCGGGAACGCGATGCTCAGGACCTTGTCTTCCCCGAAAAGAACCTTGATCACCTCGTTTTCCCGGAGGAACACCTCGTGCTTGCCCACCGCCTTGGCGGGCAACGGGAACTGGTCGTAGGTCTCCATATTCATGAACATAAAGTGGTCGCCTTCCTTGTACAGATACTGCATCTCGACGACCCGGGTGTCCACTTCCTCAGCATCCGCATCGGCCGACATTTTTTTCTCGATCACATTCCCTTCCTCAAGACTCCGCAGTTTGAGCATCGCGCTTTTGCCGAATTTTCCCGTCCCGCGTATCTCCTGCGTCAGTACCTTGCAGAGTTTTCCGTCCACGCGAATGACATTTCCGACCCTGATATCCGATGCGATGACCATAGTATTTCTCCTGTGTAAGTTATTTTTCGCAGCAACGACAGGCGTAGCCTGTCACCGTCAAATAAGATGAGCCCCCTGTGAAAGTATCCGTAGGCAAAGCGCACGGAGTAATATTTTGATTTTTACAATCCAATTTACAATTGGGACCATCCGCCCTGTATGCTCCTCTGTCCGGAAGGGCCGCTCTACCATACCATCCGGCAGGAAAATCAGAGGAAAGACCTCGGGTGAAACTTCCCACCTCGCCATAAAAACAAGCCCCGAAATAACCGAGATTCGTGACGTCCTCGGTCTCGGCGTTACAGGCGTTCGTGCAATTCCTATCGATCCCGTATTTTACAACACAGGTTTTCCCGCTGCTCCCGGCCACAGACGCCCAGGCCGTACCGTCAAAAATAACAAGCCCCTTCTTCGCCTCTGAATAGGCGATTTCCCCGAGTTTGGCGATGCTCGCGTCCCAAATATCCCCTAAGTTGGTTTTGTCGGGATTCCCCAGTTGCGGCGGGAGTCGAAGCCTCCCGGAGGTGCCGGGTTGCACTTTGTCCGACGTATAAGTTTGTTTATTCGCGGATAACTGGTCATAATCTCCGGAAGGTGCGGGATAATAAGTCGTCAGCTCCATCTTCCCCGCATAGACAGACGCCACACCAAAACATATCGCGAAAATCAATAGAATCCCCGATGTTTTCCAGAACATGATGCACCGCTCGGCTCTTATTTTATTGTTTTGATCCGCCTACTGAAAAAGGTTACATCGCATGTTCAAACACCATTTGAAGATACGAACGTTCTTCTCGGTCCTCGCGGGCAAGTCCCAAATTCCTTTCAATTTTCCGGATCGTTTGAGGCGAACCTTCGATCTCAAGAAACCAACCGAATTTTTTCAGAAAATCCACGGTAACATGCGCCGCACCCAACTTATAAAGTTCGCGCTGTTTGGAATACTTCCTCACGAGCCGGCATCCCAAAAACCCCAGGATCGCCTTCGCCGTCGCATACTCGATCGGCGTTTCGATCTCCATGCGCTTACTGAACGCGCTCTTGATCCGCGGGCCCTTCAATGTCAGCGTCGATAATCGCCGGCCAAAACGACGAAGCCGAAGCGCGACCTTTTGTTTTTTAAGAAAATCGCCGCGATCATAGAACTCATTCGATTCCACGCCGCTTGCGATCTTCCGCGCGCCCATTTCCCTGAGCCTTGTTCGGAATTTCGCGGGATTCCTCAAACGGTATTTCTGTTCGATCTCTATAAAAGCCATCGCACCCTCAGGCAGGAATCAGCATTTTGCCGCGGACAGTTTCAGCCATATCTCTACCTGCAAGCCGTACCGCGATTGCGAAAGCAAACTCCAAAGCCGTGCCGGGACCCTGGCTGGTAATAATATTCCCGTCTTCCACGACCCGATCCTTGGAATGAACGGTTGTTTTCGAGAAATCGGATTCGCAGCCGGGATAACAGGTCGCCTTTTTCCCATCGAGGATACCCAGCGGTGCCAAGACCACGGCCGGAGCGGCACAAATCGCCGCAACGATCTTCCCCGCCGCGTTCATTTTCTTGATCAGTGCCGCGACTTCGCTCGACCCGGCAAGATTCGTAGCGCCCGGGATACCCCCGGGCAGGATCACCGCATCCGGCATTTCTTTCATATCTTCGAGAAGAATATCTGCCTCGACAACGAGATGCCGGGAGCTTTTCACGCGGAGATCTTTGAGCCCCGCCATCGTGACGCGCACGCCGGCACGCCTCAGAAGGTCGACCGGTCCAATCGCCTCCACTTCTTCGAACCCCTCCGCCAATATCACGAGTGCTATTTTCGCCATGACAGGCCTCCTATTTTCCTTCCGGTGCCGGATTCGCCTGGACTTGCTCAACCACCAGCTTCTTCTGACCGAAGATCCTGTCGTTGGCGAAAATCCGGAATTCATAATTCCCCGCGTGCAGAAAGCGGACCCCGCGCAGATTGAATACCAGTTCGTGCGCGTCGAGCGGGCTCGGAACATGAACCTCGTCCGGGATCTCACTTTTCCCGATCATGATATCGCTTTGCAGATCCACGAGCTCAAGGCGAAATTGATAGCCCCCTTGCGCATCGGTCAGCTTGATATAGACCGACATCGCGAAGTGCGTGCACGGGAATGTCGCCGCTCCGATGTTCTCAAAAACTCCGATCAGGCTCTTTTTATTGGTCTCGCGCTCCGTGATCACATAATCACAAATGAGCATCGCATTGGTCTTAGGCGTCGGGGATGTCATAAAAACCTTTCTCTCAAAGTGCTTTTTATTTAGCCGAATTGATAATGTTTCCGGACAGGCTTCTTAATGTTCCAAACGCATTGCAGCCCCTGAGGAAATATCACAAGATCTCCCTTGCCGAAGGAAATGTCTCCATCCGGGGTTTTCACGGTCACTTCCCCTTCGAGAAAGTAACAAATCTCCTGTTCCTCGTAGGACCAGTCGAAGGACGAGACCTCTTTCGTCCAGATCGGCCACGACAAAACATTGAGGGCCTTCAGTTTCTCGCTTGTGGGTTTCTCAACCAGGATCCTCAGCGCCGTTTTTTGAGTCGTCAAGATGCACCTCCTCGTATTTTGAAGATACGCTTCTTTATTTTCTGAACTTTTCGAGCCACCCGCAATACTCGCACTTGGATGCAGCCTTAGGCGCCGGCCCTGTCAGGATGGAAAGCGCCCTGCGGAAAAGATCCCGCGCACGATCCGTATCCGTCCCGATCCGGATCGGCTGTATCTCGAACTGCACTTGCCCGCGTTCCCCGACCACCTTCGGTGAATAATAAAGCAAGAATCCGTACCCAGGGGTTTTCAGGCCATTCCCCTCGAGCATCAGGGCGTAGCAATCAAGCTGGGTTTGATAGTATTTGGTCGCGTCCTCTTCATTGGCGGGCGACCCCTTGGTCTTGTAATCGAAGGGAATATAAAGACCGTCCTTCTCGAGCAGGTCATCCAACATTCCGGAAAGAACCGCGCCATCCTCCGGGTCCTGATACTTGAGACCGGTGCGCCATTCGCGCCAGCCTTCGAGCCGGGCTTGATCAGCATAAAGATGGATGCCCTTGAAAGCATCGATGCAAAGTTCCGGAGGAAGGGCTCCCTTGGCTCGAAAGGTATCAAAATAGGTCTTGATCACGCGATCCATGCCCCCCGGCAGCGACGGAAAAATACCGCGGGGGCGTTTGATGCCCTGGACCCTTTCGAGCCAGAAACACCGCGAGCAGTCCTTAAAAAGGCTCAGGGCGGACGGCGATAGGGTGACTGCTTTTGTCAGGGTAGCCATAGGGTTGAGGCATTATATAACTCTTTCGGCTCAACACACAATAAGAGACCCAAGACGAGCGGCCCCAGACTAAAGACTAAATAATCAGCGCGTCTTTTCGTCTTCGGTCACGAGTTTCCCATCTCTTGTCGCAGGTCATTTTTTGTTGCCCGGAAAAGGGTTCCCGGGGTCCTTGAAATCCGGCAGGAAAGCTTTGTCTTCCTGAAGCTCTTGCGTGTAGACCTTTTCAAAACCCAGTTCTTCCACCAATTCAAGAACTTGATCATATTCGACGGCAGTTAAACGACGCTGGAATTCTTTTTTCCCTTCGCACCCCGGCACCGGGCAAAATTGGCTCATCACGGAAAGCGGTAGCCCGGGACCAAATTCGCGACGGAGCGACCGTAACACTTCCAGGCTATTCCCGACCTGCCCCGGCAAGACCAGATGACGGACCAACACCCCGCGCTGCGCAGTCTCCGATCCTGTGACGTCCCAGGGTTCCAGGAAACCCTTCAACCGCACCATTTCATGAAGCGCCCGGAGCGCGGTCTCGGGATAGTGTTCGTCCCCCATGCACATTTGGGCAAGCCCCGGCTCCGAAAATTTGAAATCGGGAAGGAAAATATCCATCCACTCCGCGTACTCCGCCACCCGTTCCGGCTTTTGATATCCGGAACAGTTAAAAAGCATGGGAACTCGAACCCCTTCCTCCCGCAGAGAGCGGCAAAGGCTCTGAATATGCGGCCAAAAATGGTCCGGTGTCACGAAATTCAGATTGTGAACCTTTTTCTGAAGAAGCGCCCTCGTCTCAGCGAGCAGTTCCTGGGGTGTGACCGTGCGGCCTTCGTGACGGAGGGAGATCTGATAATTCTGGCAAAAAAAGCACTGGCTGGAGCAGCCGCTAAAGAAGATTGTCCCGGAGCCGCGCGTGCCCGTGAACGAAGGCTCCTCTCCGAAGTGGGGCCCGATAAAGGAAACCCGGCAGGTGGCACTCTCGCCGCAAAAGCCTAATTCCCCTTGCGTACGGTCCACTTTGCAGTCACGGGGACATAACTGACAGGTCTTGTAGGGAGCAAAGGTCATAGAACACAACCGGGCCAACAGAATCGACACGTCTCCATTTAAGGTTGCGGCGTAACTTGCGCCGGAGGTCTCGCCTCGGGGGGCGGCAATTTGTAGATGACCATGACCTTGACCCCATTGACCTGAACCGAATAGTATTCTTCACCCTTGGACGGATAGGGCTTCGTCATCTCCTCCGTTAGAAAGTATTTAGCTTTATCGACGGTTGTCAGGACAAGCCTTTTTCTCTCCATCGTCGAAAGGATCTCAAGACTCTCCCCTCCGGGGCCTTGGTAAAAATTGATTGGGATCCTTTGATCCTTATCCGTCTTTAAAATATATTCCAGGGCCTCCCGGTAAGTCAGACCCCAGTAGTCCAGCTCGAATCGACGCGTGATCTCAGCGGCATTCGCGCCTCCCATTCGGTTGAAATACAGGTTTTGATACGGGTGGTTGACAATCATAAAAATGGCCGTTTCCAAAAAGCTGAGGGCGATTCCGACCACGAGCACCTTCCTCAAAACCAGCCCACTGTTTTTCCATAAGCCTTGAAATCCTCCGAGAGCGAGAATCAAGAAAATGGGGTAAATGAAATAGATGTGCCGCCAACCGTTATAGAGTCTCCCCCGTGAAAAGAGCATCGGAAGGAAAAAACTTATCAAAAATACGGCGGCATCCCTTCTCGTCAAAGATCGTCCATCCGTATTTTTCAGAAGAACCCGGATCGCCGTAAAAAGACCCATCAGAAAAAATACCCCGTACAAGATGGGAGTCGACACCAGGATCCATACAGGCGCGTAATGCCACGGCATTTTCCGAACCGTAAGACCCAGCCCCCCATAAACCATCGGCCAGTCCAGGCGAAGCTTCCTGAGAAAACGGATCATTTCAAGAAGATGCGTCCACGGAGCCGACCATAAGAACGGATTGAAGGCCACCGTCAGAACCCCCAGGGATAAAATAAAAAACAAGAAAGTGATCAAGGCCCGCCACCGCTCTTGAGGTACACGAAGACGGAAAACCTCAAATAGAAAAAAGATCGTCGAAAGGATGGGCAAGAAAACTCCCAGAGGACGAACATCGATCAGTACCGCGCAGGCAAACGCGTGGGCTGCTGAGGCCCCTACAGTTTTTTTATCCAGCATCCTAAGCAGCGTGAACAGGCCGAGGGTGAAAAAGACGAGAAAGGCGATATCCACGCTGTTGTAGAAAGCATCTGCGAATATCCGCGGGCTCATAACCAGGAGGGCGCATCCCAGCAAAGCCAAGCGCCAACTCTTTAAAACCCTCCGGCAAAGAAAGTAAAAGAAGATCACTCCGACATAGAACAGAAGAAAGACGCTCAAATGCCGCATCCAGAGAATGTTCCGCGAATTTTTCGAGGGGAGATGTTCTGCCAGGAAGGCCAGAAAAATCTCGAAAGCCGGACCGTGGCAAAGATCATGGTGGCCGTACCTGGGGAGAGCCACTCCGAGAGAACCGGCCTTCAGAACCTCAACGGAGTACTTCGCCCAACGCTGGCCAAATACCTGATTATGGTATTCATCCCGGTGAACGCCGTAATCTTTAAAGATCATCAGCCCGACGGCAAGAAGAAGGACGAAGAACCCCCCGACAGCAACCCATTCCGGGATCTTGAAGCGCCTTGGTATCACCAGATCAGGCTCACCCATTTAAAGAATACTCCTCAAGGGTCGAGGTCCTCTGAATTTGAGCACCCAGATAGCGGAAACGCACAGCCTCAAGAGACGCAAGGTATCCTGAAAGCGCTTGATCTGGGACATGCCATACTGGCGACTCTTATAAGCCACGGGAATCTCCAGGATCCGAAGGTTCAATTGAAACGCCCCAAGGATCAAAGAGAAATCGCCCCAGGGATCGAGCGGCATAATATCCTGAGCAGCCTCGACCAATCGCTGATAATCCGCGCGGAACATTGCCTTAACACCGCACAAGGTATCGGTAAACCGCCGGGAGAGAAGCCAGGAGAAGAACAGCGCTGAGAGCGTATTCCCCAAAAAATTCAAGCGCGGCATCGCGCCTTTCTCCATGGGAAGTGCCAAACGAGAGCCATAGACAAACTCGCCTCGCTGATCCCGCAAAGCGGCGTAAAATTCCGGGAGACTTTCCGGGATCACTGTTACGTCCGCATCAAAAATGATCAAGATCTCTCCCTTAGCTTTCGCGAACCCGAGACGGACCGCGTCCCCTTTGCCATCCCCCTCTTGGCGAAATAATTGCATATCCTTTTCCGGATGGGCGCTCATCACGCGCTCGATCTCCTGGTATGTGCCGTCGCCGGAATGACCTTCCACAAAGATGAGCTCCTGACAAGATGAGAGGGCCGGCATTCGCGTCACCACCGCTTCGATATTCCCCCTTTCATTACGACAGGGAATAATGATGGAGACGGAATATTCGCGCGGATTGAGAGGCTTCACACTCACGGGCATACCCCGCTTCCATTCTGTGATCTTGAAAAAATGGGGGTATTCATTGGGATTATCGGGTCAGCGGACAGAGCTTGTTTTCTTAAAAGCCCCCGGCAAGTGGCTCAAAATATCCCCCGCCGTGAGACTTATTTCGCCCATTTCCCGTGCGGCACGATCGCCCGCAAAGCCATGAACATAAACTCCGAGGCAGGCCGCTTCATACAAAGAAAGTCTCTGTCCGATAAGAGCCGCGATCATGCCGGTGAGGACGTCCCCGGAACCCGCCGTGGCCATCCCGGGATTTCCGGTTTTATTCACATAAGCTTCACCGTCCGGTGAAGCAACGACCGTGTGATGTCCCTTGAGGACTACCACCACGCCGTGTCCTCTTGCGACCGCCGTGGCCCGATCCTTCCGCACGGCTTCCGTGTCGTTAAGCTTGCCTCCGAACATACGGACAAATTCTCCTGGATGCGGCGTTAAAACCGCGCGACCGCGACAGTCCTTAAGAACCTTGAGATGTCCTTTCAAAGCGTTGAGTCCGTCCGCATCGATCACAACCGGAAGTTCCGAACCGGCGACCACTTTGCGGATCAGTTTTTGAGTGGTATCGTTTTGTGAAAGTCCGGGACCGAGGGCGAGCGCGTTTTGCGTGCGACAGAACTTTTTGATCTCAAGAAATCCGGCAAGGGAGAGAGTCCCCCGGGGGGTGGAAGGATAAGGACACACCATCAGCTCGGCTTCGCGCCGGGCGATGATCCGGTAAACTGCCTCCGGCACGCCAACTGTCACCAGCCCCGCGCCGGAGCGAAGCGACGCCATTCCGGTGAGATGGGCGCAGCCCGTCATCCCGCGAGACCCGGCGAGAATGAAAACGCGACCGAAAGTGCCTTTATGGGCGGTCACGGGACGCTTGAGTTTTTGGGCGATGGCTTGGATATTCATAATTTTAGTAAGGCGTATAGCGTACGGTGTACGGCAATTGCCTTCCTTGGAATATTACACCGTACGCCTTGCGCCGTACGCCGTACGGATTATCTTTTTCATCTCCGAAACAGCGCGGGCGATCCCCACAAACATCGCGCGGCTGATGATCGAGTGGCCGATATTGAATTCGAGGATCTCCGGGATCGCCAGAAGCGGGAAAATGTTCTCATAATTGAGACCGTGACCGGCATGAACACGGAGCCCGAGCGCCTGGCCGAGCCGTGCGGCTTCCCGGACGCGGGAAAGTTCTTTTTCTTTCCTTTTGCCGGTACCGTTCGCGTAAGAACCCGTGTGGATCTCGATCGCGTAAGCCCCAAGTCGCGCGGCTTCGCGCACCTGGGCCTCGATCGGATCAATGAAAAGGCTAACTTCGACTTTCTTGCAAGTAAGCGCGTCGATCGTGCGAGCAAGGGCGCCTTTTCCGGAAAAAAGATCCAGGCCGCCTTCGGTGGTGAGCTCTTTTCTCTTCTCGGGAACAAGACACGCTTTTTCGGGAAGGACTTTCAACGCGATCTTCAAGATCCCCGGAGAAACCGACATCTCGAGATTCAGCGGCACGTAGATTTTTTCCATAAGCTCGAAGACATCGGCATCCTGGATGTGACGCCGGTCCTCGCGCAAGTGCACGGTGATGCTGTCTGCCCCGCCTTGCTCGGCATCGAGCGCGGCCTCCAGCACGGAAGGTTCGACAGCACGGCGCGCCTGGCGCAGTGTCGCCACGTGGTCAATGTTGACACCGAGTGTTTGCGATCGATTGGCGGGGGTCATCATAATGTCATTTCGCGAGCGCCCGGATCGCGACCTTAATCTTGAGGGGCTCTTTATCTTTCAGGCTTACGTTTTCGGGAAGCACCACCTGAAGCGGCAGTTCATAATCGCCTTTTTTCAGATTTCCGAGATCCACATAAGCAAGCAACGTCTCCGGAGTTAACTTTTCGAGATAAAGCTTCGACCCCTTGAGGACGAGCGACACCTTTTCGGGGTTTAGATCCACCACACCGCCGGCCGTGGGCGCTCTCAGAATGCGCACCAGAACATCCTTAAGCTCTTTCTCGCCAAACTCCTCGCGGATCGGGACATAGACATTCACAAGGGACTCGCTCATCGCCTTCACGCCCGGCGGTAATTTCACCTCCACCGTGCGGTGAAAAGAACGGATCCGGCCGACAAGATCGATCGGTTCGGTTTTCGCCGATTTCATTTTCTCCAGAACGCCTTTGGGCCCTTGCGCCAGAATGGCGTTCGGGTCCATGCGCAGCTCATCCTTGAGCAATTTATATCCAATGGCAGGTTCCCCGACAAAATCCGGCTGGATCTCGAGTTTCTGAACCATCAGTTCGTCGAGTTTGACGGTCACGATCTCCGGCACGATCTTCGCCACACGGATCTGAAAACTCGGCAGCCGGATCTCGGCAGGTTCTAACCGGAAGGAATATTCCCCGGCGGTCTTGATCTCCGGTCCGATCTTATGCAGGGCCTGAATATCCTGACTCGCGAGATTCACGATCAGGGCACGCGGCGCCAAAAGCGTGACCTGGACGGCACGCACCGAGATCTCCGAAACCGTCATTTGCGTACTGCTCATCTGGATCTTGAGCGGGATCACACGTGTCACTTCGATATTCTCCTCACCCACCGCGTAATACCACGTCGCGACCGCAAGCACAAGGGAGATGATCTTAAGACCCCAGTTATGAGTCACCCAGCGCATCATTTTTGAGGGTTCTTTCCGTGAAATTGAAAAAGCTTCCGGTTCGCATCGATAAAATCCTTAAACACATTCTTGTTTTCCACAGGCTTAAAAAGTCCTTCGAGGATCTTTTTGAGATCTTCCAGGTCGAGCGCTTTGGTCAATTTCCCGAAAACCGAGACTGAAATACTCCCGGTCTCTTCCGAAACCACGATGCAGACCGCGTCATTCTCTTCCGTAAGCCCGATCGCCGCACGGTGGCGTGTCCCGACCGAAGTCGGAAGGTCCGTCATCTGTGTCAAAGGAAAAAGCGAGCCGCAGCAGGCGATACGGTCGCCGGTGATGATCGCGGCTCCGTCATGCGTCGGAGTATGCGGGTCGAACAGGCTGAGGAGAAGTTCCGCGCTCACTTTCGCGTCGATCATCATACCGCTTTCGATGTAACTCTTGAGGCCCACATCCCGCTCCATCGCGATCAAAGCGCCGGTACGGTGACGCGCCATATGGTCACAGGCGCGGACGATCTCGTCGATCGTGCCGCCCTTCGACAAAAAACCACTCGACATCGTCGTCCCAAGACGCGCGAGCACGCGGCGCATCTCGGGCTGGAAGATAATAAGAAAGGCCACGACACCGACCGCGAAAAGCTTGGAAAGGACCCAAATGATGCTATTTAACTCAAGAAATTTCGCCGCCAGGAAGACCACGACAAGAATGATCAGGCCAAGAAGAACCTGCATGGCGCGCGTCCCCTGGAAGAAACGGATCACAGTATAGATGAGGACCCAGATAAAGAGGATCTCGATAAGCGGGCGCCAGAACGAGGTCAGGAGTTCGAGCATGTCATTTTTTTCCGAAAAGAGTGAAGGCGAGCGTGAGGATCAGGCTGAGAAGGACACAGGTGGTCAGAGGAAAATAAAAAGTAAAACTTCCGCGCCGGAGAAAGATGTCACCCGGAAGCTTCCCGAGCATCGGCACTTTGGAGAAAATAGTCGCAAACACACCCATGCAGATCAGGATCACGCCGAAAAAGATCAGGGTTTTTGCAAGATCGCTCATGCCGTTTCCTCTCGATTTTTTTGTAATATAGCACGCCCCGCTCTTTCGAAGCAACCCTGGTGATACACTCCCTGCCGTTAATCGCGCGGGGAAATCAACATACGATAGACGAGCCAGAAACCGCAGACAAGACAGAGGAGCATGGATCCGACAGCGAGAACGCGGAAGAGAAAGGCGATGGTTTGATCGTATTGTAAAAGTCCCCACTGGCCCAGAAGATAATTCCAGTCGTGAATAATCTCGGGATCCGCGGAGAGCGACACGAGAGGAAGCGCCATTTGCCGGGCGTCTGCGGCATAGCGGGCGATACTGAAAAGCGCGGTCGATAGCCATCCGAAGCTCAGCACCGCCGAAAAAAAATCGCGCTTCCCGTAAAAGTAATACGCGCCGAAGAGCGGCATCAGGCCTTCCAAAAGCGTCCCGCCCAGCATACCGAGGAACTTTCCGCCGTATCCAAACAGCGCATGCCCCGCTTCGTGGAACCCCAGGTTGAGCGGCCAGAGAAGATTGGTGCACGAAGGATCCCTAAGAGTTTTGATCAGAATATAAGCGAGCCCTAAAAGAAGGGGGATCCTTAGGAACCCATTCTTCCCCCGGCACCATGCCGCCGCCTCTTCCCGAATTTGATTCATGGAAATGCCTCTTCCTCAGGCCAGTTCTTCGGCAAGTGCCCGCGTTTTTTCACGGACGCCGGGTTTCGTACGGATTTCACCGGACTCTCCCGCATTAGGAATAAGCAAGGACCGGAACTTCATTCCCGTATAATCCGCGGTCAGAACGAATGGCTTTTCCAATGCGTCCATTCCCACATCTTCATAGGCGCTCGCGAGCAGAACAAGCGCCTTTCCCTTAAGCACGGTCTTCATCGTGCCGGCGGCATTATCCCATTTGTAAAGCGAGAACATCCTGTCGATGATCACTTTAAGCTGCGCGCTTGCCGAGAAGAAATAAAGTGGTGTCGCCATCACGATCACCTCCGCGGCGGCCATCTTTCCGAGGGCGAGATTTGCGTCATCTTCGATGACGCACTCATAAGCAGCTTCTTTCTGGCAGGCGCGGCAGGACGTGCAACCGGGGAATTGAAACCGGAGGAATGCCGTATGGATCAGCTCAACCTGAGCGCCCCTCGAAGCCGCACCTTCGGTAAACCATTCCACGAGCGCAGCGGTATTTCCGTTCTTCTTGGGACTTCCGGAGAGTATCAGGATCTTTTTCGACAAGGACCGCCTCTTGCGCCACAGGAGCATGGCATGCTTTTGTATGATTCCCCCAACAGAAAACCGCCATTCGGGGATTTATGGCAAGCCCGGCGATTGACCTATTATTTGACTGAAGTTTTCGCCTCTTGCCTCTGAGCCTCTTCGGCCTTGGATCTTGCGATATCGATCCCGTCATGGTCCACATAAAGTATTTCTTGAGAATTCTCAAACCTCACCCGGGCGGCCTTGGGGATCACGCCATCCCGCCCCTCATAGACGAATCGCATCCCTTCCCTCGTGACCAGCATTGCGCGTTGTCCCGCAAAAAGGGCCTTGAGCGCCGCAATGTTGCCCGACCTTTGATGGACCAGAGCCGTGTTGAATATCCTTTTATTTTCCGTCAAAAAATATCCGGGCTGCAAGATGATCAGATCTCCAATATGGGGGTAGGTCGCACGACGCGCCGCCTCGGCGGATACAACCATCTGATTTTTTATCGCGAGCAATGTATCCTTATAGAGACTGGCGCCAAAAAAAATGAGCAGGATCGGGATTACCACCAGGATCGGCTGGGCGAAGGATCGCTTTGCGAGAAGAGACACCCTGGAAAAAATAGGCGGTTCTTTTGTTTCCACCACCGAGGGAACGACGGGTTCAATCCTGACGAACTCAAAACCTTGTTCGAGAAGTCTCCTCTCGGCATCCGCCTCGTCAAGAGCTTTGAAAACACCTGCGAATTTTTTTCCGTCCTTCGAGGCATAGCCCCGAAACTCTTTTAAAACCGAATCGGCCATAGACATCCCTTCCTCGGCAGCTGCGCGTTTCGCGCAAAAATCGCAGCCCTCAGAGGGCTCGGGAATCTCTTTGCCACATTTTTCACACATTTTCATAAATAACCCTCTCAACCTTTATCGTACTTCACGAAAAAACCTTAAGAAGTTCTCTTGGGAATTCGAAATTCCGGAGGGATCAAAAAAGCTGCTTGTCAGATGCGGGAGGCTTGACACCGAAGTGAAGATAGGCGCGTTCGGTGAGAACACGACCGGCCGAGGTACGCTTGAGAAAGCCACGCTGGATGAGAAAGGGTTCATAGATCTCCTCGATCGTCTCGGAATCTTCACCAACGCCCACCGCAAGGCTGTTAATGCCCACGGGCCCGCCCTTGCATTCCCGGAGGATATATTGCAGGATCCTTTTATCCATCAAATCGAGCCCTTCCTGATCGACACCGAGCATCTGAAGCCCCTTGTCCGCGACATCGACTGTGATCTTACCGTCGGCTTTAACCTGCGCGTAATCCCGAACGCGACGAAGAAGGCGATTTGCAATACGGGGTGTCCCGCGCGATCGGCCGGCGATCTCAGACGCGCCTTTTTCATCAATGCCGATCTCCAGGATCTTGGCCGAGCGCTTGACGATCGTGGCTAGGTCTTCGATCTCGTAATAATTGAGTCTTTCGATAATCCCGAAACGGGACCGCAGAGGCGCCGTGAGAAGCCCGCTCCGGGTCGTGGCGCCGATCAGCGTAAAACGCGGAAGCTGCATTTTGACGGAGCGCGCGTGCGGCCCCTTATCAATCATGATCTCAATCGAATAATCCTCCATCGCCGAGTAGAGGTATTCCTCCACCACATGCGGGATGCGGTGGATCTCATCAATGAAAAGAACATCCCCTTTTTCAAGATTCGTGAGGATCCCGGCCAGGTCGCCCGCGCGCTCAAGAACGGGACCGGACACCTGATGCATCTTGGCTTTCATGCGAGTGGCGATAATATTGGCGAGCGTGGTCTTGCCGAGACCCGGAGGCCCGAAAAGCAGGATATGGTCGAGCGATTCCTGGCGGCCGAGCGCGGCTTCGACAAAGATCTTGATATTGTCCTTCACCTGCGTCTGCCCGATGAACTCTTCGAGAGTGCTCGGACGAAGGGTGACCTCGATATCGATCTCTTCGGGCTTGAATTCCTGGTCCATCAATCGATCATCCACCATAGGGGGTCTCTAGTCCGTTCAAACGTGCTTCAATGCCTTACGGATAATTTCCTCAACACTCATCTTTTTTCCAAGCGTCTCTTTCAGGATCTTTTGTACCGCGTCCTTCGCCTTCTGTTTGGTGTAGCCCAACGACACGAGGGCCAGCACGGAATCCTCGACCGCCTGATCGGAGATATTCGCGTCATGAAGCAATTCTTTACCCGCCGACACCTCCACGCGCCCGATTTTATCTTTCAGTTCGACGATCACGCGTTCCGCGGTCTTTTGTCCGATCCCCGAAATAGCCGTCAGCACCGCAATGTTTTTTTCCTGAATGGCGCGTTTAAGGTCCGGCAACGCCACGCCTGAAAGCAGCGTGATCGCAAGTTTGGGGCCAATACCGGATATCGAAATAAGAAGCTTGAACGCCTCCCGTTCCTCCTCGGTCGCGAACCCATAAAGGAGCTGGGCATCTTCGCGCACGACAAAATGCGTCAGGAGTTTCACCGCCTGCCCGAGATCCGGGAGCGATGAAAACGTGTTCACGGAAATGCGGACCTCGTAGCCGACCCCGTTCACGTCCAGGATCACAACAGTCGGTGTTTTCTCCGCGATCTTTCCGTTCAAGTAGTGGTACATTTTAGCTGCTCCGTTTTGCCCATTGTGTATTTTTAAATTTTTGAAACTTTTACAACCCTCACCTGCACTGAATCCACTAAAGCTGTCGGGAAATAAAGGTAAGACAGCGCCTCTTTCATCGCTTTTGTTTCTCCAGCCGCTAATTTCTCCGCCACTTGTTTCTGACCCACTAAATAAAACCCACCCTTCGGCGTTTGCCGATACAACAAGATGTCCATCGCAACGAGAAAGTTCTTCTTTCGGGAATTGACTAAATCGAAAGCAACGATGAGCTTCGCATCATTTTGCGAAGCTTCCCTTTCCCAACGAATTCCCTTGACGGAAACAGGATAAAATTCTCTCCACCCTATCGCATAACACAACAACAGCAAAACCATGACAACGATCATGGCCCGCCAGTGTTTTTTGATCATTTTTTCTTTATAAACTCCGAAGAACGAGTCAACGGCTCTTTAACTTTCCACTTGGCATTATGCACATGACACATGGCGATCGCCAAGGCATCGGAAGCATCAGGCGCCGGGGCTTCCTTAAGATTCAAAAGCCGCTTGACCATGAACTGGACCTGTTCCTTGGCGGCGCGACCATTCCCAGTGACGGATTTTTTAACCTCGGTTGGAGCGTATTCTATCACTTCGATGCCTTGTTTAGAAGCTGCGAGCATGGCGCAGGCCCGCGCCTCGCCGATCCGCTCGACGGCCCGAATGTCCTTGGCAAAAAAAAGCGTCTCGAGCGCCAGGACATCGGGTTGATAACCTTGAATGTTCTTTTGGAGGGATTCAAAAATATGCAGGAGACGTTTGGCGATAGGATCCTTGGAGGCCGCGCGTATCGTGCCGCAGATCACCAGTTTATAGTCCCGGCCGTTAGACTCGAGGATCCCGAAACCGGTACGGTGCGTCCCGGGGTCAACGCCTAAGACGCGCATCGCGTGACATCTCTCTTAAAGAAAAAAAGGGACAAGCCCTCCACAAGGGCCTGTCCCCTTTCCCAGTCTTTTCTCGAAAAGATCAACCTGCGATCTCCTTCATCACTTCTTCGGGGATATCCACGTTCGAATAAACATTCTGCACGTCATCGTGTTCCTCAAGGGCTTCGATCAAGTGCATCACTTTGCGGGCGGTGTCCGCGGACACACTCACCAGATTTTTCGGGATCATGGTCAGGGTCGCGCTCTCGATCTTGATCTTGGCTTTATCAATGGCTTCGCGCACCGCCCACAGATCATGCGGCGCGGTCGTCACTTCAAACATCGTATCCGTCGAAGTCATATCTTCGGCTCCCGCGCCGAGCGCGATCTCCATCAGCTGGTCCTCGGTCGTTGCGTCCTTCGGGATAACGATAAACCCTTTTTTCTCGAACATCCACGCCACCGTTCCGGCGCCGCCCATATTGCCGTTCCCTTTATTGAAAATGCTACGAACCTCGGAGGCCGTCCGGTTCTTATTGTCCGTCAGACAGGCCACTAGAATCGCCGCACCTTCGGGACCGAATCCCTCGTAGGCAATCTCTTCATACGTCACGCCTTCCAACTCGCCCGTCCCTTTTTTAATCGCGCGATCAATGTTGTCGGCCGGCATGTTGGAATCCTTGGCAGACTGGATGGCAGTTCTCAGCCGCGGGTTGGTGTTCAAATCCCCACCGCCCGTTTTCGCTGCCACCGTAATCTCGCGAATGAACTTGGTGAAGATCTGGCCGCGCTTCGCGTCCACGATCGCTTTCTTATGCTTGATACTCGCCCACTTAGAATGTCCTGACATGTTACGCCCCCGCTAATAGTGGATTTTATTGAAGTTCAAAACTTACCGTAACACTCGCCGTTACCTTGATCTGCCCAAGAGCCACGGTTCTTTCCGCATCCGAAGAAAGCCCCTCAGAAACCACCTGTTGCACCTGCGCATTGGTCCTATTGTTCCAACTTATGTTTTGATCATCCTCCAAACCTTCGCGGATCATATGCGGTTTCCCTACGGTCTGTTCAAGTTGCGCAGCCAACAGATTGGCTTTCTGCTGGGCCGCCTTGATCGCCAATGAGCGCGCCTGATCTCTGTATTTTCTCAGCGCGGAAGTCCGAAAGTCAAGATTGTATATGTAATTGGCACCTGCTGTCAGGACATCACTGACAAGATTTTCCGCCTTGCCAACGTCGCGCAAGGTCACAGCTAGGGTCCTGGAGACAAAATATCCTTGAAAGATCCGCTTCCCGGTCTCGTAGTTATTGGTATAACGGGGCTCGATTTTTAGACGATCAGTCTGGACATCTTTATCTTCTATGTTAAGTTTCTTAATAGCGGCAAAGATACCTTTTGTGATCTTGTCGTTCTCGGCCTTGGCTGCATTGAGATCCTGATTCTTCGTTTCCACCCCAAGCATCAGCACCGCCTCATCAGGGACCACAAGAACTTCGGCCTCGCCGGTCACAGTAATGAGCCGCGGGTCCGCCTTTTCTTCTGCCGACACAACGGACGACATCATGAAAACAACAACAAACAACATCAAACAAACCCAAATCGGTTTTTTCATCCGAAACCTCGCCTATTTCGTTTGGTTATTGGCAGTTGAATATTATTGGAATTTCGGAACTTCCCTGACGAAAAAGAAGGTTCTTGTTATATTCCCTTAATGGCTTCTATGATTTTGATCACATCCCACATTGCGCCGGTGTCATGCACTCGAAGAATCTGAACTCCCCCGGTCACGCATACCGCCACGCAAGCGGCTGTCCCAAACTCCCGGTCCGTTGCCTGGCGTCCCGTCACCTGGCCGATAAAAGATTTACGGGAGGGTCCCGCCAAGACGGGCAACCCCAATTCATGGAACACGCTTATTTTTTTGAGGATCTCGAGATTCTGTTTCACCGTCTTCGCGAACCCAAACCCCGGGTCGATTACGAGATGCTCCCGGTCAAGCCCGGCCTCAGTCGCGATCTGGATGCTTTCCCGAAGTTCGCTTATGACATCAGCAACCACATCGCCATAATCGGTCAAAGTCTGCATGGTCGTCGGCGTGCCTCGTCTATGCATCAGCACAAGCCCCGCCCCGAACTTCCCGGCAATCTTGGCCATTTCAGGCCCGGAGCGTTTTAGCCCACTCACATCGTTGATGATGTCGGCCCCGGCCTCAAGACATCGCTTCGCGACTTCCGGCCTGACCGTATCAATGGAAAGAGGCGCTGAGATTTCTTTGCGAATTCTCTCCAGGACCGGCATCAGCCGCTGCAACTCTTCCTGCTCCGTGATAGGGAGCGCACCCGGCCGCGTGGATTCGGCACCAAGATCGAGAATGTCCGCGCCCTCCGCCACCAGTTTCACCGCCTGCGCGCACGCCGCGTCAGGGTCGAGATAACATCCGCCATCTGAAAAGGAGTCCGGCGTGATGTTCAGGACCCCCATGATCAGGGTCCTTCCAAAAGAAACCGTATTGTTTCGGATCTTCCAGATCACGCGACGGGTTTCCCGCCTAGATCAAGGGTCGGGGCGACAATCCCGCCATCAGGAGCCGCCGCAACCTGAAGACCGGTGACTTTCTTGATCTCCTCGGCATCCAGCGTTTCCTTTTCCAGGAGTAAAGAAGCTAAAGCCTCGAGCTTGTCGCGATTCTCCGTCAGGATCTTTTTCGAGAGTTCATAGCCTTCCTCGATGATCCGTTTGATTTCGGAGTCGATCGCCTGCGCGGTTTCCTCAGAATAATTTTTTTCATCCATGAGATCGCGACCCAGAAAAACCATCCCGCCGCCCTCTTTGCCGAACACCACCGGCCCGAGCTTCTTGCTCATCCCGAAACGGCAAACCATTTCCCGTGCGATATGGGTGGCTTTCTGAAGATCGTTATGCGCGCCGGTCGTAATGTCTCCGAAAATAAGTTCCTCGGCGACCCGCCCCCCCATCAAAACCGGGATTTCCGCCAGAAAGAAGGTACGGCTATGCAAAGTACGATCCTCTTCCGGCAGGGTCACCGTGTAACCGCCGGCCAAACCGCGTGGAATGATCGTCACTTTATGGACGGGATCTGCGCCCGGCGTCATGAGCGCCACCAGCGCGTGCCCCGCTTCATGATGCGCGACGATCTTGCGCTCCTTGTCCGAAACTTTCTTGCTCTTACGCTGTGGCCCGGCCATTACACGCTCGATCGATTCCTGAAGCTCGACCATGCCGACCGTTTCCTTGTTAAGACGGGCGGCCAAAAGAGCGGCTTCATTGACCAGATTCGCCAGGTCAGCGCCGGAAAAATAAGTCGTTTGCTTGGCGATCGTCTTGAAATCCACCGCGGGATCCAGTTTCACCTTGATCGCATGAACTTTCAGGATCGCTTCCCGACCGACCAGGTCCGGCAAAGGGACCACAACCTGCCGGTCAAAACGCCCGGGACGGAGCAGCGCGGGATCCAGCACATCCGGGCGATTCGTAGACGAGATCAGGATGACACCGGCCTGCGTGTCAAATCCGTCCATTTCCACGAGAAGTGCGTTAAGGGTCTGCTCCCGCTCGTCATGCCCCCCGCCGATCCCGGCAAAGCGCTGCCGGCCGACCGCGTCGATCTCATCGATAAAAATGATCGCGCCTTTGCCGCCTGCTTTCGCCGCGCGCTTGGCCTGTTCAAAAAGATCGCGCACACGCGCCGCACCAACACCCACGAACATCTCGACAAAATCCGAGCCGCTGATGGAGAAAAAAGGCACTTCCGCTTCGCCGGCAACCGCCTTCGCCAGGAGGGTCTTTCCCGTTCCCGGAGGCCCCATCAGGAGAACGCCTTTGGGGATACGCCCCCCCAGTTTCGTAAAGCGCAACGGATCTTTCAAGAATTCGATGATCTCCTGGAGTTCTTCCTTGGCCTCGTCGACCCCGGCGACATCTTTGAACGTGATCGGACTTTTTTCCTTATCGACGAGCTTGGCGCGGGATTTCCCGAAGGAAAAAACCTTGCCGCCTCCCTGCTGCACGCCGCGGTACACAAAGAACCAGAAGAAGCCGATTAAAAGAAGCGTCGGGAATATCCCCGCGAAAAAATTACGCCAGAAGGTTTGCGGCGGGGTCACGGTAAAATTCGCGACGTTCTTGCGAATCATCGGAAGCATTTCAGGGTCATTGTAAGGGATATGCACCTGAAAGAAAGAACCTGTGATCATCTTCCCCTGGATGACATTATCCACCAAGTCGCAGGAAAGGATCTCGCCGGTCTCGGAGTTACGACCGAGCATCCGGTAAAACTCAGAGTAGCTGAGTTCCTTCAGTTCAAAACTGGGAAATACGAACATCTGAAGGAGAAGAAAAATTCCCAGAGGGATGAGAAAAAGAGCGACCAGCCGTTTACGATCCGGCTCTCCTGGTTTCGGGGGCAGCTTGCGACCGTTCTTGGGACGTTGTAAATTTTTCTTTGGCTTATTAACAGGCGTCATTTTTCAACTCTCTCTAGCACTGTTCTCCTATAATTTCAGAGGTTCACAGTACTGTGCCGCATACCTCTAGTTTCAAATGTTATGCGGTGCTCATTTTTAGGAGGCAAAGGAGCCGTAGTTTAGCATGGGAGTTTGAAGATATCCAAGCTGTTTAAGCAAGGAGCCTTTGGCCCGCCGCGCCGCACAGCCGTCCGTTGAACCGTGCTTGTGCGTTCACGAGAAGCTGTGTTAATATACCCGGCCTCAAATGACCTTTTCGCATGTCTGTGCCGGGGGCGCGCAATCCTGGCTTTTTGAGAATTAAAGGTAGTCAGGGCCATTGACTCACGCCTCAATTTCTGAAGTAACAGGTTTCATCTTTCCGCCCTAGATTTATGCCGGGGTAGCTCAGTTGGCTAGAGCGAGGGACTCATAAGCCCTAGGTCGCCAGTTCAATCCTGGCCCCCGGCACCAATTTATTCCTCAAGGGAGCACATGATCCAAACCTCGCAAGATTTTCCGCATCGTTTTGAAGCACAGCTCCGGGACAGGTCTTTCTTCAAACCCGGCGATAGGATCCTCGTCGCGTGTTCCGGAGGACCGGATTCGGTCGCGCTTGTCCATTTGATGGCGCGTCTAGCCCTGGGAAACCGGTGGCGCATCGGTATCCTTCATTATGATCACCGGTTGCGCCCCGCTTCCAGGACCGACGCCAAGTTTGTCCGCGGTCTTGCACACAAACTCGGCCTGGATTATTACGGTGGCTCCGGGGATGTGAAGTGCGAAGCTCGGGCAACAAAAACTTCGATCGAAGAAGCCGCGCGGAAAATGCGCTATGACTTTTTCCTGAAAACGGCAAAACATCTCGGGATCAAAAAGGTCGTCCTGGCGCACACGCTCGGAGATCAAGCCGAGACCGTGCTGATGCGTCTCCTCCAGGGAACAGGGTTGCGGGGTCTTCAGGGGATTCGCGAGACGCATTCCCTCCGGGGCGTTTCCTTCATTCGCCCACTTCTCGCCTTTACGAAAAAAGATCTTCTCTTATTTCTCCGTGCGGCCAAAGTCACTTTCCGGAAAGATCGCAGTAACGATTCCACGCAGTACCTTCGGAACCGTATCCGGCTCCAATTGATCCCCTCCCTCCAGCGCGATTTCAATCCCCGCGTGGCGGAAGCTCTTGCGCGCATTCCGGCGATCGTCACGGAAGAAAGCGAACTCATCGAAGAACTGGAAGAAAAGGCTTGGAAAAAAACGTTCAAGAAGATCCGCACCGGAGAACTGGAGCTACGCCGCACGCCTTTTCTGAAATGCCACCCGGCCCTTCAATTTCGCCTTGTCGAGAGGGCCCTTAAGAAACTGGACCGTCAAAGCGGATTGTCCTTTGAGGCCTGGGATCGTCTGCGTCGGGGGCTTCGACAGTCCCGATTCCGATGCTCACTTCCCCGAGATATTGATTTCGACCTCTCTTCGAAAAAGATCCTTCTTTTCAAGAAATTCCTCGCAGTTTAGTCCGAATAACATTCTTTACATGGCCCGTGGGAGGGCGTAAACTAGCCTTATGAAACGAAAAATCTCTAAGAAAGCCCCGTTAAAATCTCCCGTTCCCCCGCGGCCCCCGGTCGAAAAGATACAGGCCGACGCTGTCATTTTTGATATTGATAATGTTCTTGTGGATACCCGCCTCTCCTATCTTGAGGCCATCCGGGACACGGTAGAACTCTACCTCACACACGGTCCGATTCCCTTTTTCAGCCGCTCGGCAGGAGGCAAGTTTCCTAGCCTGCTGACTTCCGAGGATGTCGACCAGTTCAAGCTCTTGGGCGGTCTCAATGATGATTGGGACTGCTGTTACGGCCTTCTGGTCTATCTCTTGTCGCTTCCGGTCAAGAACAGGACCCTGGACGGCCTTAAAAAATTAGTGAATATCGACAAGTTCGCCAAGAGCATCAAACAAAGACCGCTAAAAGTCGCGGGCATCACCGCCCTTTTCGGACGGCCCACGACGGTGACCATCGAAAAAGTGGCCCGCATCTTCCAGGAGATCTATCTGGGCAAGGATATTTTCCCACGCGTCACGATGAACCGCATGCGCTATTGGAAAAAACGGGGGCTCATTCACCGTGAGAAGCTCCTCTTCAAACGGCCGCTTCTCGAAAAAATGAAAAGCCGCGGGATGAAGCTCGGTATCGCGACCGGCCGTTCTCTTTATGAGGCCTCGCACGCGCTCAAACATTTCGGGATCGCGGACCTCTTTGATGCCATGACCACCATGGATGACGTGAAAAAAGAAGAACGCGAACGGAAAGAATCCCTGAGGAAACCCCATCCTTTCTCGATCATCAAAACCGCGCAAACCCTCGGCGCCAAAAAGAAATTCCTTTACGTCGGGGATCTTCCGGACGATGTCCTCGCCGCGAACCGGGCCAAGGAGACTCTCTCCATACGATCCGTTGCGTTCCCGATGCTGGCGTCCAATCCCTTTCAAGCCATGAAAGAACTCGAAGCTGTTCACCCGGACTTCATCGCCAAATCCCCCGCCGATCTCTGTCACCTTCTGAAGATCTGATATTTTCTTTTAAGTTCTATTGCTTTCCAAAAGCCACAAAGATAAAATCCCCAAGATTTCCGTTGCTTATTACTTCACCTCCGCCCCAGAGGACATCTTGAGAATATTCGCGCTTGGGTTCCTGCTTTTATGGATCCTTGCTTCGCCCGTCCTGGCCACATCGCCACTGGACACGCCCATGACCGCCGATGAACTGGGCTGCCTCCAAAAAATGATTTTCTTCAATGAATGCTCCGGAAAAAAAGAATGGCTCACCACCTGGAATCCTGACGAAGCTTTCCCGTCTTTCGGGATCGGACATTTCATCTGGTATCCCGCCGGCACTAAAGGGCCCTACAAAGAACTCTTTCCCGAACTTCTCTCATTCCTGGAAGTCCAAAAAGAACCGATCCCTCCCTGGATCACTGCGCTTCCCGAGCGTGTGGCGCCGTGGCCGACCCGTGAGGCGTTCCTCGCGGATCTGCCAAGCGAGCGCATGACGACCCTCAGGGATTTTCTTGAAAAGACCCAGGGGTTTCAGGCGCAATTTATCATCCTCCGGGTCGAGGGGATCCTTCCCCGGATGCTCGCGACGATCCCCGAGACGGAACGGCCCGCGATCGAATTAAAATTCAAAGAGATCGCGGACGATCCCAAGGGGATGTTCGCCCTGATCGATTATGTGAATTTTAAAGGCGAGGGGATCCTGGAGAGTGAGCGTACCAAGGGCCAGGGGTGGGGACTCCTGCAAGTCCTGCAAGAAATGCGCCTGCCTGAAAAAAAAGAGGCGGCTCTAGAAGAATTCGTCCGGGCCGCGAAAAAAGTCCTGGAGAACAGAACGCGGAACGCGCCGCCCGACAAGGATTGCTCCAAACGTCTTCGCGGCTGGAAAGCCAGGATCAAGAATTATCTGAAGATCAGTTGCTGAACAACCGCATATAAGCCTTTTGATATTTACCGAGCAAGAATTCAAACCGGAATCCGAATATCGAAATCTGAGACAAATCCAAAATTCGGATAGCGGAATGAGCCAAACGGGGTATTTTGAATTTCTAAAATTAGGTTTTGTTTCGAAATTCGAGCTTCGTAATTCGTATTTTTTTAGGACAGGATGGCTTTGCGGAGGAGAAAAGAGCCGACCCCGATCAGGAGAATGTTCGGAAGCCAAAGGCAGATCATCGGGGGCAGACCGCCGCGCAGCGCGATCGTCTGGGCGACCGCGAAAAGGACGTAATAGAGACACGTCGCGCCCATGGAGATCCCGAAGCTGATCACCACTTCCCCTCGTTTCACGATCGAGGCGATCGGGATCCCCATAAAAGCGAACACCAGAGAGCCGAACGCGAATGCGATCCGCTGGTGAAATACGGTCCAGAGTTCCCGCACGCCTTTTTTATCGGCATTCCCCGAAATGTCCGCAAGAAACTCCGAGATCTCCACAAGGACTTCCGCCAGCGTCATGTCCTTTTTCTTTTTTCCCAGCTTGCGGATGTCATCTTCATCGAGCGTGGGGAACTTGTAGGTCCTGAACTGAACAGACTGGATCCCGTCGCCATGGGATTCTGAAACACTTCCGTTCGAGAGCTGAACCTCCAATTGCCCGGTATTGGAATCCATGACCATTTTCCCGCTTTCCGCGACAATCGTCCTGACAGGATTATCGGAATCCACGCCCTCATGCGCCACAATATCCTTCATGGAATCCCCCTCAACCCGCTTCGCAAGAAAAAGAATACTGGGGCTGATCTTGACGAAACGGCCCGGCTCGATCAAGGCCATAGGATGCTGCATGATCATCCGTTTCGTCGCGCGGCGAAGCTCATAGCGGGCCGGCGGCCCCACCTGGTCATTAAAAACAAACATGAACATACTCAGCGCGAATCCCAGAAAAAGCGGCGGCATCATGTATTTCAACGGATGTACCCCGGAAGCCTTCATGGCGCGGAATTCGTTGTTCTGGGACATACTCCCGAACACGATCAGCACGCCGGTCAGAAGGCTCATCGGCGCGGTATAACTCAGAATGGAGGGCAAGACGAGCAAAAGGACGTAGAGCGTCTGCGTGAACGGCACCCCGCGGCCGATGATCATATCCGCCGCTTTGACAAGATAGCCCGCCATAAAGATAAAGCTGAGGACCGAGAAGCACAAAAGACATGGCAAGATCAGTTCTTTAAGGACGTAACGCTGGAGAATTTTCATTTTAAGCAATTTCTCTGAAGTTGATAAAAACCGAGAACTAAATACTCGCTAAGGATAGAAGCAGGCTCTCTCTTTGTCAAGGCAAGGGGCGCGCACAACGACAGCGGGGTCACGCGTTCCCAACTCCCCGCTTAACGCTCCCCGAGATCTTTCCAAGCCGAGAGGCACCGACAGCCGCGATGAATTCCTCGGGTGGCACAAAGCCGTTCATGCGAAGTTCCGGCACTTCCGCGCCCTGAGCATCCAGGAAAAGCACGGTCGGAACGCCGAAGATGTCGAACCGGCTGATGGCATCGCGGATCTCCTCCGTTTCAACATTGGTGGTATCAACCTTGATCCGCCGGAAATTCCTCAAAAGCTTGATCACCCGAACATCCGTGTAAGTAAATTGGTCGAGTTCATGGCAAGGGATGCACCAGTCCGCGTAAAAATCGAGGATCACAGGCTGTCCGGCCGTCTGAGCTTCCTCAAGAACTCCGGCATGATATTTTTCCCAAACAACACTCTCCTTCACCGTGAGCAAAAAGAAAAAGCCGAGAACCACAGCGATCGTTCCCGCGATCCGCTGGATGATTGAAAAAACCCTGGAGCTCCGGGCCGAGCGCTCGATCCATCCAAGATAAATTCCACCCGCGACGAGCGTCCACGGCACGATGGCATTCAGGAACGGCCAGCGGAAGGCGATCGCGACATAGGAGATACCGAAGGTCAGAAGCACCACGCCCATCAGCCGTTCAATCCAAACCATCCACCCCCCCGACCTCGGCAGTTTCGCGAGAAGGCCGGAATAGGTCCCAAGCACAAGATAAGGAAGCCCGAGCCCAAGGGCCATGACAAAGAATAGAGAAAAACCGAAGGCCGTGTTCTGCTGCTTGCTCACAAAGGTGAGAAGCGCCAACACCGCAGGGCCCATACAGGGAGCCGCGATGATCCCGACCAGAAGTCCGGAGACAAAAAAACTAAGCAGTGTTCTCTTGGCCACACCGCGATGCGAGGGCATCAGCCATGAGGGCAAACGGAATTGATAAAGCCCCAGCATGCTGAACGCAAGCCCGATCACAAAGATCCCCGCCCCGAGCTGAACCCAGGAGTTTTGAAGCCACTCGCCGAAGAATCTTCCCGTCGTTGCCGCGACAAGACCCAGCACGCTATACATCGTCACCATTCCGAGCACATAAGCTAAGGCTTTAATGAATGCACGCCCATGAGATTCATGCTCTGAACTTCTAAAAAGAGAGACGGTGATCGAAAGCATGGGGTAAATGCACGGCGTCAGGTTGAGGCCCAGGCCCAGGAGGAAGACGCTGACATAGATCAACGGCGATTGGCTCAGTTCGGTCATAATTAAAAAATCCTTATACTTTCGCTACCCGATCAATTCCCGGTATTCCGCGGAATACCGGGAATTAAAAGGGGCGTTCGTTAAAACAAACTTGCCGGAAAATTATTCTGTGTCCGTGTCTTTTTGTTGAGAAAATCGTCGGTCGCTTGATTCCAGTTCACCGGAACCTCATGGGTCTTGAAATCCCATGTCGATGTAAAAAAAATATTCCCCTCTTTGCAGCCATACTCATAAACATTCTTGGTCAGGCGCACGTCATCAAGGCAATATTTCTTGAGTTCCTCCATGCGTCCTTCCTTAAACAGCACGAGGGCCTCGGCGCCGTCGCCGGACTTTCCTTCTTTGACCGTCGCGCGCGCGACGCTGTCGAGACTCACCCGGTGCCCGCGGGCCTTCTCGATATCGTCTAGAAGATCCAGCACCGGAAACTGCTCGACCGGCCGGAAGAGATAGGGCTGGAGCACCGCCATGTCAAAGCGCCGGATATTGAACCCGATGAGTAGGTCGGCCGTCTGGAGACGCTCGCCGAACTTCATCATATCCTTTTCTTCGTACGAACTGTACGCCTCCGTCAGATAATCGTACACGCAGACGACCGAAACTTTGAGCTTCGAAAGGCTCATCGCCTTCGATTTCCCGATTTCCTTGAAGGATTTCTGCGTCTCAACGTCCAGCACCAGAATATTCTTTTTCATTTTCTCTCCTGCGCGGATTCCGCAACCACGTCGATCGCCATCGGTTTGGTGGTCAGATAAACGTCCAGGATCTGTCCGCTCTCAGCCCGGGCGGAAACAAAGGCCGTTCCCGGATAGATGAGTTGCTCCCCGACTCGCTGGGGAACAAGCGTGGCTGTCCCCACGGAGAATTTGAGGAATTTTTTGCCGTTCATCGGCACAACCACACGGGGCGTATCCGGCGCGGGATCCCTTCTCTCCACCTGGAAATGCTGAAACTTCCCTTCATTATTGAAACCCCAACATTTGGCGCTATAGCGCGTCAACAGCTCGTAAAGCAGTGTTACTTTTCCGCCCACCGGGACCGTGGTCTTGTCCGGAGTCACCATCAGAAAGACATTCGATCCCGGAGGTATAATATTTCTCTGGCTCCTGGCAAGTTCCGCCTGAGCGCGGGCGATCCGTGTAGAACGGAGCGTGGAATTTGCGGAGCTCCCTTCTTTGCCCCCGGAGATCCCGAGAGGCTTGAAAAAGAACGGCACGGAAACGGCGACCACAGCCAGAACCAGCACTGCGAAACAACCAGAAAGCACCCAGGTGAACTGCCGGATATTCGTTTTGACGTGAGCCTCGATACTGGGTTGGAGCGAGAAATCGCCGGTATCCATGCGTGAGGCAAGCCGGCTGAGCGTGGTCAAACGCTCCGTGATTGAAGTCTCCGTCTGCGTCGAAAAGTGATCTTCCGGCCTTCTCTCCTCCATCACCCTTTCAGTCAGCCAATGATTCTCCACGATCCGCACGTCCGCATCGGCAAACTCCGGACCTTCGGGAAAGATGACCGGACAATCCTTCTGCAACGCCGGGGGAAGCTCCACCACCGGCCTTATCGCAACCCTGTAGAAAATCTCCAGGGTGCCATCCTTGGCTTTCCGGACGCCAAATGCCGCGGCCCGGTTCTTAAACTTTCCGGCTAAAGAGAATTCTTCGGCCCTCGGATCCTGACCGAAAATAGGCTTCGCGTCAACCAAGACTCCCTGATACTTTAAGATTTCATCGCGAACGCTCATAACTCTCCTAGATCAGTTCTCTCAGATCACGGATCACGGTCACAGAATCCTGATCCTCTTGGGATAAGCCCGCGTGCCGGCCGGAACGGTCAAGCCAGAGTGCCTTGATCCCGGAGCGCTGCGCGCCGTGGATATCGTCCTCAAGGCTGTCACCCACATGAACGGCTTCCCCGGCTTCGACGCCCGAAAGCCTCAGGGCCTCACGGAAAATGCGCGGGTCCGGTTTCGCGACACCCAAAACCGCGCTGATCACGTAACGATTCATGAAGCGGTCCAGACCGAGCCCCTGACAAAGCTTCACGAGCCGCGTGTCCCAATTCGAAACGAGGCAGAGAATATAACCTTTCTCCTTCAAGGCTTGCAACACTTCTTCGGACTCCGGAAAGAATTTCCAGACTTCAGGCCGGGCGAAAAGATCGTGAAGCTCATTGAAAAAATCATCGAAGGAAGCGATGGGGCCAAACTCCCGAAACACTTCGGTCACCACCTTGCGCCAGAATTCCTTCTCGTTCTTTTCATTTAGATGGCTTTTAAAGTCTCCGATCTTGTCGTGATCGCTCCAGACCCGGTGGAACGCGGCTTCAATATCCTTCTCCGACGCGCGGCAGCCGTATTTCGCCGCAACCGTGCCGTAATGATGCCCGATGGACGGATACGGACGGAAGAGCGTCCCCCCCGCATCGAGCAAGATCGCTTTGGTGCCTGAAGGAATCTTACTGTCCGCCACCGGAACTCCCTCCATCACCACCGCCTCCAAATTTTTGCATCACTGCTTGGCCGAGCGCGGGCAATGCCTGGGCCATCCCGTTCGGATTCTGAGCGTTAGGATCCACCCCCATGGCCGCCGCGGTTTGCGGGTTCCCGGAATAAGCCCCTCCCGTCGACGGCATCCCCATTGAAGAAAAGCCCCCCCCGTTGCCCGACTCCTTGCGCTTGGCATTCACAGCCGTGATGGCTTCCTGGATATCCGGATTCTCGTAGTCAAACTCACGCGCGGTGACATAGCACTCCTTGGCATCATCAAGAAATCCCTGCTCTTCATAAACTGACGCGATCTGAAGCCAGCAGGCGCTGATAAGATAAGCATCCTCTTTGGGGTCACAAAGTCGTATGGCTTTCTTAAGTTCTTCACGGGCGCGCTCCATCTCCCCGAGCCGCTTGTACACGACGCCGAGATTGTAATGGGCCACCTTATCCTCTGGACGGCTCATCAGGACCTCCTCCAGCGAGTTGCGGCTACGCGTCAGCCATTCGGTGGACCATGGCCCTTTCTGATTGCGCGTCCGGTCAAAAAGTGTCGCGTAAACCGTCGAAAGCTGCTTGTGAAGTTCCGCGTTGCCGGGATCTTTGGCCAGACCTTGCTGAAGCTCGCGCTCCATAGCGAAAAGTTCTCCGTCTGTTTTCTGGGAAAGATCCTCCCCGGTCACGGGAACTATATTCGTGCGGTTTTCACCATGAGCATTGTGAGACGATGCGAAACCGGCAGGCGTGATCAGAGAAAAACATAGAAGAAGCGCCAGACAAAAAAACCACGCTCGACTAGAGTCCACGGAATTTCTCGAGGCCTTGGGGGGGACCGGACAATTTGACGCGGGCAATACGGCGGATCATCAGACGCTTGGGAGATTCTTCCACATAATCAATGCTGACCACCTGCCCGGGACGCAACTCATCGAGGCTCTTGAGCTTGCTTAAGCCCGCATGTTGGTCCGCATAGAAAGTGAGCCGCTCGACCTTATTTGTAGCGGGGTTCCTAAAATCCACATCGATGCTTCCGTTCCCCGGAGCAACCTTGACCACATGCGCAGAAAGGGTCTTCATAACAGGCGCCTCAGCCCAAGCAACTCTTACGCCAACAAGAGCAACGACCAGCGCAACGCTCAACGCACAACGCGCAACGATCTCTGCTCGAGCTTTTACGTTGTGCGTTGCGCGCTTCACGTTGAGCGAAAAAAAGAACCTTTGGTTCTTTTTTTTATCCACAGCAGCAGGATTTCGACTTCAGAGCCGCCAGCACCTTATCGTAATCAGGATGAGTCGTGATCTCTTTGACGTATTCGACGTACTGGATCTTATCATCGGGACCAACCACAAAGATCGCCCGGGAAAGGAGCTGTAGTTCCTTGATCAAAACACCGTAAGCCGCGCCGAACGCGTGATCCTGATAATCGGAAAGCATCTGGACTTTATCCGCTCCCGCGACGCCGCACCAACGCGCTTGCGCAAAGGGAAGGTCCATGCTGACAGTCAAAACGGCCACACCGCATGGAAGCTTCGAGGCCTCCTGATTGAAACGCTTGGTCTGAAGCTCGCACACCGGTGTATCGATTGAAGGGATCACACTGATGAGCCGCGTCTTGCCTTTGGAATCCGCGAGAGTCACAGGCTTCAAACCGCCATCGATCAGTTTGAAATCCGGAGCTTTATCTCCCTTTTTCAACTCGGGCCCGACCAGGGTCAGAGGATTAGATTGGAATGTGGCTGCGCCTTTACGTTCAGACATAAAAAACCTCCTAAGGTTGGTTATTTCTTGCGGGTTTTGGAATAGTTTGCCGTAATCACGGTATGGATGCCGCCGCGGACAAAAAAATCGGCTTCAACCGTCATTTGCCGGGGCTTCGTGGCCTTGACCAGATCATCCAGGATCTTGTTCGTGACCGCTTCATGAAAGGCGCCTTCGTTGCGATAACTCCAAAGATAAAGCTTGAGGCTCTTGAGCTCCACACAAAATTCGTCGGGGACGTAAGCGATATGGATCGTCGCGAAATCGGGCTGACCGGTCTTGGGGCAGAGGCAGGTGAACTCCGGGCACTCCATCTCAATATCGTAATCCCGTTCCGGATTCGGATTCTTGAAGATCTCGAGTTTTTTCGTAGGAAGCGTCGTCATGGTTTTCCTTCCTTTAAAAGTAATTGAGCTCTCAGGAGCGCGAATTATACCATTGTTTTCAGCATTAAAACAGAGCGGGATCATCGTCAATCCCAGAAAGAATCCATTTCAAGCTACGAGGTTGAAAGGGTGATGAGAGTTAGACGAGCGGACGGCCGTCGCAGGTCGCCGTGCCCTTGCTGACTTTCTGAACGCTGATGCAATCCACGGGGCAAGCCTGGACGCAGGCGTGGCAGCGGATGCAATCCTGCTGGTTGATATAGATGAATTTTGTCTCTTCGCTCGTGCGGGCGATCTCAAAATCAATCGTACGGCCCTCGGCATCTTTGACCAGCTCCTTCACTTTCAGAATGCAGTCCGGCCGTGGCTTTGCCTTGACGCACCAGTCGCAGTAAATACAACGATCGTGATCGATCTCAAATTTATAATGGCAGAGGTAGCAGCGTTGCGTTTCTTCGGTCGCAAGTGCCTTGGTGAATCCCTTTTCGACTTCTGCCTTGAAACCGCGGTCTTTCACGGCAAGCGACGGCATGGCGGTGAGCGGGACTGCATCCATTTCGCGTATCCTGCCCGTCGCAGGCGCGTCTTCCACACGCACAATGTCCTTGAGCCGGTCCTGGCCCATGAGGAAATGGTCGACAGCCCGCGCCGTCTTTTTGGCGTGCCCGATCGAACGGATAAGTGAGGATGCCCCTTGTGAAAAGTCGCCGGCCATAAAAATCTTTTCATCCGCGGAACGATGCTCCCCCGCGCCAAGCATATTCTCTTCAGGATCCAACAACCTCTGACGGAGAGTCCCATCGATCCAAACAGTATCCGGGAATTGTCCCGTCGCGAGCAGCACGGTGTCGGCTTCCACCTCAAACTCACTCCCCTCCACCGGCACAGGTCGCCGCCGGCCGCTTTCGTCGGGATCGCCCAGTTCGTTCTTGATGAATTTCACCGCGCGGAGACGGCCCCCGCCATCGCCAACATATGCCACGGGACTGATCATGAATTCCATAGAAATGCCTTCATGCCGGAGCTCTTCAAGCTCCCCCGGCGTGATCAACATTTCTTTGGAAGAACGCCGGTAAAGGACGCGAACGCTTTTCGCGCACAAGCGCCACGCGGTCCGCGCGCAGTCCATCGCCGTGAAGCCGCCGCCGATCACGATCACGTGCTTGCCGATCTCTGTCCTGCCCAATTCATTCACGCTCAGTAGAAATTCCAACCCATGGTGGATCCCGGCGAGTTTCGCGCCGGGAAGATCCAGCCGGTTGGGATCAAGTGTCCCGGCCGCAAGCACCACCGCGTCAAATTCATCGTGAAGTGTCTGAAGCTGAAGATCTTTTCCGACAGACTTCCCGCACTCAATTTTGACGCCGCAGGCTTTGACCTGTTCGATCTCGTGATCGACCACATCACGCGGAAGACGGAATTCCGGAATTCCCTGATTCATCATGCCACCTGGACGCTTGTGCTTTTCATAAACCGTCACGTCGTGACCGAGCAGCGCCAGCTGACGCGCTGCGGCAAGTCCTGCCACTCCCGCGCCGACGACCGCGACTTTTTTGCCGCTCGACGGGAAAAGCGACTCGAGTTTGACAAAGGGCGTTGTTCGGTGATCCGCCGCCGAACGTTTGCTCCAGCAGATTGCGACAGACTCGCCAAGCCCTTCCCACCCGTGCCGGCATTTCTCTTCACAAGGACGGGCGCAAACGCGGCCGAGCACTCCGGGAAACACGTTGTCCCAAAGATTGATCCGGTAGGCGCGATCGTATTCGCTTTTGTAAATGGCATTGAGATACTCCGGAATATTCGTCCCGGCCGGACAATTGTTCTGGCAGGGCACGTTCTTCGCGGACCAATCGAGGTCCTTAGGCTCGGACCCGGTGCCGCGGAATTTTGAAAGCGGTTGATGCGCGTATGGAGCCGGAATCTCCTGAGCCGCGGAGGCACGAAGTTTGTCGATCACGGACTCATACATGTTCCCGGTGGGAGGACGTTTGAGTTCCCCCGATGCGCGGCGATAACGCACGGATTCTTTGATCTTGTCTTGAAGCCGCGGATCTTTTTTCGCAGCGCTCTCTAGCCAACAGCGGCCTTGCGGTTCCTTGCCGGTGTAGACAAGCGAAAGGCCGAACAGGAATTGGGTAGAGGCGGGAGATTGTTCGGTCACGAACTTGGCGAACGCGGCCGCGGCTTCGTCGTAGCGCTCTTTTCTGAAATCACCGACGGCCTGGATGGCGCTTAGTTCTTCTGCCTGGGCACCCAGTTCTTCCGCCCTTTTCGCGAAAAATTGGCTGGTGTAGACATCCCCACGAACATCACCACGCTGGGCATAGGCCCGGGCCAGCAGTGCACAAAGCGCCGCGTCTTTCGGGGATTCGTCGGCGCGAAGAATGTCGATCGCCTCGTCACTTCTCCCCTGATCCAGGAGCCGGGTCGCTTGGGAGATCTTTTCGCGGAGTTCCATAGATTTATTGAGAGACTTTCTTTTGTGCGGCGATCACAGAGTCTTTATAGAGAGCATCATAATCCTGATTTCGCTCGCCCACCGGATCTGTACCGAACGGAATGTCCCCGAGGAGAGCTTTCATCCCGGAGGCGGTGATCCTCTTGGAGAAGGCGGCAAACGTCTCTGCGGCCGAGCGGCGTTCCTTCACATAAATATCCAGCATCTTTTTGAGGAGCGGCACCACATACGGCGCGGTCACATCACAAACCGGTTCCGCCACATGCCCGGCGCCCGCAAGCGACCCCCCGATAAAAACGCTGTAGCCTTCTTCCGAACCGCGCTCCGTGCGCTTGCGGAGTCCACGCAGGCCGATGTCCGCGATCGCGTGTTGCGCGCAGGAATTCGGACAGCCGTTCATGTTGATGCGAACGGGACCGACCTTACGCCACCACGCCTCATCCAGAGCCAGGTCCTTCATCATACTCTTGTAGGTGTTCGGCACGTCCGCGACCGCGAGATTGCAAACCGTCGTCCCAACACAGGCAACAATATCGGGGACATGCTCAAAACCTTCCGTAATGTAACCTTCCTTCTTGAGCAGGGCGGAAAGCGCTGGGACCTTGGCCGCCGGAACAGACCGGAAAAGAAGATTCTGCCTGTTCGTAAAAACAAGCGTCCCGTCGCCGAATTGTTCGGCCCATGCCGCGAAGCGCCGGGCCTCCTGCCCGCTCAACTCACTCCGCTTAATGATGGCACGGACGACAAAAAGTCCTTTCGTCTTTTGCTCGATCACCGGCTGCCCGTCAAGAAAACTCTCGCCAACATCTACCGTGTGATCGCCGACCACGATCTTCTCGATCCCCTGGACATTCCGTTCCTTCAAAACTTCCAGAACTTTCTCCGCGTACCCTTGCGCGCCGAGACTGTCCACGACGATCTTAAGCCGGGCCAGGGCTCGGACCCGGCGGTTGCCAAGCCGTCGATAAACTTCCGTGGAAGCGCGCGCGACATCCACGACCAGCTCCGCCGGGACCCATTCAAAGATCGCCTTCGCGATATACGGTTTCGAGCCAAGCCCGCCGCCCGCGTGAAATTTCCAGCCCACAATCCCGCTCTTCGTGACCGGATACCAGCCCTGGCAGTTCATGAGTGTCTGGGCGCAGGCGCGACCGCAGCCCGCGACGCTGATCTTATGCTTCCGGGAAAGATTCCGCTGCTCATCCAAAAGCTCGGGATGATCCGCGATCGCGCGCAGCATCTGGAAGGTGTCCGCTTCTTCATGGGGACAGACGCCGACGAGAGGACAGGACACGACGTTGCGCGTCACATCGCCACAGGCGTTCTTCGTTAGGATGCCAACCTCTTTCATTTCTTCAATGACCTTGTAGAGATCTTCGCGACGCACCCAGTGATACTGCAGGCATTGGCGCGTCGTGATGCAAAGCTCGTTTTGCGCGTACTTTTCCGCGACTTCGGCCGCGCGCACCAGCTGTTTGGAAGTAAAAAGCCCACCCGGCATACGCAGGCGGATCATGAAAAACCCTTTTTGAAGTTGCTGGTAGATCCCTGTCCACTTGAACATGGCGAGCTCGTTCGGCGTGAAGGATTCCGCGGGACGGCGCGCGATCTCCCGGAAATCAAAATCGAAGCCAAAATGCAGTTTGTCTTTCTCGACCTGGGTCAGTTCTTCTTTTGCCGGCATAAAACCTTTCTTTAAGGGGACGGAATTATAACATCCGTTTTGAAATGGCTCTACTTTAAGTCCGCGATCCCGAGGATCTTCTCCCGAAGCGCGACGGTGGGGCCCACCACAAAAATCGCCGGCGGACGAACCTTCTCCGTGCGCGCCTTCGCGAGTATCGTCTCAAGCGTTCCCGTGATCACCCGCTCCTGCGGCGTGGTCCCGTTCTCAATAACAGCGCACGGCGTCCCTCGTTTTCGTTTTTCCAGAAGCCGCGCCACGGTTTTCCCGAGATCCGAGACGCACATCACATAGACCAGCGTCTCCGCGTCCGGCACCGGGATAGGATCATTGTCATTCGTCACGTGGCCCGAGGCGATCGCAACGGTCATCGCGAGATGCCGCTGCGTGAGCGGGATCCCCGCCATCGCCGGCACCGCGACCGCCGAACTCACCCCCGGCACCACTTCGGTCTCGATCCCGTGACTTTTGAGAAAAAGGATCTCTTCCCCGCCGCGCCCAAAAATGTACGGATCCCCGCCCTTCAGCCGGACCACGCATTTTCCTTTGCGCGCTTTCTCCAGCATAAGTTCCTGGATCTTTTCCTGGGAAAGAGAATGGTTCCCGTGTTTCTTCCCGACCGAGATGCTCTCCGCGGCTGGAGGCGCCTCTTCAAGAAGGACTTTGGGGATCAGATGATCGTAGAGGATCACGTCCGCTTTCCGGAGACGATCGAGTCCCTTCACCGTGATAAGTCCCGGATCGCCCGGCCCCGCACCGACCAGAGAAACCTTCCCCGTTTTTTTTCCGGAACTCAAGACGGAATGATCCGTTTTTGCTTGAGCCAAGAAAAGATCCGCCCGATGGCCTCCTCCACCTCGGACCATGGCTCAAACCGCAGGTCCGGCTTCACGCGGTCCAGCTGGCTTTCACCGACATTCAGCACCAGGATCTCGTTGGGAGTATTCAGAATACGCAGGGTCTCAATATCGGCATCATCCAGATCCGAGGCCGTGGTGATGAAAATCTGGCCGGATTCCGTGATGATGCGCCCGAGTTCGCCAAGCTGCCGCACCACTTCTTCCTGCGACTCCCCTCCGGTCGGAAGCTCGGAACCGATCCCCGAGATCAGATTCGAAATGCCGAGATAGAAAGCCTTAAGGCCTTTCTGGACCAGCCGCTCTTCGAGGGTCTTCGCGATCATTTGCTTGCCGGTATGAACTTTGCCGACGATCAGGATAAATCCCGGACGGTGCCCGTAAGTGGCGGCCCGTTTCCCCGCGTCGATCGCGCTCCGTTCCCAAATTTGTTCCCGCCTCGCGACATGCTCCCGCAAAATCGACCGGTCCTCGGCGAACGCCTCGAGAATGATCCCCGCCCCCGCGATCTCATAATGGTCCACGATCACAAAGCGGCCGGTCTCAGGAAGATCCGCGGCCTTGTCGAACGCCACCGGCTTCGAAGTTTCAAAAACGCACTCGGCAACATCATGCCGATCCACCTGCTCCTTGCGGGAGCTCAGGGTCTGTTCCGAGGTATCCAGAACGCTCAAGACTTCCACGAGGCGCAGGCTCACACGCGCCGCGCCGAGCTTCAATTTGTATTTTTTCCCTTTGACGAGCGGATCATGTCCCATCCAGAAAAGCGTGGCCTTAAAGCGCGTGCTCACCGCCGGCAAGGGATCTCCGGCCTTGACCATGAGCTCCCCCGGCTTGATATAAAGTTGGGTCTCGGTCGTAAAACCGATCGCTTCGCCGGCCGCGGCCTCTTGTTTCGGCGGCGTGTTGAATTCTTCGATCGCCTTGATACGCGTCCGCTTCTTCGAAGGAAGGAAAATCACTTCCTCGCCGGCTTTGATCTTCCCCGTGTACACCGTCCCGGCCAAAATGCGTCGGTCATCGTCCTGCTCCGTGAATTTGTAGATATCCTGGACCGGAAAACGGAAGGGATAGGCTTCACTCGAGCTTTCATGTTGGAAGGTATCGAGCTGTTCGAGCACGGTCAGACCCCTGTACCACGGCATCTCGGAAGAGCGCGCGATCATGTTGACGCCGTTCATGGCGCTCATCGGGATAAAGGCATCCGGTTTGACATTAAAACCTTTCAGAAAATCCCCGTACTCCTTCTCGATCGCGCGGAAAGTCTCTTCGCTGTAACCGACCAGATCCATTTTATTGACGAGCACCGCCACCTGCCGGATCCCGAGCATGGAGAGAAGATAGCCGTGCCGCTTGGAATTTTCGAGAATGCCTTCCTTCGCGTCGATCACGAGGAGCGCCGCTTCGGCCCGGGCCGCGCCGGTGATCATGTTCTTCAAGAATTCGATATGGCCCGGCGCGTCGATCACAATATATTCACGCTTTTTCGTGTGAAAGAAGCAGCGCGCGGCGTCGATCGTGATCCCCTGCGACTGTTCGTCTTTGAGGGCGTCCAGCAGGAACGCGTATTCGAAGGGCTTGGCGTTTTTCGCGCAAGTCGCCTTCACTTGTTCGAGTTTTCCGTCCGGCAGAGATCCCGTGTCCGCCAAAAGTCGGCCGATGACCGTGCTTTTCCCGTGGTCCACGTGCCCGACGATCACAATGTTCATTCGGTCCATTACCTTGCTCCGATCATAAGCTGTAGGTCACGTTTTAACATGACCTACCTTAGTGTGTCCTGGAATGCAACATAACCCTTTCAACCTACGCGGTTAAAAATGGTTACATATACCCTTCGCGTCTTAAAGTCTCAAGCCCGCCACCGTCTTCTTTGTCCTGCGCCCGGCCGGAGCGCTCCGCGATATTCGAGAACTTTCCGGTCCGAAGCTCCTCAATAATTTCTTTCACGTTCCGCGCCTCCGATTTCACGGCACCGGTGCAGGGATAGCAGCCGAGCGACCGGTAGCGCAGCCCCTTCCCATTGTTGAAATAAAGCGGGAGGATCGGGATCTGCTCCCGGTCAATATATTCCCAGATATTCAGTTCCGTCCAATCCAGAAGCGGATGGACACGCACATGGGTCCCGGGCGCGAAATCGGTTTTATACTGATGCCAGAGTTCGGGCGGTTGATCGCCGATATTCCAGTCATTTTGTTTGTCCCTCGGCGAAAAGTAGCGTTCCTTGGAGCGGCTCCCTTCCTCGTCCGCGCGCACGCCGACGATCACGCCGGTATAGGGCTGCGGATTCTTTTCCTGAACATAAGACCCGAGTTTGTGATCGAACGCGTAGCGCGGCCATTCCCCGGAAAGCGTATGTTTGAGCGCTTCGCTCTTGAGCGATTTGCAGCAGGTCAGTCGATCCACCTTCCCATCCGGAAAGGTCTGCTTCGCCGCGAGCGCCGCCGCATTCTCCCCGTAAACGAGATTGAGATGCCAATCCGCGGCAAGCTTGTCGCGATAGGCGATCATCTCCGGGATCTTGAAGTGCGTATCAATGTGAAGAAGCGGAAGCGGCACATGGCCGAAGAAGGCCTTTCGCGCGAGCCAGAGCAGGACGGTGCTGTCCTTGCCGATTGACCAGAGCATCACAAGGCTTTTGAATTCCTTGTAAGATTCGCGCAGGATGTGAATGCTCTGAGCCTCGAGTTTTTTAAGTGTGTCCATCACTTTTCTTTTCTGACGGTCTTCCCGTCCTTGAAATGCAACCCGCACTCTTTCTTGTCCGGACTTTCCCACCACCAGCGGCCGGCACGAACGTCTTCCCCCGGTTTGACGGCACGGGTACAAGGGGCGCAGCCGATGCTCGGGTAGCCCTGGTCATGCAGTCTATTATAAGGGATGCCCTTCGCGCGAATAGTTTCCCAAACCTGTTTTTCCGTCCAATCGATCAGCGGATTGATCTTATAAAGACCGTTCGCCGCGTCCCATTCAACGACGTTCAGGCCCTCACGCGTCACGGACTGCTCGCGCCGGAGTCCGCAGACCCAGGCGCTGAAACCTTTCAGCGCGCGCTGGAGAGGCTCAACCTTGCGAACATGGCAGCAAAGCTTTCGATTTTCCACGCTCTCATAGAAAAGATCGATTCCCTTTTCCAGCACCATTTTCGCGACTGCTGCGGGGTCCGGATGATAGACCCGGTACTTGAAACCGTATTTTTCTTCTGTCTTCTTGAGACATTCGAGCGTTTCCTGAGGCAAACGGCCGGTGTCGAGCGTGAAGATTACGGCCTTCGGCTCGATCTCAAGCAGCATCTCCGTCAACACCTGATCCTCCGCGCCAAGGCTTGAGGCCAGCGCGACCTTTTCCGCGCCAAAATGCCCAAGCGTCCACGCAAGGATCTCCTGGGGACTTTTACCGCCCAAACTCTGATTGATTTCTGGAACGTCTTTCATCAGATCGCGTAGTCCTCATGGAATAGTTTGGCATCTTTTAAAGTCACAAAAACCGTCTCTCCTTTTTTAAGCCCGAGAGACCGGAATTGCTCTTGAGGCACCTCCACCTGCACGATCTCACCCCATTCGCTTAGAACCTCGACTTTCGCCACCGAACCCGCCGAATTCAGAAAATGAATAACTCCTTTAAAGCTATCAGGCTGGGAGAACCGCGAGATCTCAAGCAGATGAGGACGGATATAGATCTTCGCCTTCTGCGCTTCCGGGCTGACACCCACCTTAATACTGACGGGAGTGTTTGCGATGTAGGCCTTGCCGCCCTCAAGCCGGCAATGAAAGAGGTTCACATTCCCCAGGAAATTGTAAACAAAGGCGTTCGCCGGCTTGTGATAGACCTCATCAGGGGTTCCGGCCTGTTCAATACGTCCTTCGTTCATCACCACAACACGGTCCGCCACTTCCAGCGCTTCTTCCTGATCATGTGTCACAAAGATGGTGGTCATATGGAGCCGATCGTGAAGACGGCGGAGCCACTGGCGAAGCTCCTTCCGGACTTTGGAATCGAGCGATCCGAAAGGTTCATCCAGCAGAAGAACTTTGGGTTCGATGGCGAGTGCCCGGGCGAGAGCTACACGCTGACGCTGTCCTCCAGAAAGCTGTGACGGAAAACGGGGAGCCAGACCATCCAGGCGCACCAACTTGAGGAGTTCATGGACCTTCTCCTTGATCTTTTCCTCCGAAGGTCTCTGCTCGCGCGGCCGCACACGCAGGCCAAACGCGATGTTATCCAGCACGTTCATATGCCGGAAAAGTGCGAAATGCTGGAAAACGAACCCGACGCCGCGATCGCTCACCTTCTGGCGCGACACGTCATCGCCGAGAAAAAACACCTGCCCACTGGTGGCCTCCTCTAGGCCTGCGATAACCCGGAGCAGCGTCGTTTTTCCGGACCCTGAGGGCCCAAGCAAGGCCAAAAGCTCCCCGGTTTCGATGTTAAGATCGATCCCTTTAAGTGCTGAAAAATTCCCGAATTTTTTTACGATTTGGTGGATCCCGATGCTCATGGTGTTTCAGCTCCCGGTTCAGATGAGGCAGCATCCTTGGCAGCGCGCCACTCGACCCAGTGTTTGAGAGCCAGTGTCACGAACGCGAGAAGCATCAGGATCGATGCCACCGCGAAAGCCGCGGTAAAATTGTACTCATTGTAAAGAATCTCGACATGAAGCGGAATCGTATTCGTAAGCCCCCGGATATGTCCCGACACGACCGACACGGCCCCGAACTCCCCCATCGCGCGCGCGTTACAAAGGATCACGCCGTAGAGAAGTCCCCACTTGATATTGGGAAGCGTCACTTTCCAGAAAGTCTGCCACCCATTCGCGCCAAGCGTAACCGCGGCATATTCCTCCTCGTTCCCCTGCGCCTGCATAAGCGGGATCAGTTCGCGGGCGATAAACGGGAAAGTCACGAAGACCGTCGCGAGGATGATGCCCGGCACCGAAAAAATGATCCTGATGTTATGGTCTCCGAGCCACTCTCCCAGACGTCCCTGCGCTCCGAAAAGCAGCACGAAGATGAGGCCCGAGATGACCGGCGACACAGAGAACGGAAGATCGATCAGTGTGATCAGGAATTTCTTTCCCGTAAAATCAAACTTGGTGATAGCCCAGGATGCCGCGACGCCAAAAAGCAGGTTCAGAGGGACGGTCACGCCCGCCACGATCAGCGTCAGGCGGATCGCCGACAGGGCGTCCGGTTCCGAGAGAGCGTGAAGATAGAACGCAAAGCCTTTTTTCAAGGCTTGCGCCAGCACCATGGCGATCGGGAGAGCCAGAAAAGACGCCAAGAAAACAAGCGCGACCGTGGTCAGCAGCATGCGGACCCATCGCGGTTCCGAAAGGAAAGGCCGGCGCACCTCTCTGCCTACCACTCCTAATTTTCCTCCGACAATGCCTGACATAGTGACCTTCCGTTTAAAGGCTCTCGTTCTGCCGGCCCCAAGCCTGCAGGATGTTCAAAAATAAAAGCATGATAAAAGAGACGACAAGCATGATGCCCGCGATCGCGGTCGCGCTGGCATATTCATATTGCTCCAGCTGCACCATAATCAGGAGCGGCGCGATCTCCGTTTTCATCGGTGTGTTGCCCGCGATAAAAACCACCGACCCGTACTCCCCAAGGGCTCGCGAAAACGCCATCGCGGTTCCGGTCAAAAGCGCCGGAGTGATCGTCGGCAATATCACCTTTGAAAAGATCTGCCAGCGATTCGCACCAAGGCTCGCCGCAGCTTCCTCCACTTCACTCTCCAGATTCTGGAGCACCGGCTCCACGGTCCGCACAACGAACGGGAGGCCGATAAAGATCAGCGCTATGGTGATCCCCAACGGCGAATAGGCGCTTTTGATACCCAGCGCGTAAAGATATTTCCCCACCCACCCGTGCTGGGAATAGAGAGCAGTCAGCGCGATCCCCGCCACCGCGGTCGGAAGCGCGAATGGAAAATCCACGAACGCGTCAACAAACTTCTTTCCAGGAAATTCGTAGCGCACCAGAACCCAGGCCACGATCAGGCCGAAGAAAGCGTTGATCAAAGCACTCACGAGAGAAGTCCCGAAACTCAGGCGCAAGGCCGCAAGTGTCCTGGGTGAAATCACAACCTCCCAGAAATGCCCCCAACCAAGGCTGAACGCGCTAAAGAAAATAGTCGAGAGCGGAATGAGCACGATCAGGCTCAGATAAAAAAGCGTAAAGCCCATCGTAATCCCGAATCCCGGCAACGCACTATATCGTTTCAGTGTAAATTTCAAATTTTCCTCATGGAGATGTGGAAGGGACGGTTCTCCCGAAAGAGAACCGTCCCTGACGAACATCCGGATCCTTATTTTTTTACAGGTGCTACGCCCCGTAGATCTCGTCAAAGATCCCTCTGTCGGCGAAATGCTTCTTCTGCGCCGCCGCCCATCCGCCGAAATCATTGATCGTAACCAGCTCGACTTTCGGGAATTGGGCCGCGTATTTCTGCGCGACAGCTTCGAGCCGCGGCCGGTAATAATTCTGGGCGATGATCTCCTGAGCTTCCGGCGAGTAGAGGAAATTCAGATAGGCCTTCGCGACCTTGACGGTCCCGTGCTTGATCGCGAATTTATCCACCACAGTCACCGGCGGCTCCGCTAGAATACTAAGCGAGGGCACCACGATTTCAAAGCGGTCTTTTCCGAGCTCATTGACGGCCAGGAAAGCCTCATTTTCCCAGGCAAGCAGCACATCGCCGATCCCGCGCTCGACGAAAGTGGTCGTCGAGCCACGCGCCCCGGTATCCAGCACCGAAACGTTCTTGTAGAGCTGCTTGATAAAATCTTTCGCCTTTTCCTCGTCATTCCCATTATGCTTCAGCGCATACGCCCACGCCGCGAGATAGTTCCACCGCGCGCCGCCCGAAGTTTTTGGATTCGGTGTGATGACTTCCACGCCCGGCTTCACGATATCATCCCAATCCTTGATGCCTTTGGGATTACCCTTCTTCACGAGGAACACGATTGTGGAAGTGTAAGGCGAGCTATTGTCCGGCAATTTCTCCTGCCAATGCTTGCCGATCAGCTCCTTTTTCTGATAAAGCTGGTCCACATCATACGCAAGCGCCAGAGTCGCAACGTCCGCTTCCAGGCCGTCAATGATCGCCCGCGCCTGTTTGCCGGACCCGCCGTGAGACTGCTGGATCGTGAGATCTTCTCCGCTTTCTGCCTTCCACTTCTTGACGAACGCATCGTTGATCTTCACATAAAGCTCACGCGTCGGGTCATACGACACATTGAGCAGTGTCACTTTCTTGCCCTCCGCCGCGAAAGCCGGAAGACCGGCCAACGGGACAAGACTTAGGATTAATAACCCTACGAACAATTTTTTCAACATAACCATTCTCCTTTTAAGATTCGTTTGTTATATTTTTTCCATTTACCCCGAAGGTCACAATTAAATGTGACCTTCGTGATACACAGTCTAGAACTTCCAGGTCAAATCGGTCTGAAAGCGTGCGACCCGTTTGTCCGCGATCTCCGAGCCAGAAACGCCATTCTTAAAGCCCGGATCAAGCGGCTTCGTAAGATAGCCCGCAAAATTCAGCTTTAAAAAGTCGGTAAGCCCGTAACCCAGCCCAATGACGCTCCCCTTATTACCGGGAGCACCGCGACCGTCTCCAAAATCGGAATCAGCGAACGCGCCGACAATAGAGTTGGCTCCGATGTTTTTATAGGCATAATTGGCTTCCCAAGACCCCTTCTTCTGGACCTTTCCGAGATTAATCCCAAGCGCCCAAGCGTTGCTGGCATCTTGAATGCCGAAGGTAGTCGACTTATCACTTAAATTCTTCGCGTATTCAAAGAACGGTGTGACAGGGGTGCCAAACGCCTTCACCGTAAATTCGTGGTAAGTGTTGAGAACATTAAAATGGCTCGCATCCAGGCCGGTGGCATCCGAGGAAACAGGATTCCCTTTGGCAAGACTTGTCCCAGTTATGCCATTGATCTTCCAGTTACTGTTCCCCGCATATCCCGGATAGCTATAGAGGGTCAGCGTCGACAACTCTTCAATAGGCTCCGCGCTCAGGCCGGTTGAAAAAGAAGGGTTGATACCCACCTGATAGGCAAAAAGCTCCGCATCCCTCTGCGACCCGGTCGGTGAGCTGCCGGTGAACGTAGGATAGGCGCCTTTTTCCTGGAGGACATATTGCCCCAGCAAACCATACGCTTTCAGGTTAACATTGTCTCCTTCATAGAGATTGAAGTCGGCGGTTTCAGCAAGACCTTCAGGCCTGACATTCCCCATTTTCCAGATAAGCTGCTTGGAGCCTCTTTCAAACGGATTGTCAGTCTTACCACCCGTGATACTAAAATTCGAAATGGGACCGATCTTCGCCCAATCCGGACTGTACGCCGCATACGCTTTATCGACCCAGATGTTCTTGTAATCGAAATTGTTGGTAAACGTCGTGTTCGCCGAAGTAGGATCCGCTTGCAATCCGTTGCTGCTGGTCGTCGAATCGCTGACGGCAAGCCCAAACCCCGCTTTCCATTCGGGGCTGAACTTCTTTTCAAATCCGTAACGCACGCGGAAGCGGAACCTGTTCCTGTCCGGATCGTTCCCATTCGTGTCCGCCCCTCTTGCTCCGCTGGTGAATTTGATCGCTTCATAGCGGAGACGCAAGTCCCCGTAAAAGGAAAGGTCCTTGAGCCACTTGTCGGCGCCACCGAGCGACTCCCCGACCTTCTTATTGAAGTCCTTATCGTTCTTGATCTGGACTTCCTGGTTCACTTCCTGCTGACGTTTGAGAAGCGCGACATCTTTCTCAAGCTGGCTGAGAGGCACATTCGAAATACTCCCGCCTCCGGCGCCCTGTGACTCCAGCTGTTGGATTCGCTGGCTCTGCGCCTCGATCTGCTTCTGAAGCCCCTTAACGAGGTCCAAAAGCTGCGCCTCATCCGCGAATGCACTTCCCGTCTGTGTGACCACGAGACTAACTCCTAAAACGACCCCGAAAACTAACCTGAAGAACCTCATGACTGTTTCTCCTTTTGAGAATCATGGGAACCCCCGGTTGTCCGGTCAGTCCGTTCGATTTATGGTTTATGGTTTGATGAGGCCAGTTATCTGGTCCTTGTTTGAATTGAAAAGTCATTTTCAGATACCGCCGCCGCCTTCCACGGACCACACATCATCAAAGCGCCGGTTCTCGGCGACTTCAAGCTGCACGATCTTGGAATGATTGATCTTGATCGTCACGGTTCCAAACGCCAAGCCGTGGATTGCGTCAGCGATCTCTTTTAAGATCGCGTCGTTGACAATATTCTTTTTGAATTGCTGCTGAGGAACCGTCATTTTTTCTCCCTGAGAATCCGGACCCGAAAGGGACTCAGATCTGATAAGTTAATTGACCCGCGTGAAGCCGCGCCATAAGTTCTTCCAGCGTGACTTCCAATTGTTTTCTCAGGGTACAGCTAATGTCGGTCCAGATACCGGCGAAAAGGGAGCCCGCTTCGGACTCGCCTTTCCTGGAGTAAGGTTTTGGAAATTCGAGAATGTGACTGTCGACGGCGCTAAACACTTCCGCGAGTGTGATCTGCGAAGGATGCTTGGCAAGAGCATAGCCTCCCGTCACGCCGCGCACCGTATCCACCAATCCCGCGTGCTTGAGACGCGAAAGGAGCTGCACCAGGAATTGCGCCGGGATCTGCTGCGTACGCGCGATCAGTTCCAACGGCACCGGCTTGCCGTCTTCACTGCGCAGCGCAAGCTCCAGGACTGCCTTCACCGCATATTCTATTTTTGCAGGTAGCTTCATATTCCCCTCTTGAATTTTACTTAATGCCTAATATATAACTTACTTGATTAAGTTTGTCAAGTATTTATTTTCATGGTAGAATCTTTTCATTCGCAAGGGGCAAAAAGATGCGCTAGCATACCCGCCTCATTCAACTCAAAGACAAGCTTCCGAAAGGAGCTCATGGATATACGGACCAAAGCCGTCCTCGCGGGGACTGCCAAAGATTCCCAGTACAATTCCGTCATTACTCCCATTTACCCCAGCTCCACCTTCCGGTTCGAAGAGCTCGGAAAGACCAAGGGCTATGACTACACCCGGAGCGGCAACCCAACGCGCGCGGCCCTCGAAGAAAACATCGCGGCACTGGAAGGCGGGATCGGAGCCTCCGCTACAGCGACCGGCATGGCCGCCATCACGACTGTCCTCTTCCTCCTGGAACCGGGCGCTCATGTGGTCACCGGAAATGACATCTACGGCGGAACCTATCGCCTGTTCAAGGATGTCTTCGCGAAGCGCGGGATCACCTTTTCCTTTATCAACATGATGGATCTGAAAGCCATCCGGAAGGCGATCCAGCCAAAGACCCGGATGATCTGGATCGAGACGCCGTCCAACCCCCTGCTCCACATCGTCGACCTGGAAGCCGTGATCGGACTGGCCCGGAAGAAAAAACTGATGACCGTCGTAGACAATACTTTTCTGTCCCCTTATCTCCAGAGGCCGTTCGAATTCGGCGCGGACATTGTGGTTCATTCCACCACCAAATACCTGAACGGACACAGCGATGTCGTCGGCGGCGCTGTCGTTTATAAAAGCGAATCGATCGGCGAGAAGATCCGTTTTTTTGTGAACGGACTCGGCGTAAGCCAGTCCCCTTATGACGCGTGGCTCGTGCTTCGCGGGATCAAGACCCTGCCCTATCGCATGGAGGCGCATCAGAGGAACGCCGGAAAGATCGCGTCATTCCTCGAAGGACATCCCGCCGTCAAGCAAGTCCATTACACGGGCCTTGAAAGTCACCCGCAGCAGGCTCTGATCAAGAAACAGATGAAGGGCGCCGGCGGCATGCTGGCCTTTGAACTGGATACGAAAAAAGTCCCGCTCAAGGAATTCTTCAAGAAACTGAAGCTTTTCCAACTTGCGGAATCCTTAGGCGGCGTGGAGTCGCTCATTGAACATCCGTGGAGCATGAGCCATGCCTCGATGGGGCCGGAAGGATTGAAGGCTTCGGGGATCACGCAGGAAACCATCCGCATCTCCACCGGCATCGAAGGGACGGAAGATCTGATCGAGGATTTAAAAAAAGCTCTCGGAAAGTAAAAGTAACTATTTAAGGGGACAGGCTATTTTTCTATAAAAAGTAGCCTGTCCCCTTTTTTATTTCTGTCCAACATAGACCGCAATCGGAACCGAATAATGGACTGCATCCCCCTCGAGATGAGCCTCAACCCCGAGTTTATTCTCACACAGATCGGATCTGAAGAGGTCCCGGATCTTTTTCTCATCACCGGGTTCCGGAAAAGAAGCTTTTAACTGCTGCTCCAGCTCCAACTCAACCTTGTAGAAATCTTTCCGGATACCGGTCAAACCGCTTCTCGCGAAGAGCGCCTCGAACTCCGGAAGGGTCAGAGCATGCGTGTGAGAAGGATCACGGAGTTTTTCCAAGCGATCATAGGCGGCTGTTTTTTCGGGAGGCAAAGCCACATCTGCCACCAAAACTTTCCCTCCGGGCTTGCAGACCCTCATCATTTCCGCCAAGACAGCCTCGGGCTTCAGGAAATGGTGAAAACTGTACCGCGTTAGTACGGTGGAAAAATGATGGTCCGCATAAGGCAGAGGCAAAATATCCCCGATCCTCCAATCTACATTCGCAAGCTGTTTTTCCACCTGAAGCCGCTGGGCCTGCTCGATCATCTTCGCCGTGATGTCGATCCCAGTCACATGGCTCGCGACCTTCGCGAATTCACAGGCCACCAGGCCGGGACCGCAGGCGACATCCAGGACCGTATCGGACGAAGAGACACCGGACATCCGGATCAGGAGCTCCATAGAATCCCGGTGTCCCGGCACCTTCGAGAACGGTATGGCCTGCTTGGAGAATTGCTCGAGGATCTTTTGCTTGTGTGCGTGGTCTTTAGAATCAGCCATAGAGATTCCCCGTGGGGAATGAGTCCCGAGGAGTGAGACCTTATTTTATTTTGTAATAACGAAAATGGCGAGTTGGGCGAAGAGATTGGGAAGAACGCGAACCGGCCCCTGATCGTCCAGATATTGCGCGGCCAGGACCTTGTAACTTTTCCGGGCACAGTAATTTCGGAAATCCTTAATGGAGAGAAAACGCAGATTCGGCGTACTGTGCCACTCGTAAGGCAGCGAAGAGCTGACAGGGGCCCGTCCTCCAAAGCAAAGCTGGAGGCGATCATGCAGGTGGGCGAAATTAGGAAATCCAATGATCGCCTTCTTCCCAACCCGAAGGGCTTCCGCGATCACAGTGTCGATCTTTTTGACTTCCTGAAGGGACTGGTTGAGGATAACGTAGTCAAAGGATTGATCCGGGTAGTAAGGCAGTCCGCTGTCGATATCACTGTGAAAGACGCTCAGGCCTTTTTCCACGCAGACATGGATCGCGTCGTTGTTGAGTTCGACCCCCTGCCCCTTGACACCCTTGCCCTTCACAAGAAGATCCAGAAGATCCCCGGTTCCACACCCCAGATCCAGGACTTTGGAGCCGTCATCGATAAGATCGTAAATGATCTTGTGATCCACCCGCTTTATCAGCTGTGTCATCACCGCTCCTCTTTGAATCGAAATGGTAAGCCGTTGGTAATGCTATTTCAAGAAAAAAGCGCCTATTTTCTCTTCGCGAGAAAATGTTTGATGAGATGCGACTGTTTGCCGGCCTCACTCTCGATCAGAAAAGTATCGTGGCCGTAGGTGGAATCGCTCTCACAGTAAGTCGCGTCGATATGCCGCATCGTCAGCTGCTTCACCATTTCCTGAGACTGGGCGGACGGATAGAGCCAGTCGGACTTAAATGCGATCACCAAAAAGCGAACGCCAGGCAGCTCTTCTTTCGGAATCCATTTCCCGTCCGAAAGATCGAAGTAGTCCATCGCCTTGGTGATGTAAAGATACGTGTTCGCGTCAAAACGCTTCGTGAAACTCATCCCCCGATACTGGAGATAACCTTCGACCTCAAAATCCGCGGAGAAATTAAAACCCGAATTGTCATCCTTGAGACGCCGCGAGAATTTCTTCTCCATCGATTCATTGCTCATGAACGTGATGTGTCCGAGCATCCGAGCGACCGCCAGGCCCTTTTCAGGCGCCGGTCCGCCATAATAATTTCCGCCGTTCCAGGCGAGATCCGCCATGATGGCCTGCCGGCCGACCTCATTGAAAGCGATCTGCTGCGGCGAATGCTTCAAAGTCGTTGCGATCGGGATCACGCACTCGACGCTTTGCGGAAAAGAGGCGACCCACTGGAGCGCGAGCATCCCTCCCATCGAACCGCCGATCACTCCGTAAAGCTTCTTGATCCCGAGATGATCGATCAAATGCTTCTGGGTCCGGACCATGTCCCCGATCGTGATGAGCGGGAAATCAATACCGTAGGGTTTCCCCGTTTCGGGATTGATCGAGGACGGACCTGTGCTCCCCTTGCATCCACCGATCACATTAACGCAGATCATAAAATATTTTTCGGTATCAAGACCCCTTCCGGGCCCGATCATGAAATCCCACCATCCGGAATGCTTGTCGCCGGCATGAAGACCCGCGGCGTGGGCGTCTCCCGAAAAAGCGTGCATCACGAGAATGGCATTTGACTTGTCGGCGTTCAGCTGGCCGTAGGTTTCATAGGCAAGCGTGATGGGACCAAGCGTACGCCCGGACTCGAGCTTGAACTCGCTGCCGGATTCCGCGAACGTAAAATATTTTGTTTCTACGAGCCCGATGCTTTTAGATGTCATCCCGCATACTCCTGGAAAAGCCATGTTGAGAGATACCGTTCGCCTGTGTCACAGATCACGGTCACGATCGTTTTTCCTTTTGATTCCGGCCGCTTGGCCACTTCTAAGGCAGCCCAGACATTGCCGCCTGCGGAAATTCCGGCAAGAATACCTTCCTGTTTCGCGAGCTGCCGGGCGATCTCCCCCGCGTCCTCATGGCGGATCTTGAGAATCTCGTCATAAACCTTGGTGTTTAGGACCCCCGGAATAAAACCGGCCCCGATCCCCTGTATCTTGTGCGGCCCCGGCTTCCCGCCTGACAGAACGGGAGAATCGACCGGTTCCACGGCGATTATTCTAACAGAAGGTTTCTTTTGTTTCAGCACTTCTCCGACACCGGTGATCGTCCCGCCAGTTCCGATACCCGCGACAAAGATATCCACAGCCCCGTCCGTATCTTTCCATATCTCTTCAGCCGTGGTCTTCCGGTGGATCTCGGCATTCGCAGGATTATTGAATTGCTGCGTGAGAAAACTGTTCGGCGTATTCTTCGCGATCTCTTCGGCTTTCTCCACAGCCCCGCGCATCCCCTTGGGCCCTTCGGTAAGCACCAGTTCCGCGCCAAGGATCTTGAGAAGCTGGCGCCGCTCGACACTCATGGTCTCGGGCATCGTCAGGATCAGCCGGTAACCGCGCGCCGCGGCCACGAACGCGAGCGCGATCCCCGTGTTCCCGCTCGTCGGCTCCACGATTACACTGCCCGGCTTGATCTTCCCGGCCCGTTCTCCGGCATCGATCATGGCGACTCCGATCCTGTCCTTGACGCTTGAAAGAGGATTCGCGGTCTCTAGTTTCACCAGCACCGTCGCGTCCAGACCTTTCGTTAAGCGGTTCAGGCGAACGAGCGGCGTATTCCCTACTGTCTGAGTGATATCTTTGAATATTCTGGCCATTTGAGTCCCCTTTTTATTTGGAAGCTTTGTTCAATGCCTGGTCGATATCGGCGAGAATATCGTCGATGTGTTCGAGTCCTATCGAAAGCCGGATAAAATCCTGCGTCACGCCCGTGGCGAGTTGCTCCGCCTCGGAAAGCTGCTGATGTGTGGTCGTCGCCGGATGGATCGCGAGTGTCTTCGCATCTCCCACATTCGCGACATGGGAAATCAGCTCGAGAGAATTAATGAACGCCTTCCCGGCCTCGAGGCCTCCCTTGATCCCAAATCCAAGGATCGCCCCGGCCCCTTTAGAGAGATATTTTTTCGCGCGATCTTTTTCAGAGCTCGACGGAAGCCCCGGATAATTCACCCACGCGACCTTCGGATGCTTCGCGAGATGCTGGGCGACCGCCAGTGCGTTCTCACAATGGCGGGGCATGCGGAGATGAAGCGTCTCGAGTCCCTGGAGAAAAAGGAACGCGTTAAAAGGCGACAGCGCACTCCCCAGATCCCTCAAAAGCGTCACGCGCGCCTTGATAATATAGGCGATGTTACCCATGGGTTTCAAGGCTTCCACAAAATTGATCCCGTGGTAGCTCGGATCCGGCGCCGCGATCAGCGGGAATTTCCCGTTGGTCCAGTCAAACTTCCCGGAATCCACGATCAACCCGCCGAGTGATGTTCCGTGCCCGCCGATAAATTTGGTCGCGGAATATACGATGATATCGACGCCATGATCAAAGGGTCTCAGAAGATACGGCGAGACCGTGTTGTCGAGCACGAGAGGAATACCGTTCTTGTGCGCAACTTTGGAGAGTCCCTCAAGATCCGCCACATCCAGCTTCGGATTCCCGATCGATTCCGCATAGACCGCCTTGGTTTTGGGCGTGATCGCCTTCTGTACCGCGTCCAGGTCATTGGATTTCACAAAGTGGACCTTGATCCCAAGCCGCGGGAAGGTGTAATGGAAGAGATTGTAGGTTCCGCCGTAGAGATTATCCGCGGACACGATCTCATCTCCCGCCTGAGCGATGTTGAGAAGCGCCAGCGTGATCGCGGACTGACCGCTTGAAACGGCAAGCGCCCCGACACCGCCATCCAGCAAAGCGACACGCTTTTCCAGCACATCGGTTGTCGGATTCATGAGACGGGTGTAAATATTCCCGAACTCTTTCAAACCGAAAAGATTGGCCGCATGATCGGTACTCTTAAACTGATAAGAAGTCGTCTGATAAATAGGAACGGCACGGGATCCCGTTGTCGGATCCGCCTCTTGCCCTCCGTGGAGCGCCAATGTCTCTGTTTTTAATTTCGCGTCGTTCTTGCTCATTTTGATTCTCCTTTTTTGAATTTAGATGAAATACATGGATTCCTGGTTCGTATGTCGCATTCGCTCATGAACATCCTGGAGTGACGTCACGTTCAGAATGCTCGACGTGGTCCGGTGGACTTCCTGCATCACGATCTGGATCCCGCAGGCACTCCCTTTTTTACACTCGCCGCAACGCCGATGCGCCCGGGAGTCCAGGCACGGGAGCGCGCTGAAGGGATTTTCGAAGATCCCAATCACTTCCCCAAAACTGATCTGGTTCGGCGCGCGGGCCAAAAGATAACCGCCGCCCTTGCCCTTCTTGCTTTGCAAAAGGCCTTTATTTTTCAGCTCAAGAAGAATGGCCTCCAGGAACTTCTTGGGGATCGATTCCCGCTGCGCGATCTCGGCGATCAGCACCGGCTCCCGCGAGGCGTACTTTTCCGTCAGCATGAGAACGGCCTTCAGAGCGTATTTTGTCTTCTTCGATATCATAGTCTATAAACCCCATAGAGTAATAATATCAATATAGCTAAGCCGACGCGTCTTGTCAAATATTTTAACGGACCTCTGCCTATCAGAGAAAGAACAAGGCGGCTTCCCGGCAAAGACGAAAGAACTCCTTATTTATCTACGAATAATAGATACCTTCCGCGCCGTGAGCTCACTCACCCTATCGAACTCCCCGCCAGTCCGCTAGAGTTAAGGGCGAACAGACAATCACAAGGAGGTTTCGCGATGAGCTTCGCCAGCAAACAAACCTGGGAATATCTGGTGCGGGATTTTCTGGACATCAAATGCACGCTAAAAGAACCAGAACAGGAATTCCTGCTAAACTTCTTGAAGGACAAGGGGGTGAAGGCGGATGCGATCCGGATGCATCCGGCGTTTTCGGTGGATGATCATCTGGTGATCGTGATGGAGGATGGGCGCGCCAAGAAGCGCCTTTTTTATCACCCTTGGGATCAGACGATTGAGGAGTAACTTGCGCACCCAGGGGCGCGCAACGTGCGACGCGCAACGAATCGGCACTGAGGTTTAACGTTGCGCGCTGAGCGTTGCGCTGTTTTTAAAGATCTACCGCCTTATGGAGCTCGCGGGCCTCGACTGAAGTAAGAAAGCGGCCTTGTCCCGGCGCGAGATGCCCGAGCTTGAGGGGGCCAAAGGAATAGCGGTTAAGCATCACAACCGTATATTCAAAACGCTGGAACACCCGCCGGATCTGGCGCTTCCTCCCCTCGCGAAGCTCCACCATCACGATCCTCGGGGAGATCGGCCGGATCTCTTCGAGCTTCAGGAACCCGTCGTAGGAATGAAAACCCTCCAGCACCTTGTGGCGGTCCCGCACATCCCAGGCCCGGTGAAGCTTCACTTGATACCATTTCTCCACGTGATAGCGAGGATGGATCAGACGGTTCGCGAGCTCGCCATCATTGGTCATAAGCAACAAGCCGGAGGTGTCTTTATCAAGACGCCCGACGGGAAACACGCGGACACGATTCGTGCCGGACTGGCGCGTCGCGTTCACAAGATGCCGCGGCAAAAGATCAAAAACGGTTTTCTTGGCATGAAGGTCCTGCGCTGTCACGACATATCCTTCGGGCTTGTTCAGGAGGTAATAGATATGCGGCGCCAGCTCAAGGACTTTGGTCCGGTACATGATCGTATCTTTTTGAAAGTCCACCTGGCGGCCCAGGTCCTTGATGACCTCGCCGTTCACGGAAATGGCGCCGTTCGTGACAAAGGTTTCGCATTTCCTGCGGGAGCCAAGCCCCGCGCTGGCCAAGGCGTGCGCGATCCTCATCGTTTTTTCAACTCCGCGTAGTAAAGATGCCGCCCTTCGGCCGCCCATTTGATCTCATAACTGGTCTTGTTCATGCTGTCCAATATCCTCTCGTTGACCGTCTCGCGTACATTCTCCCAGAGTTCCGCGGTAGCCGCTATGGTTTTCTTCATCGCGGCGAAATAGTCCTTATCGTCCGTCGCGATCTCGATCAGCCCCCCCGGGACAAGCCGGGGGTGAAGCAAACGGAGAAACTCCTCCGTAAAAACGCGTCGCGTCTGATGGCGGCGCTTGGGCCAAGGGTCCGAGAAGTAGATGTGGAAAATGCTCACACTGCCCAGGGCGACCGCGTCGGTCAAGAATGCCTTGGCCTCGGCCCGCAAAAAGCGGATATTCGGCAACTCCCGCTTTTCGGCGCGCGTCTTCCCCAGCTTCATGAATTTGCTGACCCGATCGATCCCGAAAAAATTCGTTCCGGGGTTTTCTATCGCGCGCCGGACCAGAAACTTCCCCTTCCCGCACCCGATCTCGAATTCGACGGGATGCGTATTCCCGAAACATTTGCTGAAAACCAGCGGTAAATATTTCTCTACTTCGAACGGGTGAACCATACCAAAGTCTCCAAATGCCGCGTTCGTGGAAAAAAATCGAAAGGCATGATCTTCTGGACCTGCCACCCGACACGCGCCAGATGCTTCAAATCCCGGGCAAGCGATTCCGGCGAACAGGAAAGATAAAAGAGGGACTGCAGATCCTTGGCAGAACCCAATGTTTCGATCGCAGAAGGCGCTAGCCCCGCCCGCGGCGGATCGATCAGCGCCACGCAGGGTTTCCCGATCAACTCATGCAGCACTTCCGGCAGTTGCGTCTCAACTTGTCCTTCAAGGATCTTCACCTGTTTCAGATCATGATAGCGAACATTATAATGGGCCAACTTCACGGAATCCGAAACCGATTCGATCATGATGACTTCCGCCGCGCGATCCGCGAGCGCGATCCCGAAAAGCCCGACACCGGAATAAAGATCCAGAAAGACCGTGTCGTTGCGCCACCCGATCAGACCCTCGATCTTCCCAACGATGCGCTCGAGGATCGACAGATTCGCCTGGAAAAAAGTGTCGAGCGCGAAAAAGATCTTTCGGCCCTTCACCACCGTCCAGAGATAATCCTCCTCTTTCATGCGGAGTGACCTCCGGCCAATCCCGCCCCAAAAAACCTTCCCTTCATCACCGACGCGAACGACCAGGTTCGCGGTTTTATAATCCTCGGGAAGTTTGCGAACCGCCTCCTCTCGGAGCGTCGGCAGAAAATCGTTGATCTCCTTACGGGCGATAGGACAAACAGTGACTTCCTGGAGGCGTTGGGTTCCCGGCAACATAAAACCCATCTGCCGCTCGCCGTTATTCCTTTTGCGTAGAGTCAGGTCGAGACGATGACGGTAATGATAAAACTCCGGCGAAGACGAGATCGGTTCAAAGACATCTGCCGCGAGTCCGACTTCCTTCATAAGCAGGTCTTTCAAGATCGCCTCTTTACGAACAAGCTCTTCCTCGTAAGAAACGTCCTGATACTGACAGCCCCCGCAAGTCCCGAAAAGAGGACATAAGGGCGTCACTTTTGTGGATACTTCCGTCGTGGGGATCGGCATGGTGCGATAGTTTACGGATAAGCCTCCGCCCCGTCGAGGGCTGTTTTCGACCGCTTTCAACCAGCGTAGTTGAAATCGGTTGCCCGCGAGGGTACACTACACCCATGGCGGACGAGATCTTCATTGAAGGACTGGAAGTACGCTGCATCATCGGGACACTGCCTCGGGAACGCAAAGTGAAGCAGAAAATCGTCCTCGATCTCGAATTCGCCGCTCCCATACGAAAAGCCGCGAGCCGGGATAACCTCCGGGATGCCATCAATTATAAGAAAATCGCGGACCGCACGACGGAGTTCGTTTCCAAAAGCCGCTTCTATTTGATCGAAACCCTTGCGGAACGCCTTACCTCGACCCTCCTTAAGGAATTTCCGCTCAAAAGCGTGGAGCTCACGATCTCAAAGCCTAAAGCGCTCAATAATGCACGGAATGTCGGGGTTCACCTCGAACGCAAAAGAACGGAGTGAGAGTTAAAAAGCACCCCCCTATAAACACGGTAGAATGACGTATAGGATTTGGGACGGCGGCCGATATCTAGTCTAAGATGAAATTCAAAAAAACAACCCTTAGTTTGGCATTGTTTGGTTTTTATTTGCTGCTGACGTGTCCGCCTATTTACGCCGGATTCACAGACGGACTCGCCCGAACCTTGTTAGCTCCCCTGGAAATCCCAAAAGCCATGTTGCAAGGGGGGCTGAATCCCGTCGGCATCGTCGGGGGAGCCTTGACGGGAACTGCCCGTTGCGTCACGGGAGTGGTGGGCGGTTTAGGGCAGATGGCGTCAGGGACCGCATCCACGGCGTCGCAGGCAGCAGTGACAGCAGCTCCTTACGCTAAATACGCCCCTCTCCTTCTTTTGCTCTAAAAAATTCCCATTCCCCTGTCGAAGAACAATACGGCACTCCCCCCCTTTGTTGGACCCTGTGGCATTTAAGGTTTGAACTTTCGTCAAATCTGGCTATGATACCTCTTATGAAAAATATCCTTGTTACCGGCGGCGCCGGCTTTATCGGCTCGAATATCGCCCTCGAACTCCAATCCCGCCTTCCCGAGGCCAGGATCACGATCCTGGAAGACTTCCGCAGCTCCTGTTTCAAGAATATCCTCGGATTCAAAGGCGACGTCCTAGCTTACGACTGCGCCGACAAGGCCTGGATGAACTGGGCCGGAGGCAAGAAGCTTGACATCATTTATCACATGGCCGCCATCACCGATACCACGATCCTCGACGAGCAAAAGATGATGTACGATAACGTCGAAGGATTCCGAAATGTCCTCGACCTGGCCGTGGACAAGAAAGCCACCGTGGTCTACGCCTCTTCTGCCGCGACCTATGGCTCGATCGACCGACCGATCAAGGAATCGGACGCGGGTCAGCCAAACAACATCTACGGGTACTCCAAGTGGATCATGGACCAGCTCGCACCCTCCTATTACGACAAGATCAAGGTCGTGGGACTACGCTTTTTCAACGTCTTCGGCCCCCGGGAAAACTTCAAAGGCCATGCCTCTAGCATGATCTATCAGCTCGCGCTCAAGATGATGGAAGGGCACCGCCCCCGCATCTTCAAGTGGGGCGAGCAGAAGCGCGATCACATTTACGTCAAAGATGTCGTCACCGCCATCCTCATGGCCCATAAAGCCAAGATCTCCACCGTGATGAACCTCGGAACAGGCCAGCCCACGGCCTTCAACGAGATCGTCGATGCCCTGAATGAAGCCCTCGGGACGAACCTGAAGCCCGATTACTTCGACAATCCCTACACGGCCTTCTACCAGAACTTCACACAGGCGGACATGAGCCATCATGAGCAAATGACCGGCTTTCGTTGCGAATACACCACGCGCAAAGGCATCCTCGACTACGTCCGGAATTACCTCATCAAGAAATAAGCTCCCCTCTTGCTAAAAATATGGAATCCGCTAGACTAGAAGCATGAAACGCGATCAATTCATATCCTTTTTCTTCATCGCAGTCCTGGCTTTCATCGTCTACGAAGTTTTTCAGATCTTTGCGCCATTCCTCACGGCGATCTTTTGGGCGGCGATTCTCGCTTTTGCTTTTTATCCGGTCTACGCGAAACTGCGGCGGATTTTTCCAAAGAGGAACAATTCCATCGCGCTCCTGATGACGGTCGTGGTCTTCCTCATCGTCGTTCCCCCGCTCATCATGATCTTGATCAATATGGCCACCCAGATCATTGAGTTCTCCCAATGGTCCTTCCACTATGTCCGGGAAGGAAAGCTGGAACTGCTGATCGAGAAGGTCCGGGATATCCCCTGGTTCCAGGCGGTACAGGCGCGTCTCGTCGCGTCCGCGGACGTCAAAAACGCCCTATCCTCATGGCTTCTCGGAACAGCTAAAACGCTCGGGAACCTCGCCGCTTCCCAGGCAGGCACCTTCACCAAGAATATTTTCTTTGTCCTCTTGAACGTTTTTTTCATGTCATTCCTCACCTTTATTTTTTTTCGGCACGGGGAGAAGATCTACCGCTTCATTTATGAGATCGCCCCCTTCGAGGAAGAAACAAAAAAAGCCCTTTTCACGCAGATTCATGAAACGTTTGTGGCTGTCATCCGCGGCCAGCTTTTGACAAGCGTCTCCCAGGCGACAGTGGCGGGAATCCTGTTCACAGCGCTTGGCGTCCCACTCCCGCTTTTTTTCACCTTCCTGATCTTCCTGACCTCCCTGGTCCCAATCCTCGGTGCCGCAAGCATCTGGGCTCCCATGGCGATCTATTTTCTGCTGATGCATCTTTTCAAAAAGGCGATCATCCTTTTCCTGGTAGGATTTTTCGTAATCAGCCTGCTCGACAATATCATCAAGCCGGCGGTCATCGGGGAGAAGACCAAGCTGCCCTACTTCCTGCTTTTCTTCGGAATCATGGGCGGGATGAAGCTCTATGGCCTGATGGGCATTTTCCTGGCACCCGTGGTGCTCTCTCTCTTCTTCGCTCTCATCAAGATCTACCGGACGAAGTACTCGGAACCAAGTTAACAAAAAAGGGGACGGGCAATCAGCGGATGCCCGTCCCCTTTTCTCTACAGAAAATCCGAATCCCTTCCTGGGTCCTAACCTCCGAGAATCTTCGTGTCCTGACCGATCCGAAATCCCTTCATCAGAGCGATCAGATCTTCCGGGGAAGCGCTCGCACTGACCGCTGTCTCCTGTTCGATGTGCCCGGCTTTCCAAAGATCCAGAAGAGATTGATCCATGGTCTGCATGCCTTCCTGGTGGGCGTTACGGATCGCCTGCGGAAGTTTTTCCATTTTCTTTTCGATGATCAGCTGCTTGATCGTGTAGTTCCCGAGCATGATCTCAACAGAGGGAACCAGGCCGGTGCCTTCTTTATCCGGGAGAAGCTTTTGGACCGCCATGCAGGTCATGTTCTGGGCAAAATGGTGCAGGACAGTGTCCCGCTCACCCTCCCGACGAAAAAAACCGAGAATGCGCTCAAAGATCTGCGGGGCGGATTGCGCGTGGATCGTCGCGATGACAAGCCGTCCGACTTCCGCCGCTGCAAGCGCAAAATTGAAAGACTCCGCATCACGCATCTCACCGATCACGATCACGTCCGGGGACTGACGAACCATGGATTTCAGCGCTGAGGGAAAACTTTCCGCGTCCTGTCCGATTTCGCGCTGCTGAATAAGGCACTTCCCGTCTGGGTGCAGATACTCCACGGGATCTTCGATCGTAATAATATGTTTTTCTACATTCTCGTTCATCGTCCGGAGCATCGCGGCCACCGTTGATGTTTTTCCTGAGGAGACCGTCCCCCCAACAAGAATAATGCCCGATTTTTCAAGGGCGATCTTTTCCAGGACGGGCGGGAGCCGGAGATCCTCAAAGTTCGGAATCCCCTTCCACAACAAACGAAAAACAAGCGAGATATTCCCCTGCTGATAAAAAGCATTCGCTCGAAAGCGGCAATCTCTCTCCCGATAAGAAAAGCCAAAATCCACGCCTTTATTCGTCAGCAGTAGATCTTTCTGCCGCGAATCAAGAAGCTCTTCCACAAGCTCTGCGAGTTCCTCCGCCGCGATCGGCTTCAAAGGCATAGGGTTGACCTGCCCGCCAAGACGCATGCGGGGAGCAGATCCTGCTTTTAGAAAAACGTCCTGTCCCTTCTGTTCGATGACCATCGAGAGACAAGACCTTAAATATGCATTGGTATCCATAAACGTCCTTTCAGTCAGTCGTGTGCTGGAAAACGCTATATCATTCTACCAGCGGAGAAAGTCCGCCACAACAAGCCTATAACATTTTTTTAAAAAATCGGAGTTCCTTTTTGCTGCATGCTTCGTTATGATAAAGACTCGTTTACAGGATTCGGGTCAAAAACATGAGGTGCTCTATGAGAATCACCCCCAAGACCCCGGCTGACGCGATTTACAAAAAAGCCCGGAAACTCTATCGGCGCCGCATCCTCACCATTCTTTTTCTCCTCCCTGCTTACATCCTTACCTGCAAATGGGGCAATTTCACTATCGAAAATCTCTGGCCCCTTTATCTGGTCATCCTGATCGAGCTCTTCCTGAACCGTCCCTACAAGGTTTTCTTTAAAAGTGCGGCATCCGGTTTCAATGCCCTGGTCGGCTCTGTTGTGATTGATTTTCTGGCCGCGGTCTCCACCCTGCACCTTTTCGGGAGCGTCGACCTGTTTCTTTATACCTCCTGCCTCTGCATCTCGATCGTCTACTGCGCCCTGAATCTTCCCCTTTTTCTGGTCCTGCAAATGACCACCTTGGCGGCAGCTCTCTACGCGGCACTGACCATTCTCGGCCATCTCCACATCATCCCTCCCACGGTTTCTTTCGGGGTTGGCCTGAGCCGGATCCAGGAAACAGCCATTATCGTCCGCCACATTGCCTTCTTTTATTTGATCGCAATCCTGGTCAGGTCCCTCGCAACGCCCCTTGTGAAACAGGAAGAGCGCCTGGAACAGCTCCTCCACGAGCTCCGGGAAACAAACGAGAAGGTCAAATACGCTTATCATCTGCAAACCGAATACTTCTCCCACATGAGTCATGATATCCGCGCACCGCTCAATTCCATGCTCGGCTTTTCACAATTGCTCCTTGAGAGCCCGACAGAGCCCCCGACAGAAAAACAGAAGGATTTTCTGACACGCATCGAACTTGGAGCCAAGCACCTTCGCGACCTCGTCACGGACGTGCTCGAACTTTCCAAGATCGAGTCTAAAAGAATGCAGCTACTCCCCCGGGAGATTGAACTCGTGGGCATCATCCGCAACGCGCTCGACCTTTTTTATGAAGAGGCGTCCCAAAAGAGTCTAACCCTCAAATTCATCGAGACCCCCGCGAGCCTCAAGATCACCGGCGATGAGCTCAAACTGCGCCAGGTGCTTTACAACCTTCTTTCAAACGCCATCAAATTCACAGGACACGGTTTTGTCCATGCCCGCTTATCCAAGGAACCGGACGGCGGAGCAAGGATCACCGTCGAGGATTCTGGGCCCGGGATCGCCCCGGAAAACCAGACTTCGATCTTCAGGCCCTACGAGCTGGCCGGGCGCGCGACGGCGGCCAATCTCAAAGGAACGGGGTTAGGGCTCGCGATCAGCCAAAAGTTTGTCAAAATGCATGGCGGAAAGATCTGGGTTGAAAGCCAGCCCGGCAAAGGCTCGCAGTTCGTCCTCACACTTCCTCCGCGCCCCTTGTTAAAAATGGACAAACCCGACAGGGCAGAAACTGAGGGAAAGATTCTTTAGTTCGGGACAACGGCATCGCGGAACCAAGCCCGGAGAAATGTCTGGCTTGGTTTTATTTTTTACTGAGCAACACTTCCAGCTTCTTCAAAAGCTCGCTACTTTCCTTGTAAGTAATGATATTTCCAAGAGAAAAATGCTTCATGGCCTCCACCGAAAGTGCCTCCTTGCAGTAAATATAAAAAGGAATGCCCGCGATCGCGGCGTTCTTCGCCAATCCTTGGGCGATCTTCGGAGCATCCAGGACGCTGCTGTCCTCCCAGAGTTGGCAGAAAATCGCCGCGGGTTTAAGATTTTCTGCCATCATCACCGCTTCTTTTTCATTCAACGCCGGAAAAACTTCGTACTTAAGTCCCTTAAGAAGGACTCGAACCTTTTCCACCAGAGCATCTTCCACACCAAGAAGTACCGCCCGTTTCAAACCTCCCACACTGGGGGGAGGCTGCCCGATAAGGGCCACCACACGCTCGATCACATGATCTGCACCCACGGTTTTGGACATGCTTTCAATCGCGCGCATGCCAGAAAAGAAATCCATCATGGAGCCCTTCGCCGTAAAAATAATGATCGGGACATTCGCCGCAGCGGGGTCCTCCCGTATCTTCTGCGTCGCATCAAAACCACTCATTACAGGCATCATCACATCCATGATGATCAAATGAGGTTTTTCCGCCTTGACCTTTGCAACCGCTTCCGCACCATTCCGGGCAGAACAAACCTCAAAACCAGCCTCGACAAGCTTCAACGTGAAGACTTCGATGAAAAAAGGTTCATCATCAACGACCAGAATCTTTTTTTTCATAAGATTAATTCCTAATTAAGGCCTTTTGAGAAACAAGAACAGTTAGCGAGACGCGCGAAGATCCTTTAAAAAAAGCTTCATCATATCCACCGGAGTCACGATCCCGGCTACTTTTCCATCTGGGCCTACGATCGGGATACAGCCTAATTTCATCCGAGCCATGAGCTCCACGGCCGTTTCAAGGGAATCCTCGGGAGAAAGTGTTAGGATTTTCTGAATGAGATGCTGCCCTAAAACATACTTGCAAAGGTCCTCCGAAGAGTACAGGTAATCTCCCTGCTCCTTTTTTTGGGGAGAAGCAATGCGGTTCAAGTCGCTTTGGGAAATGATCCCCAGGATCTCTCCCTGCGAATTGACAACCGGCAAGTGACGAATGTTTTTTTTCTGAAAAATGTCCGCTACCTTACAGAAAGAATCATCGATGTTCAAGGTGATGACATCCCGGGTCATAATATCTTTAATAAGCATCTTTGCCGCCTCGCCTCCGCTTAATTATCAGTCCTTGGTTCTAAGGAAGAACCGCAGGTCTGATTTTACCACATTTAAGCACACCGCAGATAAATGTGCTATTTGGGATTAACCTCTGAACCGCACTCCTGGGTTATCGGCCATCTCAGGCCGCGAGATGAGGCAGATTTTTGAAGTCCACCGCCGAGGGTCCCGGTTCTCAGCGCGGCTTCAACCCTTCGCAGTATTTAAGGCTTTTTTCAGTTTTCCATCTCAAGGGGAATTCGCGGCACTGCGCGGGCCGCGCGTCATAAGCGGAGCACCCCTTCGACTTCAAAAAAAGGCAACTTTCATCCTGATTTTTTTTAAGGGCGAGATAACGCCGGTCCTGAAGAAGACAGTAAGCCTGCGTAAAGGAGTAAATATCCATCTTGAGATACGCGGCAAGACGCTCAGCGTCCCCGCTTGCGAGATACACAAAACCGGGTTGTTTGCAACAGACGCCACACTGGCGGCATTGAAAATCCGTCATAAAAAAAGAGCTCGTTTCCACAGATTTATCTCGGTTTGACAATTTTTTGTGTCCCAAGTCCCGAGAAACGAGCCCTCTATTCTTTTGAGGTTATTTACTGCCGAGCTGTTTTTCGACGAAATCGCCGACCACCGGCAATTTATAACGTTCCCCCTTGTAGGCTTTCACCATCAGCACGATCCAGAGAACCACACTGAGGGGCCAGATCAATAGATTGATCAGAATCCCGAGAAACGGAATAAACCCGAGCACCAATGAAACAATGAAAAGCCCGAGGAATGTCGCAAGGGACTGCATCGCGTGAAAACGAACGAACTCATTTTTTTGTTCCAGGAGCAAAAACACAAGCCCCGTGATCCAGCCGAGAGCGTAGCAAAGAACCGCCTCGATATTTTCCTTCACGCCTAAAACAGTATTTTTATTTTCGTCCACCATGGCACGTCCTCCTATTGAATAGTGTTAACGCTACATTGTAGCGCATTCGCGTTAAAAAAGGGTACCCCTCTTTTAAAATGCCCCTTACAATAAACAAAAATCAAACCGAGCCCTTCTCAAGGAGGTTTTCATGCCAACCCTATTCACAAAAATCATTTCAGGCGAGATCCCCGCTCATAAGATTCTCGAAGACAACCGCTATCTGGCGTTCCTGGACCTACGCCCGGTCAACCCCGGTCACACGCTTGTGATCCCGAAACAGGAGATCGATTATATCTTTGATATGGAAGACGAACTGCTGAAGGGGCTGATGGTCTTCGCCAAAAAGGTCGCCCGGGCGATCGGAAAAGCATTCCCCTGCAAAAAAGTCGGGATCATGGTCGCCGGGATCGAAGTCCCTCACGCCCATGTTCATTTAATCCCGATCAATAGTGTCGGCGATCTCAGCTTCGCCAGGGCTAAGACGGCAACACAGGAAGAGCTTGCCGCAGCCGCGCAGAAGATCCGCACAAACCTCTAAAAGAATCCGGAGAAACCGCGAGAACGACTCAGCGGGAGAAGAGCTTCATTTTCAGAGAAAGTCTTGCTGGAACGCCAACGAGATTATTTCTTACGGAAGGCCGCGAGAAGTTGGGAATAGGTCATCGTAACCGGAAATTCGGGGAACTGCTTTACGATCTTAGCTGGGGGACGAAAAAGAATCCCTCGGTCTGCGGTCTTGAGCATGGCGATATCGTTATAGGAATCCCCCGCCGCGACGACTTTGAAGCCGAGACTCCGGATCGCCCGGACAGCTTCTTTCTTTCCGCTCCTCTGGCGCAAATGATAATCCGCAATAAAACCCTTCTTATCCGTCGAAAGCCAATTGCAAAAAAGTGTCGGATTCCCCAGCTTCTTCATCATCGAAGCGGCAAACTCATAATAGGTATCAGAAAGGATAATGACCTGATAGGTTTCGTGGAGCTTCCTTAGAAAATCTTTCGCACCCGGAAGCGGGTTCATGCTCCAGATCACAGCCTGAATATCGCAAAGGAGTATCCCCTCTTTTTTCAGGATCGCGAGGCGATAGCGCATCAGCTTGTCATAGTCCGGCTCATCGCGAGTGGTCCTTTCGAGTGCTTTTATGCCGGTCTTCTTTGCCACATTGATCCATATCTCTGGGATCAACACGCCTTCCAAATCCAGACAACAGATCATCTTTCACCCCTTGGGTCGATTAATGAGCAGGATTATATCCGAACGCGAGGTTTTTTAAAAAACAATTTGAGCCGCGGTCCCTTTACGCGAAATGGTTCACAGGACCCACTCCGTGTCCAAGCCCCGGGGCTGTACGGATGGCCCTCGCGATAAACCTCTTGGCGGACGCGATAGCACCGAAAAGATCCTTGCCTTGGGCAAGCCCGGCGGTAATGGCGGCAGAATAGGTGCAGCCCGTCCCATGGGTGTGCTGTGTCCTGATCCTCGGGGCCTTAAAGCAGTGGATCCGGCCATCCTGATAAAAGAGATCCAGGGCCGCTCCCTCCAGATGACCGCCTTTGACAAGCACGGCCCGAGGGCCAAACCTGGAAATGATCCGCGCGGCTTTTTCCATCGATTCTACGTCACGGACCCGGAGACCGCTCAAAGCTTCCGCTTCACAAAGGTTGGGCGTAACCAATGTCGCGAGAGGGAGAAGCCTCTTAATAAAAGCATGCACAGCATACCGAGGAAGAAGCCGCGCGCCATGTTTGCTGATCATGACAGGATCGATGACAAGCGGGAAACTGAATTTCCGCACACAGGCCGCCACGACTTGAATGATCTTTTCATTCCCCAAAGCACCGATTTTGGCTGCACCGGGGAGGATATCGGAAAGGACCACTTCAAGCTGACGGGCCACCTGAAGGGAGGACACAGGGTAAACCGCCCGGACACCCTGGGTGTTTTGCGCGGTCAAAAGAGTGACAACGGCCATCCCATAGACCTTGTACCGGTGAAAAGTCTTGAGATCGGCCTGAAGGCCGGCGCCGCCTGAAGGGTCGGAACCGGCGATCGAAAGCGCGACTGGGATCACTTTTGGGCTTGTTCGAAATTCTTAATGAATTCTTCCGGAGAAACACTCGTGCTAAGTTGCATCGCCTGCATCGTCTTGGACGAATGTAGAAAAAAAGAAGGGAATCCACGGATCCGATACTGCGCCACGATCTCTTTCTCCCGTGCCCCAGACTCCGGATCGATACTAACCTTGATCTTATCTTTCATAAAATCCTTAACGATCGGTGAAGAGAGAATTCCTTTTTCGAATTTCCGGCAGTAGGGGCACCAACTCACGTTGACATAAACAGCCACAGCCTTTTGAGTTTGACGATACTCCTGGATCGCTTTTTCATACCCGTCGGCGCCCTTATACCATCCTTCGGACCACTGACCAACTGGCTGGGAGACGGCCGGAGTCACGCCCTGTGCGGATGGCTTCGCCTGTGAGGGCGAGGGCGCTTCAGCGAAGCAGCCAGACCCTATCAAAAAAGATAAAAGAAAAAACGCGATCATTTTTCCGGAATTCATAAATCCTCCTGGATAATTTTCGGGTATTCTAACACGCGGTTCCTCCAAAGCAAGAATCACTTTTGAAAAAACGATGCGCCGCCCAAGTCTTCGAACCGAATAGAACGGATTCCGCTACCCGGCAGCTTGTTTCATGAAAGGGTCCAAGAATGAGGCCGAAAAAGCCAGCACCACGATCCCCAATAACGCAATCAGGATCACGACCAGAGTCCAAGCGATCTTTGCTATTTTAGAAAACCTGCCGCTTTGCCACAAAAGCGGAAGAGCGAAAGGCCCGACCAGAAGAAGCATCCCGATCGCATAAGCCCGGGAATCTCCTGCGAAAACGCGCGGCCTGCCGGAAGCGGTTTGAAAGGCGTCTAAAGCGGCAGGGATCATAATCGCCAGATAAATCCCGCCCATCAAGATCCAGGCGATCATCGTATGACTGACAATAAGACTCACAACGATGCCACCGGTCATCGAGAGAAACGTCCACCCCTTAGCGCTTTCTCCAAGATAGAGCTGCCCTAGACCGGGAGCGATCAGAGAATAAATAAATACGAGATAAGGCTTTTTCATGAAGGGCGGGGTGGAATGGCCGGAGTGATCTTTTTCTCCAGGGTCTTCCCGCCCCGCGCGATTTGAAAAACCTGAGGCTCTCCGTCCTTTTGAGCCAAAATCGCATGATAATAGTTTTTCCAGCTATCCAGCAAGAAATCATTCTGTTTGAGAAGAACATCTCCCGGCAGCAATCCCACGGCTTCAGCCGGTGATCCGGAGGAAACCTTCAGGATCTTGAACTTCAAGGTCACGGGATCACGATCAGCATGGAACCCCAGACGCGGAGCATCCGGGCTCAAATAAAAGATCCGGATAGGGAGTGAAACCTCCCCTTCTTTACGTGTGACCACAAACTGCCGAAGCACCTCACCCGGGATATTCAGGAAAAATCCAAAAAGATTCCCGGGAGTCACCGGTTGGCCGTCGATCTTCAGGATCACATCGCCATTGCGAAGACCCTGCTCATAAGCGAGGGTCGGGGTATCCGCGCCTGCAATAAAATAATGCGCGGTGACATCATCAAAATGAAGGTCGCAACCCAGGACCACGCTCTTGATCGCGGGAAATTTTTTCTCCACAAGTCGTTCGTTGATATTCCGACTGAGCAATCCCTCGAATCTTCCTCGAGACTTGTCCTGGGCACGGATCCCCCGCGAGGAAAGCCCCGATTTCCTTTTAAAAAATGCCCGGATCCCCACCACCGTCATGGTCGAATCCTTCTCGACGACGCCGATCTCCAACGCGCAAAAACCGCTCGAAGAAAGCGTCGGGGCCTTAGACCATTCCTTGTATTCTTTTTTATAAAGCGGAAATGTGGCGGATTGGATGTAGCCGCGACTTTTATCCGTCACGGCCAAGGGGATCTTTTCGGCTTCCAGCGTCGCCATCGTGGCATTCCAAACTTCTTCGAAATTCCCTGGCAGGGGGAACGAACGGCCCTCGGACTTGGAAGAGGTCAGAGAGAACCCCGAGGAGATGAGAAATAAAAAAAGCAGGCCGCAGAGTTGCCACGGCCTGCTTTTTTGGAAAAGAAAAACCTGCTTCAATGAATTAACGGGCGACCGCACTACCACTCATGGCCACTTCCGGACCCACGGGAACCTTGAGATAGGCATCCGACGCGCTCCAAAGATGGTTAAACATCAGGATCCCGATACCGATCCAGATCTGGGGATAGCCCACGAGCGTCCCGAGCAGGATCGTCGTCACAATGCCGCCGATCTCGAGCACGATCATGGCGCCGGTCTTGAGCTTCCCACCTTTGGAATCCATCTCATTATTAAGGTACTGGCCCCAACCTGGCAACAGCAAAGACGCAGCTCCGCGGGTGAGGCTCTTATCCGAGCTTTCCCCGGCATACGACACGCCTGTCACAGCCATGAACATCGCCGCTACGATCACTAAACTGAGAATCTTTTTAATCATGTTACCCTCCTGTTTTTTTATTTTAAAGGACACCGTTAGTTATCGTCACATTCCAAAAAAATTTAACGCAAAATGGGGGATCCTCCCCCTTCAAAGAAGCCTATTTCCCCGCGGCCAAACCAAACGTGAAACCCGCCTTAACCTTGGCGATCAGCTCCGGAAGAACTTCCCGGTAATCGCGGACGATGCCAAAATCCGCATGACGGAAGATCGCGGCCTGAGGGTCTTGATTGATCGCGATGATCTTACCCGATTCCTTCATCCCCGCAAGATGCTGTATCGCCCCGGAGATCGCGACTGCGATATAAAGCTTCGGGCGAACGGTCTTTCCTGTCTGGCCGATCTGGCGCGCGTATGGCGCATATCCGTTATCCACCGCGTGGCGGCTCGCGCCCCAATCGGCGTTGATCCCGCGCTCCTGAAGAGCCTGCACAAGGTCCTTGATCAGCTTGAAATCGTCATGATCTCCGGCCGGACGACCGCCGGAAATAATAATATCGGCAACAAAGAGATTATCCCCGCCCCCGGCCTCGCGCTTCGTCTCGAGCACTTCGACGCAGAAATCGCTGTCCCTGAAAGTGGGGGTGAATTCGCGAACCGTCCCCTTCCGCGATAGGTCTTTTGGCAGGATCTTGAAGGTTCCGGAACGCGCAGTCGCCATTTGCGGGCACCAAAATCCGATGATCGTCGCGAGCTTGCTCTCTCCGTAAGTCGGACGAATGGACTCCAGCACAGGATAGAAAATCGTTTTCTTCATGCGATGCGCGTATTCCCCGATCCTTAGACTTGTGCAATCGGCGGTCACGCCCGCGTGAACGCGACTCGCGATGCGAGGCGCCAGTTCCCGACCCGAAGTCGTCGCGCCAAAAAGTGCGATTTCAGGACGTTTATGTTCCATCCATTGTGTCAGGACTGCGGCCAAGGGAAGGATCCTGTATTCCTTAAGGCGGGGGTCATCGACCACCACCACTTCATCCGCTCCATAAGCAATGATCTCGGCAGCCACACCTTTGATGTTATGCCCCGTAATGACCGCGGTCACCTGGGTCTTAAGCTGGTCCGCCAGTTTTCGCGCGGGATTTAGGATCTCCAGAGAGGACCGTGCCGGTGTATCGCCGTGCATTTCGATCCATGTCAGGACGCCACGAGCGTCTTTCCGGAAATCAACCCTCGGGAAATCCACGTCCGCCTTGGCCGCCACAGCATCGTTTTTTTGATCCGATTCTTCATGGCCTCCGTGAGCCCCACCCATCGAATCCTTGATCTTTTCGATCTCGGCAACGAGGGTGTCCGCCAGATCCTTCGGCTCATGACCCGAAATCATGTTCACAGCAGGCCTGTTCTTTTGAATATCCACGACTTTTGAGACGAGAGTCGGCGAACCGCTCAAGCCCACCACGCTCGCATCAGCCCCAGTTTGATCCAGTGACCAGATCTCGGTTTTCGTGCTCCTGGCGCGTATGGCACCTTTGAGAGAAGGCCGGCGGGCCGGCGTCGCCGTCGGAGCTATGGAAATGAGACACGGTATGGGAACTTTGAGGACCTGGTAGCCGCCTTCAATAATACGGCGGACTTTCAGATGATCGCCCTTGTACTCCACCTTTTCAACAAAAGTGGCCTGGGGAATGCCGAGATTCTCGGCAGTTTGGGAGGGCACGTGAGCCGTGTCACCATCCGTCGTCTGGCGACCTGAGAAAATAATGAAAGGTTCTTTGCTGTCCTTCGAGAACCCGAGCTTCTTGAGAAGGGAGGCGATCGCGTAGCCGGTGGCAAAGGTATCGGAGCCCCCGAGTTTCCTGTCGGAAAGAAGGACCGCACGATCGTAGCCCATCGCCAAAGCTTTTTTAAGCGATTGCTCAAAACTCGTCGGCCCCATCGATACAACAATGAGCTCAGCATCGGGAACATGCTTTTTGATCTGAAGCCCCTGCTCAAGACCGAACGTGCAATCCGCATTAATCGAGGATTTTGCCTTGGTGCGGTCCATAAGACCGTCGGCTCCCATACGCATCTCGGTAGGAAGCGGCACTTGCTTCATAATCGTTATAATTTTAAGTCCCATAGATTCCTTACTTTGGACAGCGCGCGAGGTGCGGAGCACAGCAACTAAAATCTTTTTCGCCACACACCGTACTCCGTACTCGTTTACAAATTTTCGTACTCCGGCCCGTCACCGCCGTATGGCACGGCCCATTCAATGTTGCCAAACGGGTCCTTGATATCACAGGTCTTGCAATGCACGCAATTGGCCGGATGAAGGTGAAGATCTTTTTTCCCGGTTTTCGGGTCCGTCACGATTTCATAGACCTCGGCCGGGCAAAAATACTGGCACGGCCCGCCGAATTTCGGGATGCAAACATTGCGGCACAATTCAAAATCCAGGACGCGAAGATGACAAGGCTGCTCCTCATCGTGCTTAGAGCCGGAAAAATAAACATCCGTGACTTTATCAAAGGTCAGTTGCTTGTCAAAAACAAGTTCCTTGGCGAATTTTTTACAGAAAGGCTTTTGAACATCCGCAAGCGCTTTATAACAAGCCGCGTCCTCATGCGTCTTCATCCGCCCCGACGGCGTGATACCTCGCCCACCGGTAAGGATCTGCATCGCGAAGTGAAACACCCCCAGAATCATGCCATACCCGAATCCGGCCCTGAAATTGCGGGTCTTGGAAAGGGTGTTGAAAGCGGCGCTCTTTTCGAAAAGCGTGGCGTAAAGACTGAGCTGCTTCGAGGAAAAATCGTTTTTCTGAAGCGCTTCAAGCGCTGTTTTTGCGGCCATCATCCCGGATTCGATCGCAAGATGCACCCCTTTGAGGCTCGGCATGCTGAGAAATCCGGCGGAATCCCCGACGATCATCACGCCGTCATGATAAAGCTGCGGCAGGGAGTAAAGACCGCCTTCAGGGATCGTCTTCGCGCCGTAACGCAGGAGTTTTCCCTTCGCAAGGATCTTCGCGATCATGGGATGCGTTTTATAGATCTGAAGTGCCGCGTGGGAATCAAATGTGGGATCCACATAATCCAATCCCGCCGCGATACCGACCACGACCTGGCGACCGTTCAGGCCATAAACAAAACCACCGCCAAAATGGTTGAATTCGAAAGGATATCCCAGCGTATGCATGACACGCCCGGCGGCAAACGTTCCTTCCGGGAGATCCCACAATTCCTTCACGCCGGTCGAATAGACCTGGGGGTTGCTCTTCTCGTCCAACTTAAGCTTGCGGCAAAGTGCCCGGGTCAGACTGCCGCGGGGACCTTCCGCCAAAACAGTGATCTTCGCGCGGATCTCGTCGCCGGCCTGGAAATTGTCCATCGGCTTTCCGTGCTTATCCACACCCGTATCAATGGTCCGAGCTCCCACCACGTGCCCGTTCTCATAGAGCATCTCAGAGACGCTGAACCCCGAATAGATCTGAACGCCTTTCTTTTCGGCGATCTCGGCGAGCCAGCGCGTCATTTTCCCGAGCGAGACCACGGAATTGCCGTGATTCCCCATAAAGGGAGGCGTGAAGGGAGCTCGCAAGGCATGCTTGGGGGTCAGGAAATACACATCGTCTTTTGTGACAGGCGATTCGAAGGGATAATCCTTGGGATCAACTTCGGGAAGAAGCTCCTTCAAGATCGCGGGATTGATCACGGCACCGGAAAGGGTGTGGCTTCCAATCGAGCTCCCCTTCTCGAGGACTAGGATCTTCCAGGGAAGCGCGGCACCTGCTTCCTGAGGATTTCCCGCGGCCATAAGATCCGCGAGGTGGATGGCCGTCGCAAGCCCCGCGACACCACCTCCGACGATCAGAATATCTGTATGAATGACTTCAGATTTTGACATATGGAAAAAAATCTCAGGTAGTAAAAAAGTTCCAAAACAGAGGCGGTATTCTAGTCCCAATTCTTATCAATTTCAACCATGTTGAAATTGGGGCAGTCCCAATTCCAATCAATCGAAGCGAAGCTGAGATTGGGGCTGCCCTGACTCTCCTTCAAAAAAAAGAAACTATAAGTCAGGGCTGTCCTTGTCGCCACTTAAGAAGAGAACTCGAGACAAGGATAGCACAAACTATATTTGCGCCACCTGATTTTTTCGGAAAAGCCACGGTCAAAAAGAGTATTTCAGGCTCGTCCCGAGAATATTCAGCGAAGTCCACTTCGCGATCGCATTCTTACTTGATTGTCTCAGATAAAAGATCGATCCGGAGATAGGTCCCCACCAATGGACCTTAAACCCGGCGAAGTACCGGTCTTCGACCAATCCGTTCCTCTGCGTCTCGAAAAAGGTCTCATTTGCGGTGTAGGGCTGGAATTGAAGCGGCGTCCATTTCCAGGGAGACGTCAGAGTGACCAAATTACGGTACCGCAGGCTAAACCGCGCATCCTGCCGGATCCGGAACTCCAACATATTGCGATCTTCTAACAAAAAACCTTTATAGACATATTGAGGTGTCAAATAGATCCGCGGCACCTGATCCCAAAACCACTTATCGTGCTTCTGCACGACACGCGTGGTGCGGATCTCCTGATACTCGGCGCCCATGGCAAGATATTTGGACGGCTTATAATCCACACCCAGATGGGTTTCTGCATAGTAAAGCCCCGCATGATCCCGGAACCGAAGCTCCTCCCCCACCTTCATTTTCCACTGTTGATTCAGTTTCTTCTCAACATCATAAATATTCCAGGTCCCGAAATTTTCATCTTTGGCCGGCGACGCCGCCACGAGAGGGACAAGGACACCTTGGACCAGGGTCATTGTGAGAATGAAGCAAGCAGCACGGAGAATTCTCCGGGGATTTCCGGAACAGAGGAAAAACGAAAAGCCAGGCTTTGAAATTCCAAAGCCTGGCTTTGGTTTGGGGCTCATTTTAGCCTTTGGCAAGAAGTTCGTTCACCTTAGACATGACGGCAAAGGCATCGGCCACATAAAGCACATCGGCCTTGCCCTGCGCCCAACCACAGCTGGCATCCGTATTGATCGCACGGCGTTCGTTGATGAAGCGCCAACCGACCACATGAGGTTCTTCGCCATGGCAGCAGGTAGAAAGCCCTTTCGGGTGGCGCGGCGTGGAGCCCGTCTGCCCGACCTGGTTCAAATGACTCATGCAAGTCAGCACGGCTTCCCCTTCCGACCCCTGGTCCACAAGCGACTTGCTGCTGCCAAGTGAGGCTTTGGCAAGCTTGAGAAAATCCAGAATATGTTTTTCGGCCTCTTTGGCATGGATCTGGCCATCCGTCTGCTTCTTGGTCCAACCGGCGCCCGCGACCAGCAGAATCTGGGCTTCCGGGCGGATCGTTTGCGCATCCGCAGAAGGAGCTTCGATCCCCGTCATCTTCGTGCGCTTCTCCTGATCTGCTACCGCGACCGAAACAGCCTCAACTTTCGCCGAGCCTTTGGTGCCCTGCCAAGGCGGGAACACGCCGGAATCAATCGCAATGATCCAGGGCCGCGCAACGCGAGTAAGCGTTGCCATCATGCGCTGACGGTAATACCAGCGCTGGATCTGCAACACACCCTCGGTGAACTGAATGCCGCTCACATGAGTATCGATGGTCGCCTTCAGACGGAACGCCGCTCCGGGGAGCGCCCGTGAAAAACGCGAAGTGGCCGGGGCGATGATAATCGTCGCTCCGGATGCGGTCCCAAGCGCTGCCGCGGCTTTTACGTCCGTGGCATAGCGCGACATGCCGAAATCAGCACCGCTGACTCCCAAAGCTTTCTCCATGCCACAAGACGCGATCTGATCCGCAGCGGCCTGAACATTTTCTCCGACGAGACCGATTGTGAGCGTGGAGCCCGCGAGACCTTGCTTGATCTGAAGCGCCGCGTTCAAAGTTTCGAGCGCGACTTTGGGAAGCTGGCCGTTTGAATCCGTATGCGCTAAAAAGAGTATTTTTTCCATGGTCTAGCCCTTTATCCAGGTTACGATTTCTTTGGCGATCTCGTCGATAGGGGTATCCTTGACGATCCGGGTCTGGCGCTGCTGCCCGGGAAGCTGGACGCTCGCGAATTTGATGGCATCGGTCTTGAGTCCGGCCGGCTGCGCCTTCTGGAGCGAAGGCATGATGGTGCGCATGTTCGCCATACCCACCTGAGGGTTGTTCGGCGGTTCGGGAAGATTCCCCGTGGCCCAGCCGATCACGACCGGTGCGCCAGTGCAGGTGGAAACCTGATACTGTCCGCCTTCGACACGTTCCAGGAGACGGAAGGAGCCATCCGCCTGGAATTTGAGTTCATCGACGGCAAGAAACACGTCCGTGATCCCCAATTGCTCGGCGATCATCTGCATCGTAGTCCCCGAGTCACGGGAAGCCGAAGAGCAGCCTCCGAACACCAAAAGCTTCGTCTTATCAAGTCCCGGGATCTTCTCGATCGCTCCGGCCAGCGCCGCAGCGACCTCGCGGGAGTCCATAAAACCGCTCGCCGAGCCATCCAAACACACAAGTTCAAAGGGCACCTTCTGGGCAATGATCATCATAAGCTGCTGGAGCTTGGCTTTGGGACCGATGCTCAGGAGTGTCACCTTGCTTCCAGGATGCTGTTTCGCGAGATTGGCAGCCTCAAAAAGGGAGTGTCCGGCCCACGGATCGAGCACGGAAGGCAGCATCATTTCATTTTTGAGAGCGGGCCCCGTCGGGCCCTGGATCGGTTCCAGCGTCTGAAGAGGGTCAGGCACCAGGCTCCCGCATACGATGATATTATAAGCTGTCGTCATAACGTTCCTCCCTGATTGGGTGAAAAGAGTTCGCAACACTTTTTTATATAAGCATTTACGGGAAAACAGTACCATGCCGCAAATATGTTAAGTGCTATGAAGGTGCGGCATAGAAGGCGCATATTATAATAAGGCGATTTGTTTTCAGCCAGCACCGTTTTTTATTTATTTTTATAGGCTGACAGCACAAAGCCATTCAAGGAATCCCCAAAAAACTCGTTATATATCCAGGTGGCTTCATCGCGTGTGAGGCGCCAAACCAATAACGGTGAATATAAGACAGTTAGAGAAAGAATCCGATGCCTAAAAAAATTCTCATTGCTGACGATGATCCGGCCTTAGTGGAGCTCGTAAAAATCGCCATGGAAATACAAGGCTTCGAGGTCCTCACCGCCTTTAACGGGACCGAGGCCTTGGCCAAAGCCCTCCGGGAAAAACCGGATCTGATCCTTCTCGATGTTATCATGCCGGGTCTTGAAGGTTATCAGGTCTTTGAAAAACTTCAGGCCGACCCGCACGCCAAACACATTCCCGTGTTCGTGATCTCTGCTCGAAAAAACATGGCAGAGCTTTTCCCTCCATCCGACTTGATCACATTCGTCAGTAAGCCCCTCGAGATCGAAGCCCTCCTGAAGCAGATCGATCAGGCACTCACGCTTCAATCGAAGAGGGAGAGCAAGGATGTCCTGATTTTCGGGGTTCAGGAGTTCGTGGCCAATAAGCTCAAGGAATTGTTCATCGCGAAGGGTTATAAAGTCACGATCCCTTTGAATGAATATGAGGCTGTTCAAAAATGTGAAATGCTTGCTCCGAAGTTTTTTTTCTGCCAATTCTGGGAGGATCCGACCGTCCTGGACGCCGCGTCGATCTATAAAAAGGTGAAATATGGATCGGTCGTCGATAAAGTCCGTTTTTGTATTTATTGTCCCGAAAGCATGCTCGCCGAGGCCAAAAAGGTTCTCCCGCTTCCGATCATCCTGCCTTACGCGGATTCGAGGGATTTGCTGGAACAAATCAAAAAAAATATCGTGGCATAGTCAGAGAGGGCAGAGTCCCCTCCCGGCAGGATCTATTTCTCAACCTTTTGTATCGCTTCCTTAGCATCGGAGTCAAAACGGAATTTCAGGAATTCTTCGCTCTTCGGAAGTTCCATCGAAAACTTGCGGCTTTGATCGAGCTGAACGCGGACCCCTTCACTGCGAAGATCCAGCACATGCCCGCCCAGCGTCTTATCTTTGTTGATGAAATGGAAATGATATCCCGGAACATTAACGCCCTCGGCATAGGACGGGAAACGGAATCCCACCAGCGTTCCTTCCTGGTCCTTCAATTCAAAGATCTTCTGCTCCTTGATCGCCTCGGTTAGAACTGGGTAAGGCTTGTTTTGGCGGGCCGCACTGCGAACTTTCAGCCAAGAGAATCTTCCCTCAACTTTGATCGCATAGATCAGGTTCTCCGAAGAAAGATTTTTGTCCAGAAATCCCGTCAGCTCCGTGTAAGTCATTGCCTGTTCCGGGGCTAAAACCTGCCCTGATCCAAAGAATGTCACCGTTGCATACGGGATCGTATCCTGATCCTTCAAACGGCGCACTTTTCCGTCCGGCTTTATTTGGTAGAAAGCATGATCGAGGGCGACCATTTCCCCATCCAAGGCATCCACGGTCCCAAAACCAAAATCGCCGTGCTTTCCGAGATCATGAATGCTCATCGTCCCGCTGTAGCATCCGGCAAGGAGGGCCTGAATGGGGGCATTCTGGAAGACTACATCTTTTTGATACGGGGTGTGGGCACAAGCCGGCAAGAACAGAAGAATAAGGAGCAGGGCGCTTCTTTTCACAAAAGCAAGCTCAAGCACCTACCAGTGGCAGTTCCTTTTCCAGCTTGAAGATGACAAGGTAGCGATCCTTGCCGTCTGATTCTTTTTCTTCATTACAGAGGCAACTGCGGCGCATCGTCTTGATGCGTTCGGAATTCTTCTCTTCCGAGATCTTCTTTAGAAAAAGCCTCTTCCCCTCGTACATCCCCTGGGATTCAACAAAGAGGTAGGCCGCGTGAGGGTTGGACTGGAGGTTGTGATGCGTCAGGCGGTCCGCCATAATAAAAGCGATCGTCCCGTCATCAAGAATGTGCGGGCGGGCGTAAAGCGCCGCGTCCACTTTGCCGGAGCTGTCCGAAGTGGCAAGCACGCCGGTGCCTTTTTTCTTTTCGAAGTATTCGCAAAGGTCCATGGGTCTCTCCTGGAAGTTGAGTGGAAGTTTAGTTGATGTTTGAGTGCAAACCGCCGGAACCCGCGCGGAAATCGACATTCGTCAGGTCACTTCCCTCTTCGCGGGCATATGCGCAATTCCAGAGACAAGCCGCGCAGTGGATGCATTTTTCACGGTCAAAAAGAGGAACGCCGCCATCGGAACCCGCGGTGATCGCCTGTCCGGAACACATCTCGATACAAACCTTGGTGTGACATTTCTGACATTTCCCGGCATCCATAAAGATCACATGGTCGGCGTAGCCTTCCGCGGCCTGGACCTTGCCGCCGAGAAGTAACGCGTCCTGATGGGAAATGAGGAGCTTGCCGTCATACTGAATCTCCGGCCAACCTGCCGCGTCCATCATCGCATCATGCATGGAGGAATTCGTCGCATTCATTTCTTTGAACGCGCCGTCGATCGTCTCCTTGGAAACCTTCCCCTTATAATATTTTTCAAGCGAGGGAATGCGGGCGTAAGTCGGTTTGAGCTTCCCGGGAATATTCAGAGCGCCATTCGTGAACCCGGCAAGCCCCATCCCCATCATCCCGAGCTCAAAGCAAGTGCTGAACCCGTCACGAGCCTTTTTCGCGATCTTGTTATCCTTCTCGACCCAACTGGATCGGCGCTTCGCCAGATAGGTTAGTTCCAGATTATCCTTGGTGAAAGGCTTTCCGGCCTTCAAAAGCTCGATCACGCCTTCTGCGAGCTGAACGCCCGTCGTCCACGCTTCATCGACGCCGGAGCCCTTGAGCATGTTCGTGCTCCCGGAACCTTCGCCGATACGGGCAAAACCATCGCCTACAATAAACGGCTCTCCCTGCATACCGGCTTCCTGAAGGCTCTTACCGCCCCAGGATTTCAAAGTGGCGCCATTCAAGTGTTTCCAAAGCACGGGGTGTTGCATCCAGTGCTGGAGGTAGCGGTAGCCGGTGCGCATCGGATGATCCAGCCAAGAAGGGATAAAAATACCGAGGGATGCGACACGGTTGGGATAAACATAGAGAAAGCCGAAGATCTCAGGCTCGGGATAACCGAAGGTATGAAGCACGGTCCCAGGCTGAAGCGTGGTGTTCTCAGGCAACTCCACCACGGCTTTCATGCCAAGGGCCCACTCGCGCTGGTGATTGCCTTCGGGAAGCCCGAATTTGTCGTCCAATTTCTGTCCCACTTGTCCGTACGGCCCATCCCCCACCACTGTCAGCGGCGCATGAATATCCATACCGGGCATGAATGCAGCCGTGGGTTTTCCGGACTTTTCAACGCCCTGATCCGCGAGCCGGACACCGGCGACGCGATTGGAATCAAAGAGAGGCTCCTTCACGGGCATCCCCGGCCAGATCTGAACCATACCGCCGCCCATGATGTTGGAACCCAGCCACTGAGTGAACTGCCCCATCGAAAGAACCCATCCCCCGTGTTTCGCCATGAAAGGCGGGATGAACGGAAGCTTGAACGACTGATCTTTGTACCAGGGAAGGATAAAACCCAATGTGCGGAAAAGCCAGTCGACGATCTTGAGAAGCCAGGAGCGGCGGCTTGCGCCCACGGGATCGAGAAGGTAATAGACCTCCTCGTGCTTCACGGGACTCGCCATCGGGATCTGTGAAAGTTCTTCGGCCGTGAACGCCTGCTGGATGCCTTTGGCTTCGGAAACGATGCCCGAAACGCCAAACCCGATATCATCCGCGCGTTCATAACAGATCACCTGAAGCGGCATCCCCGGCATGGTCTTGCTCTGGAAATGCTCCGCCAAAGGATCGGCCGCCATCGCGCGGTTGAGCGTAGTCAGGAATCCCGCTGTGGCAGGCCCGAATCCGGCACAAACAATATCAACATCCATTTTCTGACGTTCAGTGGTCATGAAGAACCTCTCCGTACGGGGTAAGGCGTCTTGCGTACAGCGTAAAGCCTTTTCGCCTTACTCCGTACACCGTACGCCTTACTGGTTTTTAAAGCGGATAATCGAGCGCTTCCGGGATCATCACATGCGCCACGGCTTCGGCGGCACGATCCTTTGAAAAACGGACACCGACGAGGCTCGCATCCGTCTTCGCGCGAAGTTCCGCGAACGCCTTGAAATCGGTCCCCGGCGCTTGATAACCGTAGACAAGCTCGGCGCAGATCCTGCCCACTTCTCCCGCCGTACGGGCGGCCTGAACACCGCTCAGATCTGAATAAAAATTCACCACGCCGGCAAGGCCTTCAGCCAGCGACGGATTCTCGGGACCTTTGGTCTCAAGTTCGATCGTATCCAGGATGAGCTGACGCGCCCCGAGGATCCACGCGAGCGCGTCCGCCAGCGGAAACATCACGCCCTGGCGTTGGCCGCCGTAAAGCGTTTTCCCGTTTGCGTCCTTGTTCGCCTGGAGAAAAACAAGTGACCAGAGCCAAAGATCCATCGCATTCGCGAGAACTTCGGCGCCCATTTCGGACTTGCGCTTCGCGAGTTCGCGAAGTTCCTTGATCCAGATCTTGAACTGAGCGAGGAAAAGATCATTTTCCATCGTTCGGCTCATCTGGAGACGCTGCACACACTCAGGCCCTTCGTAAGTCGCTTCGAGCTGAGCGTCCGACCATTTCTGCGTGAGAAATCCCGGACAATCTTCCGTGATCCCGTAGCCGCCCATCAAACTGACGGCTTCGCGCATCATCGTCGCGCCGTAGCCCGTGTTCCAGAGCTTGCCGGCGGGGCAATACACATCGGCGAGCGACTCCTTGATGAGATACTGGACCAAAAGATCGCCTTGGAGCTCCGCGACGCGCTTCGCGTTACGCTGCGCTTCAGGCTTGGCCATCATCTCAATATATTCAAGAGCTCTCTTCCGAGGCTCCGCGAACGCCTTCATTTGCGCCCGGGCGCCTTTGATCCCCTGCGCAGTAAAGAGCTTGTCCTTTTCATGCTCCATGACGTCGAAAGCATCGAAAAGGCGGGCTCCTTCAAACCCGAGCGCGGCACCCGCCTCGCCCGTAGCCCACACATCGACCAAGCGGTGGCACGGATCTTCCTTCTGCTGGATACCCAGATCATAACGCGGGGTTCCGGCAGAAACCGAGCTCCCGCCGCGGAAACGCGTGCGCTGATAACGGATCACGGGTTCGATCGCGGAAAGCAGCTTCGCCGTGGTCATGATGCCCACGGTGACGCGCGTCCTGCGGAACACCGCCTCGATCACTTCACTATTGTTGAAATTGGGGATGATCACGCCGTCCTTGATGGTGTAGCCGCCGATGATACGGTGGGCCGGGACCTTCAGGCTGAAGATCGGATCATGCGTGCTGGAAAGCTGATGCACCAGCTTCAGGGTCGGGGCACCGCGGTCATAAAGGCCGGGATCGTTTTCCTCGAGGATGATCATGCAACTGGACTTAATGCGCGGGTCATCGGTATCGACCGAGGCCGTCACGAAATTCGCGTAGCCCATATTGGTGATAAAGCGGCCGCGTTTTTCGACCTGAAGGATCGGTTCCTGCCCTTCCTTCCATTCCGCGACACGGATGCGTCCGGAAAGCATGCCGGCGTCCACGCCGACATAAGGAAGAGGTTCGGTAAGCGCGAAAGAGCCGCGGATGATTTTCCGGTTCTCGCCTGCTTTCGGCGGAACACAGCCCCCCATGTATTTGTGCTTCTGCTCGGGAGTCCCTTTTTCATGGATCGGCTCAAGCGCGAGGTTATTGGCCAAACTCGCCGTCGCAGCGCCGGCATCCACCCAGCAAAGCTCGAAAGCGATCATGGCAAGCACCAAGTTCTTGGGACCCGAGATATAGCCCCCCTCTTCCGGCTCCATGAAAGCCGCCGTGATACCGGCCTCATCGAACGCCAGGAGCATGGCCGCTTTTTCAGGCGTCCATTCATGAGTATCACGCTGCTTATCGGCCACCATACGGGCGACCACACTGCGCGCCACCGCACGAGTCGACTGGATCACCATTTGAAGGTCGTAGCGATCGGTAAACCGCCACATGATCTGGCGGACATCGTCCCCCGGAAGCGTGCTCATTAAAGCTCGTTTTTCAGAATTAACTGTACTCATGGATGTTGATTCCTTTCGATTGATGTTGGGCTATGAGATCAAATCCGGGGCTGTGGATTATAGGACCAAACCCTTTGGTTGCGGATGCGTTATATTATTCGTGGAACGTGCGAGAGGCAAGCAAAAATTAGGCTCCGGTGGCCAAAATCTTCTTGAGCTTCTCAGAAGAAAGGTCGAGCTCATCCATCAGCTGATGGAGATGGGATTCCTGATCCCGGATCACCTGCGGGATGGCCTGGGGACTTCCCTTCCAGGAACGGAAAAGGGCAAAAAGATCGTCCTGAGCTTCTCGGCGATCCAGAAAAACATCGATCTTCTTGGCAAGCCGGGCGATGGAAAGAAGCCGTTGGATGATCTCAGGATCCAGTTTGGCGATAAACTCCCGAAGCCCCATGCAAAGCTGCTCGCTCAGGTATTGGGCCAGCGGCTCCTTATGAATATGAACATCAAGCGCCTTCGCCGAATCCATGATGCGGTAAATGGAAAGCATTCGCTTGGCCGGAAATCCACGTTCGCCCCAGTCCCTCACCGCCTCCATCATACGTTTGCTCAGGGTATGCTCCGCGGCGTACCGGAGTTCGACGGGGATCGGCACGTTGATCGACCGGTAGATCTCGTTCATGCGCAGATTCTCTTCGTAGATCTGTTCGTAAAAATGGCTGACCTTGGTGATCGTCTCATGCGTCAGGATGCTGATGATCTTCGCGCGATCCCCGAGCCGCAGATCTTTTAAGGCATAATACGTCTCACCGAAAAAGGTATCGATCTTCTTGGAAAGGTCGAGGATCGGAAGCTGGTAGAGCGCCTCGAAAAGGTCTCTCTCCAGTTTTTCAAATTCCTCCTCGGTCGTGTAGGGTTTGACGGAACACCGGAAATCATAAAACCCGATCTGGATCACCACGAACACCAGTTCCTGTTCTTCGAGGGTGGTCTGGGAAATGACACGAACGCGGCCGAAGTTCATGGTCACCGTCCCGAAGAACTCCTTGCGCTGATGCAGGATATGAAGATCGAAGTTGAAGATCTTGACCAAATCCGTTTTGGGATCCGACGCGTAAAAATTCTCAAAGATCGACCCGATGGCGTAATAGCTCACGATATGGTGAAGCGTAGCCACGGCGGGTTTGACGTACTTCTCATAAACCCCTTGTCCGTCTTTGATCGATTCAATATTGCTTTTCGCGAGCGCGAGATGCTCCAGGAAATCACGTTCAAGATTCATGCCGCTCACTTCCCGCCCGAGATGGATCGCACGCGACGCGTACTGGAGAATCTGGACCGTCTCGATCCCTGAAAGTTCGGAGAAAAACCAGCCGCAGCTCGTGTACATGAGCATGAGATTGCGCTGCATCTCAAGAAGCTTGAGGCACGTGGTAACCTCCTCCTTGGAAAATTCGCGCAGAGCCTGGCGATCGAAAAATTCGCGCAGGGTCGCAGGGTTCCGCTTGAGCACCACATGAATATAATCGTCACGAGCCGCCCAGACATCCCGGAGATACTTGGCGCCTTCTTTTTCATAGATCTGCGCCAACTCGTCGCGAAGCCAGTCAAGCGCCCAACGCAGCGGCTTGCGCCAATGCTGGGTCCAACTGGCCGGCCCGTCACCCCGGCAGCCGCAGTGATCCTTCCATCGCGCAACGCCATGCGCGCAGCTCCAGGAAGTCCCTTCATTATTCTCCCCTTCGATCAGCCGCACTTCCTGCCTCGGAGGATTCTCCTCGAGATATTCCCCATAGTTCACAAGCCGGTACCCGTGACGCGGGATCTCGACATAGGTGAGATACGCGAGCACCCGGTCACCGTAAGCCTTGTGGTGGCCATAAGTTTCGCCGTCCGTCGCGATGTGAATGAGCTGGGAACGTTCGTGATCCACGACCGCGCTCTCGAGCCGCTTCATAAAGTGCTTCGCTTCGAAGAGAAGATTGTCAAACCCGACAGCCTTGGAGATCGGCCCGTCATAAAAAAAGATGTCAATATAAAGAGAAGGATTGTTCTTGAGAAAATAACGGTAAGGCTCCTTAGGGTCGATGCGTCCTCCGGTCACATCCTGCCAAGCCCCGCCTTCAAGCGGCCGGACAGCCCGGGCCTGATGCGGTGACAAGATAAGGTACTTCATGCGCTCTGAAACCAACACCTCGAGCGTTTCCTCATTGCAGGCTGTTTCGGAAAGCCAGATGCTTTCGGGAAACCTGCCGAACCGGGAACGAAAGTCCTCGATCCCCCACCGCACCTGGGTCTTTTTATCCCGAAGATTCGCGAGCGGCATGATCATGTGATTATAGACCTGGGCGATGGCATTCCCGTGACCGCGATGGGCCTCGCAGCTGGCGTGGTCCGCATGAAGAAGGCTTTGATAGGTATCGGCGTGTTTCGCCTCAAGCCAGGAAAGGAGTGTGGGCCCAAAATTGAAGCTGGTGCGCTCGAAATTATTGACGATCTCGACGATTTTGCCTTTGGCATCGAGCGCCCGGGCGCGGGAATTGGGGTGATAACATTCGTAATGGATGCGCTCGTTCCAATCATGGAAGGGCGCGGCGCTATCCTGCTGCTCGATCTCTTCGATCCAAGGATTCTCGCGGGGCGGCTGATAGAAATGCCCGTGGAGACAAATGCAGACTTCTTTGGCCATAAGAAAAATTCCTCTTGGCCCTGACTTTAAAAGCATAAACGGCAGTCAAGGCTATCCTGATTTCCCAAATAGCTTAATAAATATCAGGGCTACGGATAAAAAAAGCCCTTCAAATTTGTCGGGAAATTATATCACAGGAGAGGGGCGAGGCCGTGACCCATTTTAAAGGATCTCCCCTGCGCACACCGGGTGTGTACGGGGTTAGACGAGATCAGTAGCGGGCGTCACTCCGGATCAGCTTAAGAAGTTCCAGGGCTGACGCCTCCGGTCCTTTTTGCTCCCAACCCGGAACACCGAGACGGGTGCGCATCTGTCCGACAAAAAGTCCCTTCGCAAAAAAAGCCTCGAAGAACTTCTTGGCAAGAATATCATGCTCGGCCTTGTACTGGACGGGACCAAAGACATTCGAAAAATAGGTGTGCACGAGTCCCGTGGTCTTCGTGGTCCCCTTGCTCATCACCGCCCCCTCACGGAAGGTCTTGAGAGCTTCCTCGGCCGTTTTAAACTCCTCGATCACGGGATGGTCCTCATCAAGATCTTCGAAATTATTCGCATAGAGCACAAAATCCACCTGGTGAGGCATCGTGATATTGGCGTAGGTCGTGATCGGCAACGCGATACGGGCATTGGTCTTGGCCGGACTCATGATGATGGCACGATCGATCTGCCCGAGCGCGTAGCCGGGCTTCAGATCATCAAGCCGGAGAAACGCCCCAGTCTCTGTGCCGTATCCTGCGACACTCCCGTCGGGCCGTAGCTCAAGAGAACCCATATCATCGGCGATCACGATAATATCCTGGATCTCCTCGACCCCAAAACCGCGCATCGCCTCAAGCGTCTCCGATTTTCCGGCTCCGGTATCTCCGATCAAAAGGAGGGTGGCCGGCTTTTTACCTTTGAGATAGATCTTCATAAAAGCACCGTGGAACGGCATGCGGCCCGTCTTGATGCGCTTGATGTTGTGGAGCGTCAGGATCATTTTTTTGAGATATCCAAAATAGCCGAACCGGTCAGACTCCGGAACAGCCCCCACCAGCATGTCGTTCTTCTCATCGTCGAAGAACACCGTCGGAAAAACGCCCGGCCACTCAAGGGATTTCTCCTCAGCACCATAAACAAAAACCGCGTCCGGCTTGCGCTGCAAATCTTCATCCGAGGCCAGCTCAAAAAGGTTGCAAAGCGAAAGCCCCATTTCGAAGAACTTCTCTTTAAAATAAACCAGGATGAGAAGATTCCCTGCCTTCAGTGGATAACACAACCATTCATCACGCTTAAGATCAAAGCGCCCGAGCGGATTCTCCGGGATTTTCTCAAACTTGCCCTCGCGCGTGTTATTCAGCTGATTGAGAACAAGGGGCGGATAGAAAAGGACCTGGCGTATGACGGGGATCGCGTTCAGTTTCTCATAAAGTTCCGCGGGATAAGGCACGCGGACGGAGCACGCGATGGCAGCCATCTCGGCACCGGCGGCCACTTGACGGTAAATGCGCGGATGCGTCCCGGTAATATTTTCCTGGATCTCACGGTAGGTCCGACGAACAAGGTCCGTCAGATCCTCGATCGTGTCATTAAAAGTTCGGAACGGACGCTTGTCGTACCTCTCGTCCTCTGATTCGCAGATGATAAACCTGTCGAAACTGCGCCAGTAGTTGTAAAGATATTCCACGAAATCATTCAAAGCGTTCTTGTCGCGCAGAAGATCCTCGGAACCGGGAACGACACGGCCGACCAGATCGATGGACATTTTTTCGACGAACTCGAAGGTTTGGATCAGGAGTCTGATATTGGCATCGTTCACCTCCCGGCCGCCGAAGAATTTCAAGACAACGGACTTGCGGCGATCGAGCGCGGTCAGGGCACGTTTCAAGATCTCGTAAAAGAGCTCACTGCGCAGCAACTCCTCGGAAGAATCGCAGATCTGGTTCTTCAGCCGGATAAAAACCTTTTTTCCGGTGATCTTGAAAGAACCGACGAAAGAGGGGGTCACGAGGCCTTCCCTACCGGACCGGCCAGGCGGCAGCAACCGCGGCCACTTCTTCGAGCATTTTTTTGCGTTCTTCGACCGTCACGGTCGGCACGGAACCGAAATACTTGTGCCCCACCATTTCCATACCGCAAAAACGGAAGGTCTCGTTGTCGATGATCTGTTCCATGCTCTTGATCCCGCCAGAAGATTCGGCAAACGCGAACGGTGCCCCCATCGTGCTAAAAGCATAAGCCTTCTTCCCCGGGAGCAATCCCACGGGACCGTTGGGACTGTAGTCATAAGCAAAGCCTTTGCTGAACACGCGGTCGATATATCCCATCGCCATCGAAGGCATACGACCCCACCAGACCGGATAGAGGAACGTGATCTGATCGGCCCAACGAATATGGTCCTGTTCGGTCACGATATCCGTAGGCATCTTGCCCGCGAGCAAAGCCACGAAGTCACTGGCCTTGAGCACCGGATCAAACCCGAGGGCGTAAAGATCACGGACACGGACCTCCTGGCCTTTCTCCTTCAGAACGCGAACCAGCGTCTCTTTGATCGCGTGATTGAAACTCGCTGGATTGGGATGCGCATAAATGATCAGATGTCTCATGGTGTTTATCTCCTTGTGATAGATTTTCACGGATCCAATGAACAGATTTCTTTAAAACACTTCCTCTTAAAGTTCGCGCTGGTTTACAAACGGTCGGCGTTTTTCAGGAACCAGTGAACGGTTTCGCGGATCCCATTATCGAAATTCACGCGGGGCTGGTATCCCAAAAGCCTACGGGCTTTTCCGATATCCGCCGACGTCCTGCGGACATCCCCCTCCCGTTTAGGCTTATAAACCATCTTCAAAGTCTTCAGCCCGAGAACCTTCTGAATCCCCCGCAGGCAATCAATCACGCGAGCCTCCGATTGAGACCCGATATTGAAGGACTCACCGGAGATCCCCGATTTTTTCATGGCCAGAAGGTTGGCGGCCACCACGTCGTCGACATAGACAAAATCGCGGGACTGCTTTCCATCCCAGTGGACTTCCGGCGTGACGCCGTCCAGGATGCACTTAAGGAAAATGGGCACCACGTTCGCGTAGCGCGACTTCGGGTTCTGCCGCGGACCATAGACGTTGAAATAACGGAGCGCCACCGTTTCGAGGCCAAAGAACTGCGCGAAATTCCGGCAATAATACTCCCCCATGATCTTGGAGGCGGCATACGGAGACTCGGGCTGCGGCAGGTCGGTCTCTTTAGAAGGAAAATGGTCCGTCTCACCGTAGATCGCCGAGGAGGACGTAAAAATCAGACGCTTCGCTCCCGCCTTGGCGCTTTCGCGCAAAAGACGGAACGTTCCTGTCACGTTCACGTCATGCGTTTCGACAGGTTGGGCCACGGACTGCGGTACCGAGGCGATCGCCGCCAAGTGAAAAACATAGTCGACCCCGCGAACGGCCCTTTTCAGATCGCACTCGCTACGGAGATCGCCTTTGATCAACTTGACCCGGGAGCCTAGATGCGCCAGGTTCTCGCGTTTTCCGGTCGAGAGATTATCCAGGACCCGGACCCGGCACCCTTGGGAAATAAGGCCGTCCACAATATTCGACCCGATAAAGCCGGCGCCGCCGGTCACAAGACAAAGGGGCTTTTTTTTCATAAAAGAAAAGGCTTTCTCGATCCGCTTAGACGGCCTTGGCTGCACTGGCCGATTCGAAGAGACACATACGCTGAACCGTAATACCCTTCGAGAGAAGCGCCCCGCCGAACGCGGAGCTCATCGCGCCGCCGTTCCAGATCTCCGCCGATCTCTTGTTGAGACTTTTGCGAGAATCAATGGCCACATCGGTAAGACGCTTCCCGAGCGCGGACTGATCCACAAAGTCATAGGCTGTGATGAGTGCCGCCTTGTCCGCAGTCGTCAAAATGATCCCTTCCGGGACCACAGTAAGCTTCATTCCATTCGGGGCATCCCCGACCGAATCTGCAGTGATCTGGATCTCATGAAGGATCTTGTCGGCTGGGATTTCCGTAACAGCCGCAACCGCGCGGTCCAGAAGCACCTCGAAACCCTCAACCTTTTTGAGTTTTTCCAGGTAAAAACGGAGATAGGTCAACTCACGCGGCGTGTAATAGGGATGGTTGAGAAATTTCAGCACTTTCTCGCCGGAAAAGCCGAGGGTCAAAAGCGCTTTTTGATTCATCTTGAAAAGGTCGCTGCGGTCACTGTCATTGACCAGCTGATCCGCCGCGTTATTGATGTTGCTGACGGTCATGACGGCAGACGCAATGAATCCAACCGGGACAAAAAAAGTCGCTACCGCCACGATCCCCCGACCGCCCATGTTGGCCTTGGCCATGGAATCCAGTTTCGCCTGAAGGTTGGGATTACGGCTATAGACGTCCACGCCAAGCTTCTTGGCGAGTTGACGCTTGCTGGAGCCTAAAAATCCGTCGCCTTTTTCTCCGGCTTCTTTCTTGCGAAAAACGCCCCCGATCTTGCCCCCTAATTTCCCGACCCCTTTACCGATCCCCGAAGCGGAATTCAAGGGGTGCACCACGATGTTCTTCAGTCCGGTCCCGGTGTCCTTGAGGGAATCGACCGCGCCCTCCGCGACCCCGCTTCCGGTATCTTCATTCCGGTTGAGCTGTTCGATCACATCGATCTCAAGGAGACATTTCTTCAAATTCGTCAAACCGTGGACCGTGTAACTCCCGTGAGGAGCGGTGACCGAGAATGTCAGAAAACCCGGGAACTGTGGATTCTCCTGAATGGACACGATCTTGGCGTAAGGCGACTTCCCGGGAAAGAAATCCTTCGGAAGTCGCAGGTCTTCCAGTGTGACAGCTCCGAAGGAGAGCGTCTGTGAAAGGATCAGACACAGGAGGACGAGCAGACTGATCTTTTTTTTCATAGAAGCCCTTTCGGTGGATTCTTATTGTTTTGCCTGGGATTCAGCGGGACCTTGGTCCGTTGTCTTCCCCATCATGGGGCACTGTTTTCCGCCCATGCCCGGCATCGGCATTTTAATCTCGATCTCTTTGACAACATTGAGATCCGCGTCATACTTCGTGAGCTTGGTGCCGGCAAGAACGAAAACGCCGCCCTCATCCGTCGCGACCATTTGGGTCTTGCACATGGCGCAATCCTTCTGTCCCATTCCAGGCATCATTCCCATGCCCATCCCCATGCCCATCCCCATGCCATGCGGCATTCCCATGCCCGGCATTTCATCCTTTTTCGCCTCTCCCGCGAACGCAGGGCACGAAACCAAAAGCGACAACACCATCACTAACGGAAATATTTTCTTCATATCAATTCCCTCCTTAGGGCATTGTGTACGGAGTACGGCGTACGAAGTAAAAAATTTCACGCCTTACCCCGTACTCCGTACCTCGTACTGTTTTTATGCTTTCCCGGCTGAACCCAATACATTCTGGTTCTTATGCTTATACATTGCCACAAGCGCGTCGCGGGCGGGCCCGAGATACTTGCGCGGATCGAATTCCGCGGGTTTCTCTTTGAAAATCTTGCGGATCACCGCGGTCATCCAGAGACGGCCGTCAGAATCTATATTGACTTTGCAAACAGCCGATTTTGTCGCCTCGCGGATCCATTCCTCAGGGATCCCAATGGTGTCCTTCATAGCACCGCCGTTTTCATTGATGATCTTCACGGCTTCCACAGGCACGGAGGATGAACCGTGCATGACGATCGGAAAACCGGGGATCTCTTTCTCGATGTCTTTGAGAATATCAAAACGGAGCATCGGCGGGATCAAAACCCCGTCGGCATTCCGGGTGCACTGGGAAGGCTTGAATTTGTTGGCCCCGTGAGAGGTCCCGATCGAGATCGCGAGAGAATCCACACCGGTTTCCTTGACGAACTTGATCACATCCTTTGGATCCGTGTAGGTGGAATGTTCCGCGCTCACTTCGTCCTCAATACCGGCCAACACGCCGAGTTCGCCTTCCACGGTCACGTCGTTCTTATGCGCGAACTCCACAACCTGTTTGGTCAGTTCAATATTCTTCTCAAAAGGGAGATGCGATCCATCGATCATTACGGAAGAAAATCCCGATTCGATGCAGGATTTGACAAGTTCCAGACTATCTCCGTGATCCAAGTGAAGCGCCATCGGGATCGGTTTGAGACCTTTTTCTTTAGCGTAGGCCTTCATCATCTCGATCGCGCCCTTGCCCATGTACTGGAGAAGTGTCTGGTTGGCATACTTGCGCGCGCCGCTTGAAACCTGAAGGATCACCGGGGACTGAGATTCCACGCAAGCCATGACGATCGCCTGGATCTGCTCCATGTTATTAAAATTGTAGGCCGGGATCGCGTATCCGCCTTTGACGGCCTTCTGGAACATTTCGCGCGTATTGACAAATCCTAATTCCTTATACGATGTCATTTTGATTCTCCTTTGATTAGACTGAGGACTGCAGTCTATCGACCGCAATCTGTTGTGTTAATAGTTCTCGATCCAGATCTCAAAATGCCCCTGAGGATGATCACAGACAGGGCAACGCTCGGGGGCCTTGGAGGCTTCAACGATATACCCGCATTCGAGGCATTTCCAGTAAACCTTTCCGTCTTTGACGAAAAGTTTATGCTGTTCCAGGACATTGTGAAGCTTGCTGTACCGCTCTTCATGGCGTTTTTCGACCATCGCCACCTGCTTGAAGGTCCGCGCCACATCAGAAAAACCTTCCTGATCCGCGACTGCCGCGAAGGACGGATAAAGATCCGTCCATTCTTCCTTCTCCCCTGCGGCGGCATAGCCGAGATTATGAAGCGTATCGCCCATCGCCACAGGATAGGTCGCGTGGATCTCAACGGGATTCTCGTTCAAGCCATGCTTGATCAGTTGACTATAAAAAAGCTTGGCATGTTCTTTTTCGTTATCAGCGGTCTCCTGGAAAATGTTCGAGATCTGGCGGTAACCTTCCTTGTAGGCAATCTTGGAATAATAGGAGTACCGATTGCGCGCCTGGGATTCCCCGGCGAACGCCTTCATAAGATTTTCGGCCGTTTTGCTTCCTTTAAATTCTGCCATACAAGCCTCCTGATGTTGAAGTGAATTGCCACCGGAATAGGACCAGCCCCAATACCTATCAACTTCCACGCCGTGGAAATTGGGGCCTTCCCAATCCCAATCAATCTCAGCAAAGCTGAGATTGGGGCGGTCCTGACTACCATTTCGAAAAAGAAAATAAAAGTCAGGACCGTCCCTGTCACCATTAATTAAAAGAATGGAAGACACGGATGGGGGGATTCCTTCCGAAACAAGGCGTTATTATACCACCGCGCGCAGGAGGGTAAAGAAAAAGCTATGAAACAGCTGAGTTCGCCGGCTCCGCTTCTTCAGGGACTTCAACGGCCTCGGAAACGCTTTCAGAAAGATGGAGTATTGAGGAAAATTTCATTTTGTGCCGCCTGAAAAGCTCGAGATCTTCCCGGCTTGCGGTCCAGGTTAGGAGCTTCCCGTTCTCATATATTTGAAACTGAAGAGACTGATAATCCTGGAAGCTGTAACTGCGAAGCACTTGGACGAATTCCCGGGCCACGCGTTCCCAAAAATAAAGCACGTCTTCATGAAGCCCTTTTTCAGGATGATAGGCGACCTGCCCGACCCCTTTGAGCGGTGCCGCGGCGCTGAAAAGAAAATGTCTGTCGGGCATCTCTTCGAATCGGACGGCAAGTTTAACGCTCTTGAAGGTATTGAAAAGCCGTTCATCCTCCCCGGCCAGCTGCTGAAATCGCCGCGTGAATTGGCGCGCAAGAAAATCCCCCATGGTCAGGTCCGGCGTCGTGAACTCCTTCTCCCAGTTCGGAAGGCTTTGAGCCACCATCGCCCGGGTGAACGTAAAACCCAGGTTGGTGACCTTGTCATCCAGATAAGCCAGGGGGATGATACGCCGGATTTTTTCCGTGTCCCCCGCTGTGGAGATCTGAAACAAATATTCCATCGTCCCGGACCGGATGCTTTTATCCGACGGAACCTTGGGAGCGACCTGGGCCTTGGCATAGACGACAATGTCGTTATCCTGTATCGGAATACTTCGTAAATCGAGGAGAGTCCACTGCGCGCGGCCTTGCGGCAAGACCGCGCCTGCGGCATCCGTAAAAAAGAATTCCCGCGCCCACTTCGCCTGCGCGGTATTGGGGAAATAGGATTTCTGGACCTCCTCCGTCTTGCCTTCGTTCAGGTCCTTGAAAAAATGCCGGACCGGGCGGTGCCAAAGCGCGGCGCGGTTCATCTGAAGGTCGTGGATAATACGTTTGCGATATTCGCTGCGCGGAATGTCCAAGAACCGGACTCGCTTGAGATCGTCGATCTGCCCGATAAAGGTCAGATCCATGCCGCTTTTCTCGACATCCGTGGCCTGGAGATAATAGAAATCGATCTTTTTGTCCGTGCTCAGCATAACGCGCGACATAGAAAACAGAATATTCTCGACTTTATCGATCACCTCATCCGTCGGCTGGAAAAGACTTTCCATGTCCGTGACCTTTCCGCTCAAAAGGGCCGCCTTGAGGTCCGCGGCGAACAAGCGGTCGAGCGGCAGGAAAACGCCGAGGGTCGTCCCGGCAAACTCCACATCAATATGCGGGATCTTGTACTCCTTGAGGGCAATATCCTGAAGGGCTTGCTTGACTTTGGCTTCCGGATATGTGACGGGACTGCAGCCGGAGAGCAGCAGAAGGCATAACAGGAAAAGCAAAGGGGACAGTCCCTTGAAAACCTTAGAGGGACTGTCCCCTTTTCGTGAAAAAACAGCTTTCGAGTCCAAGACCTTAAACCTTCGGCAGTTCCGTGCCCTGCGTCAGATAAGACCGGCGCGGATTCACCTTCCCGAACTCAGCAAAGATCGCCTCGATCTCATCGTAGTCGAGCTCTTGCTTGGTCAGAAGCTCGTGCGCAAAACGCTCAAAAAGATCTTTTTCCTTCCGGAGCAGCGCATCGACTTCGGTCATACACTCTCTGAGGATCTTGTCCACATCCTGGTTCAGCCGCATCTTCACGTCTTCGGAAAGGAAAAGGGCATTGCTGTCCTTGTAGATCGTATAGTCGCCGATCATTCCGGAAGACCCCATGCCAAGCACCCATACCATGAAATGGGCGACGTTCATCGCCTGCTTGAAATCCGAGGTCACGCCGGTAGTCGTGGTATTGAATTTGATCTTCTCCGCCACATACCCTGCCAGACAGATCTTGATATCGGCAAACATGGTTTCGCGGTCACGGCCATGCCATTCTTCGATCGAAGTCGGGTGAACGACTCCGAGCGAAGACTTCCTCGGTATGATCGAAGCCTTGAATACGTCATCGCGGGGATGCGACAGATACGTCACGATCAAATGGCCGGTCTCATGATACGCGGTCATCTCCCGCTCGCGGGCATTGATCGTCAATTTTTGCTTCATCCCGAGTTCGATCCGCTCGATCGCCTCGGAAAGATCACGCAACCCCACCACATCCTTTTTGTTGCGCGTCGCGATCAGCGCGGATTCCTTGACGATATTCTCAATATCCGCCGGCGATTTATCGACCGCCTTGCGCGCCAGGCGTTTGCAATCGATCGCCGCCTCGTATTTGACCTTGCTCAAATAATAACGGAAGAGCGATTCGCGGCCTTCCAGATTCGGTTTCTTGATATAGACTTTGCGGTCGAAACGTCCGGGCCTGAGAAGCGCCGGATCCAGGATATCCTCCGAAGCATTCGTCGCGCCGATCACGATGATATTCTCAGCTTTGTCGCTTAGTCCGTCCATTGCCACGAGCAACTGGTTCTGCGTCGTATTTCCTTCGCCGCTGCCGAATTGATTGAACGTCCTTTTCTGTCCCATCGCGTCCAGTTCGTCGATGAAAACGATGCAGCCGCCGAAACCATACGCGAGCCTTGTTGCTTTCTTGAAAAGCTGGCGCACGCGGCTCGCCCCCACCCCCACAAAGATCTCGTTGAATTCGCTGGCGGCCATAGAGAGAAACGGCAGACCCGCTTCTGTGGCGATCGCCTTGGCAAGATACGTTTTCCCGCATCCCGGAGGCCCCATCATCAGAATGCCGCGAAGGATCCTGCCGCCGATCTTTTTGAGGCGCGCGTGGTCTTTGATAAGCTCCACCACTTCCCAGCACTCGTCCTTCGCTTCATCGATCCCGATCACATCCGAGAACTTGACCTGGACGTTTTTAGCCTTGATGCTCTTTTTATCATCCATTTTTCCGAGGCCCCCCCGGAAAAGCAGCATATAGATGTAGGCGAACACCACAGCATTAATGACCATGATGATCATTTGCAGGGGCAATTGGGCGAGGGTAATGTTCCGGTAATAGCTTTCAAGCGAAGCCATCCCCCACCAAGAGAGACCGACCAGGATGACCGAGGCGAGAATAATCGTGATCTTGAACCAATGATCCATCCAAAACAATCTTAAACGACGCCACTTATTCATAAAAAAACCACCTTTTTTGAAGATAGGTTATGGGGAGCATCCCCAGGAAAACAGCGAGAATTATACCTGCTTGAAGAGCAAAATACACGCATTTATAGTAGGGGTAACGGCTAACGGGGAACGTTGAACGAAATATCTTTTTTCATTTCTCGTTGCCCGTTCCACGTTCCCCGAGAATCTAATTACCACCAATAGTCTTCGCCCTTGGCCCCGGAAGCCTTCACGGCGTCCGCCTCAGCGACAGGGGGCTCGGAATCCTTCTCCGTACCCTTGACTTCTTGAACTTGTTCCTCTCCCGGGATGGGTTCCGACAGGGATGTCGGAACAACTTCCTTAGCGGGAGCCACGGCCTCGGCGGAACCCGTAGACTGCTCCTCCCACCATCCCGCGGTATCGGTGGAGGTCGGAAGAACCGTTTCAGTAGCAACCTTCTCCGGCGTCTTGGGTTCCGCTTGGATCGGAGGATCGATAAAAAAGGTCTCGTGGGGATCGTTTTTGACGTGATACATCAGAGGACCTTTTTTCCCATCCTTTTCCTCTTCCTTCTTCTGCTCGTAAAGAATGGGATTCGTCTGCGTATCCCTTATCGGATCCTCAGACTTCCGGACCGAGGCAAGGTTCAAGCTGGCGAGCACTCCTATAAATAGAAGAAACCAGGCTTTTTTATTCATGCCTTAAGAATACCCTATAAAGGAAGGGAGTGCAAATAGGCGCTTCGCGCGTCTCCTCGGAGAACGTGGAACGCCGAACGCACTCGACATCCGTTACCCGTTACCCGTTTCCCGGAAATATCTTTTAAGATATTTCCCTGTATACGAGGCCTCACACGCCACCAGACCGGCAATATCCCCTTGATAAACGACTTGCCCTCCCTTGTCCCCGCCTTCCGGCCCGAGATCGATCACATGATCGGCGAGGCCGATCAGCCCCAAATGATGCTCGATCACAAGGAGGGAATGCCCCCGATCGAGAAGCTCTTCAAAAGCACGGACGAGATGCTGGACATCGTCCTCATGGAGCCCTGTCGTCGGTTCATCGAGGAGATAAAGGGACGGTCCGGAAGTCCCACTCAATAGTTCGAACGCAAGCTTCAGGCGCTGGGCCTCCCCTCCCGAAAGGGTGAGTGTCGGTTGCCCGAGCCGTAAATAACCAAGGCCGATCTTCTTGAGAATGGAAAGTTTCTCGACGAGCCCCCGGTGATGACCCAGAAAATCCAAGACCTCCTCAACCGTCATCGCAAGAACTTGATCGATGTTTTTTCCCTGATACCGAATCTCGAGCACTTCAGGCTTGAAACGCTTCCCATGGCATTCTTCGCAGGGCACAAAAATATCCGCCAGGAAATGCATCTCGACTTTCACCGCGCCGTCCCCTTCGCAAACCGGGCAGCGGCCCTTTTCGACATTGAAAGAAAAATGCCCCGCGTCGAACCCTTCACGCCGGGCCTCAGGCGTCGCCGCGAAGATCTTGCGGATATCCTCGAACGCCTTCATATAAGTGGCGGGATTGGAACGTGGCGAACGACCGAGCGGTGATTGGTCGATCAGCACCATATCCGACAGAGGCTCAAAACCGCGGATCTTTTTCACCGTCCCCAGTTCCTCCTGCGACACCGGACGACCTTTGAACTTAAGAAAATGATTATAGAGGATCTCGTAAAGGAACGTACTTTTCCCGGATCCGGACACGCCCGTCAGGACCGTAAAGCGGCCAAGGGGAATATCGACATCGATCTCTTTTAAATTATGCGCCGTCGCCCCGCGGACCGTGATCCTCCGCGATTCATCAGCAGCAGGGCGAACCCTCCGGGTAATGGCGCGTTTGCCGGCCAGATATTCCCCCGTCACGGAACCCGGATATTTTTTGAGATCTTCCGGACTTCCCTGAAAGATAAGCTCTCCGCCTTTCGCGCCGCCCGCGGGCCCCAAATCGATCACGCTGTCCGCGGCCATGATCATGGTCCGGTCATGCTCCACGACCACGACCGTGTTCCCGAGATCTCGCAATTTCCGGAGAAGGGCGATCAGCATCTGGTTATCGCGCTCATGAAGTCCGATACTCGGTTCATCCAGCACGTAAAGCGTGTCCACGAGCGCGGACCCCAGGGAACTCGCCAGATGGATCCGCTCCACCTCCCCGCCCGAAAGCGTGCGCGACATGCGGTCAAGCGTGAGATAACCCAGGCCGACGTCCTTCAAGAACCGCACGCGCGCAAGCAGCTCCTCGAGAACGGGCTCGACTTTTTCCTTTTCCTCTGCGGTGGGTTCCAGCGTCTCAAGGAACGGATAAAGCTCCTCAATGCTAAGGGCCTGCGCCTGCGCGATATTTTTTTCGCGCACCAGGAAATCCATCGCTTCAGGCTTAAGCCGGGTCATGTGGCAAGTCCCGCAAGGCGCGTAGCCGCGATAACGATTGAGGAAGATCCTCACATGCATCCGGTAGGCCTTTTTATTCATGTACTCAAAAAAGTCGCGAACGCTCGCGAACTCGTCGCCTTCATAACCTTCCAGGATCCACTTCCGATGCTGGGCCTTCAGATCCTTCCAAGGCAGGCGTACAGAGATCCGCTTGCGTTCGCAAAAATCAAGGAGCTGTCCCTGTTCCCAGCGGGTGCTGGCTTTGGTCCACGGCTCGATCACGCCCTCCCGGATCGACTTCTCCGGATCCGGCACGACGAGATCCCAATCGATCGTGATGACGCGGCCAAATCCCTGGCAGGTAGAACACGCGCCGAGGGGGCTGTTGAAGGAAAAAAGATTGGGCGTCGGCTCAGGGAATGAACGCCCGCAGGAGGCGCACCGGAGCGTCTCGGAAAATTCCAGATCTTTACCAGCCACCCCCACTTGGGCCTCATTGCGGCCAAGGCGAAAGGCCTGCTCCAGAGAATCCGTAAGACGTTCCTTATTCGCCGGGGTGATCTTCACAAGGTCCACGCTCACGCGCAGTGTTTTCAAAATAGCTTTTTTCCTGATCAAAGATGCCGCGTCGATCCAGGCCCCGTCATAGAAAAACGAGCCGAACCCCTGACGCTCCAGCTCTTCCAGATTCTCGCGCAGATATTTCGCGGTGCTTTTCCCCACCGCCATCTGAAAAGCGATGCGCGCTTCCTCACCGGGAAACTTCGCTGCAAGACGCGCCGCGACTTTCGCGGGATCATACTTTTCGACTTGCTCGCGGCAATCGGGACACCGGGGCCGACCGATCCGCGCGAAAAGGACCCGGAGGTATTCATTGATCTCAGTTTGGGTCCCGACCGTGGATCGGGCATTCGTGATGGCATTCTTGGCCTGAATGGCAAGAGCGGGAGGAATCCCGGACGCCGAGGCCACATCGGGCTTCGCCATGCGTTCAAGGAACTGCCGCGCGTAGGCGGAAACGGATTCAATATAGCGGCGTTGACCCTCGGCATAGAGCGTATCAAAAGCCAGGGAGGACTTGCCGGAACCGGATACTCCGGTAATAACGTAGAGCTTGCGATGCGGAAGTTCTAAATCGAGATCTTTGAGATTGTGGGTCTTGACCCCACGCAGCAGGATCGAATCCAAGGGAAGATCAGGAGTGAGTCTCGCGACCAAGTGCCGCAGCGACCGCCTTCATAAGATCGGCGCCGCCAAAAACCTTTTGGCTGTCCGGGGCAATGGAGACAGAGGACATTCCGCGATCCAGGCGTTTAACCTGAAATGTGATGACCCTCTTATCGGAATCATTCAGACTGCTGTAATTGGTATCGCGGACGGTAATGATGCCTTTTTCCTTATCCGTCTCCTCAAGCTTCCAAGTCTCCCGACCATCGACAGCTTCCATGGTACGCAGATAGGTCAGATCATAGGAAAGCGGATAAACGAGCACTTCATCGTTCGGCGGCAAAACTTTCCCGACGGTGTTACAGGCGGCCAATCCAATACTCAGCACCAACATAAGAGCGATCGAAATAAAACGTTTCATGGAGATCTCCTTAAAATTTACCGGTCATGCGCACGAACGGCCCGTGATTGCTGAAACTGTTCGGGTTGCGCAGGTCATCGCTGAAATCGGTAAAATTATACCCCACTCCGAGCCGCACGTATTCATAAAATTCGCGGTCCACTTCGACCAGGGCGCCTTGCTTTAAACTGTCCGCGGTGTAGGTCTGCATCAGGATCCGGTATTCCAGAGCCAGATCCCACTTTCGCGTCACATGGAAATTGATGCGGTTCGCGGTCAGGAACGTGTTGACGCTCGTGGTGTCCACCGTGTCCCGGGAAAGAGTGACCTGGTCGCGGAACTGGGATTGCAGCGCGGAATTCTTCCAGGCCAATTTTTCCACCAAGCCGAAATAGCGGTTCACATCATAGCCGATGTCTGTGGAAAAAATGTTGGCGATCTCATTGAACATCATCCCCGTCGGAGTGTAGGTCTGGTACTGCCAATCGTTGGCGATATTCCGGAGATAATTGTAGCGGGCCAGGATATTCAGCTTATCCAGCTTTACCGGGCGGTAAGCAAACCCGGCGCTGAACTCCGCGAAATTGGTCAGGTTCACTTGAGAATTCTGGGGAACGGCATCCACGAGATACGACGCCCCGTAATTCAGATAAGAGAGAAATCCCAGATCTTCATTGATCTGGTACTGCAGGGAGTTCCGGGTAACGTACTGGTTCGCCTTGGGAGGCGACTGCGCGACACGGACTTCCTGATAGGTCCGCACCCGGAATTTTTTCCCGTCGGCATACGCAAGGCTCGCACCCGCGGTGTTAAAGGCCGTGTTGGGCATAACTGTCATGACACTGCTCGGATGAAGCTCGCTGACCCTGGAATCGACCAGGCGCCGGCGTTCATACTTCGCGCCATAGTCCCAATGGTCACCCGCCTTGCCCTCATAGCCCAAAATGTCCGCGTAGCCGTCGCTTCCCTTGTAGGAAGAATATTCGCGTTCGGAATACATGCGCGATTTTTCGGTGAGCGCGAAAGAGTTCCCGATCGCCGTCCCGAGCGTCTGGTCGCCGATCCCGCGGTCGACGGAGCGGATGTTCGCGTAACTGCGCGCGCCATTCTCGTGCTGTCGCTCAAACCCGAAATAGGTCGAATCCCCGAGAGGTCCGACCATTTCTTCCAGGTAGGCAAAGAGGCTCTTCACCACTTCGTAACGAACGCCTCCGCCGAACTGACAGTCGTTCTTCCCGTCCATCGTCGACTGCGCCTTCACGTAAGGAAGCAACCGGTCGTTGATGTGATAGCCCGCCTTGACCGTCACGCCATCATTAAAGGGAACTTGATTCGTAAGATCCGCCGTCTGGTTGCTGAGAGGAGTGACCTGTCCCAGATTGCGGTGCTGGTATTCGAGTTCCGCGAGGTACTGCCCATCATCATAAACGATCTGAGCGGTCTGGGTTTCTTGGGATTCGTAAGGCCCGTAAACGCCCGTCTCGTTGAACGGCTTCAAGTTATCGAGAACGGCATTGTGATCGAAGCGATACCGGGCAGACAAACTGTCCGTAAACTTATAGCGCGCGGCCAAGCCGTATTTTTCGAGGGCCTCTTGGTCCCGCATGTAACCGTTCGAAAAACCCGGGTCCACGCCCTGCACATACCCCGTCGTTTCAAGCCCCTTGACGGGTTCGGAAGAAGCTCGTATCAGATACGCGCTGTTCTGGGGCTTCGCATGCCGGCCCGCTCCGATCATAGAGTCCGCATCCAAGTAGCTGAGTCCGCCGTCGTAAGAGAATGAGCTTCCCATCTGCTGGTTGATCGTTTCGGCGTATTCGGCGGTGATCTTGGTGTTCCGCCCGAACTTGAACATGGCATCGACGCCATTCATGTCATAATCCGAACCCGGACGCTTCTCCTGAACGGCAGTCGCTCCAACCCTCACGTGATCCCCCAACCAGGTGTAGCCCCGTATGCCCTGATCCGGGACGGAGGTCGGGGTGGCACTGGGATCATATTCATAATCTACGATCAAATACACGGGATCGCCATCGAGGATATCCGTCGAAGTCATGGTGTCGGCCGCGGCGACTGAAGACAGCGAGCGGGAGAGAAGGATACGCCCGTCGTTATAATTGATCTCGTAATCGGTGCCCTCCACAAGATCATAGCTCGCGACCGTCATGTTCTGGATCTTGTCGCGGATATCGACGCGGATCTTTTCGCTGCCCTCGACGATGTTGCGGTTCCGCGTGTAGAAAAGCGAGCCGCCGGTCGCGTAAAGTTCGTTGTGATCGGCCAAGTGGTCCGACTTCGCGGAAAACACCTTGAACCCGCGCTTGGGGTCGCCGTAGACCGTGCTCTCTACCGTATCGAAATTGACCTTGAGCCCGGAGAGCGTGCGGTTGTAGGTGGCAAGTTCCGTGTCCGTGAACTCCGTCTTGAAGCTTCCCCACTTGGCGTAAGAGCGGTCCATTTCCACGAGGACATAAAGCCGCTGCGCGGTATCCTGGGCCTCGCGATCGAGCGTCGAGTTATCGCCGTAGATCGGATAATAGTCATCGGGATTAAGATTCGTGAAAAGCGCGGAGCGCTTGTCGGAGGTGTCATACTTGGCCTTCACAAGGAATTTCCCCTTGAGCTTTCCTTTCAAAAAGAAAGCCGCGCGGCCGTCCTCGCTAAAACCGTCGCGGAAACCGCCCGATGCCGCGGCGTCCTTGTTGCCGCCGTTAAAATTCTCCCCGAGCTGCTCCTCGCCCAATGCCACCATGAAAAACTGGCTGTCCTTCACCTTGATCGACTTGTTAAAGCTGGTGGTCTCTCCCTCGGGCGTCGTCGCAGAAATATTCACCATATATTCACCCGGCTCCACGAAAAATTCTTTCTGGAACATTCCGTCCGCCCCGTCCACGGAGACCGGCGTGCCGTTGATCTCGATCTTGTTCTTGGGCTTGGTCTTTCCCTGAACGCGGACGACCGGCTTCGCGTTGAGCGGGATGCTGCGCTTCCCGTCCTTAAAAAGATTGAAGTCCCCCACGGGCGGGATCTCGGGATGATAGTTTGACTTCCCTTTCGGATCCTGTTTGGTCATGACCTCGAAAAATTGCAGCGGCGTCCAGTCCTCACGGTTCTTCGCATCACGGACCTTCAGCTGATAGGAATACGTGCCGGGCTTGACCAAAAGCCCCGATTCCTCGATACCGGTCCATGTTACTTCGGGCGGCGGCTGCCCGACGCCGTAGCCGGTCCAGACAGGCTGTCCCATGGCATCACGGACCTCGAGCGTCCATTTCTTAATGAACTTCGCGTAATTGTTGTCGAACGTGAAAACCGGCTCTTTCTCAAGCACCCCGACGCCAAGTTTCACAACATCCGGCGTGATCTTGACATCAAGCGTCGGCCGGGAAACATCGACCCCCTGCGTGACCATCACCATCAGATCCTTCTGGAAATTCTCAGGGATCCCCGAAGGCGGCAAGAGAACAGCAAAATTGGCTTTGCTCATGACCCCGGCCGTGGCCTTGATAAGAAACGCTTCCTCCGAAATAAATTTCGTGCCCTCCGGCAGGGAGTGGCCGTCGATCTTGACGACATGCCGGCCGGGTTTCACGCCGGGGATGTGATACATGCCGTTCTCGTCGGTCACAATGCCGATACCTTCTTCCGTGTAAAGCCGGACAAAGGGGATACCGGGTTCGCCGGCATCCTGGACCGTGTTCTGGTTCAAATCGTTGAAGACCTTGCCGATCACGGTGCTCTGTTCAAACACGGGATCGCCCTCAACAAAAAACTTCACAGCCACTTTTTGGGAGAGTTGCCCGGGAAATAGAACATCCACTCCGCCGGGAACAGGCAGCACGGCATCGCCGCTCAGGGTCGCGTCCAGGGAATACTCATGTCCCAATTGAACACCGTTTGAGACAAGCGTCACAAAGCTGACGCTGATCTCGTCATTGGGCACCATATTCCCGACATCCACCAGGATCGAGCCATCCTTATAGGTGGCCGTGTGGCCATTCACTTTGACAGACTTGGGGGCATAGTCAAAGCCGCGCGGGATATTGAAAAGCATTTTCACATTTTGATAACTATCCGCAGAGGAATTCAGAAAATGGGCGTTAATCCCGACGGGATCCCCGGGAGCCACGTTGCGTTTCGAAGCGACGACGGATAATTTCGCGGGATTGATCTCGGCATTCGCACTCGTCACAGCCAATATCTCACCAGCACCCGTCGGATTTTCAGCAACGATGGTAAAAACCACCAGGTTGGTTCCCTCGGGCGCTGTTCCGGCCACGGAGAATGCCACATACCCGCCGCCCGGAGGTGCCTGCCACCAATCCATCCCCTGACCCGTTTCGCCGCTCAATGTATCCGCACGTATCAATGTGGTGGAGCCGTCACTATTTTTATGCCGAAACTCAATTTTCAGATCTCCATACGTGCCGCTTCCGCCAATATTAAAATTGGATTCAGCATTAGCATTGAAGACAACAAAATCTCCGGGTTTAATATTGCTATTTTCCTGAAAAGTAAAAGTCTGCGGCATGGTATCCGGAAGGACCAAAGCATAATTCCCGTCAGGATCCGCCGAAAAACCGGCGCCCACCAGAACCGCATTGGTGTAGCGCGTCGCATTTTGGGTATCATTCCAGTTCGTTTGGTTTGAGCCTCCCAGAGGCTGCTCAAAAGTGGAATTGCCTAGGATATTCGCAAAAGCAGTGGGGGTAAAGAGCAGCACGAGACAGAAACAACTTAACAAGACTGTCGTCATCCTGAGCAGAGCGAAGGATCCCGCTCGAGATCCTTCGGCCTTGGGCCTCAGGATGACGGACCCGCTCTGCTTTTCGGATTTTTTAATCATGCCGGGGCTCGCCATGAATTAAAACCGCCTGCTGGAGAATTTGACGCCGAAGCGAAGGTCGTAGTTCGGGATATCAGGGACTTCCCCGTTCTGCTTGACGCGCTGAGCCCCGCCGAGACCGTCAAACTCACCGAAGATCGCCAATTTTGAAAGCCATTCATTCTCTTTCCAACGGTAAGTCCTGAACGGCATGATCCGGAGGCCCGCGGCCATATAGTACTGGTTCTGGTACCAGAACGAGTATTCCGCGTTATTCACATGCTCAAAACGCAGGTAGGGCATCAGAACCAGTTCGTCATTAATGTAATTATGCGGCAGAGGGATCCCGGGAAGCTTGATGCCCACCGTGACCGTAGAATTCGCGATAAAGGCATTGAAAGCTTTTTCGCTGTTGAAACCGGTCTTGGAGACGTAGTAATTGCCAAAGTATTCCCCCCAAACATACTGGCGGAGATAATCCGTGAATTTGACGGGGCGCGCTTCATCGAGCGGAGGAAGCTCGGTGCCCCATTCGTAATAGCACTGAATGCCCCAGATAAGATCGGTGTCCCTGGCGCCCTGCCCCTGACCCTTGATGTTGTAAACATCGCCGTACTTGATATAGAAGCGATAATTGCGCATCCACTCCAGAATGGGAATGCCCCCGAAGGGCTGGAAATTAAGAAGCCAGGGATTCCGCGCGAGGGGTCGCCATTCCAAGCCGGCCCAAAGCTGGAGATTGTTCGTGTAATCTGTGTTGTCGGAGGCCAGAGAAACCGTTTCTTCGACGAAAGGATCAATGTTATGCAGCGGAAAGCGGATCCCGCTGAAAACCAACCGGTTGGTCCAGTATCCCACCTGGGTGTCGAAGTGATTCGCCGCAAGATTGGTCTGACGCCACTCGGTCGCGCCAAAGGATTGCCAGGTGATCGGCGTGCCGACGGGCTCTCCTTGAAAGACCCCGTACATTTTCTCGCCGATGCCCATCTGATCCGTAAAACGGAGAATGAGATCTTCTTCTTTTTTGAACTGAGCGGGAGTCTTGACCGCAACCGGCGGCGGTTCTTCAGGCGGAATATAGACAGGGGCTTCGCGCACGTTCTTCGCGAAATCGCCGCCTCCGGAAACGACCCGGGATTTGACCGAGTTGATCTCAGCCGTGGCGGCCTCGGGTGAGGCAAACGATTTATCTCCCACCCAGAAAAGATCCTTGGCCGGCCCACCCTTTGCGTCAGGAAGAGAAAGCTGGCGGATCTCCACGCCGTCATAATTGGCGGTCTTGAGGTTCGCCTTAATATAGCCGTCAATCGCCTTCATGTCCTTGAGCCCCGGAAGAGCACGGAACTTCACAACACCTCCGCCGAAATCGGTCACGACGGAATATTCAGAGTCCTGCTCACGGGAATGAGCCTTGATCACCTGGAAACCACGAACTTCGCTGATCTTGTTATCGAATTTTTGGGCAGAAGGAGTGAAGAAATATTCAGCGAACAGGTTCGGAGTGGGCTTTGCTTCAGGGGCTTGGGGAGTTTCCTGGGAAAAGGCTAAAAAAGCTGCGGACAGAAAGATCGCGATGAAAAAAATTAAAAAGCTTTTAATTTTCATCGGCAATAAGATTTTTCTTTTAGTTGTAAAAGGTTAAAAAACCTTCGTTGAAGAAAAGTCTAAGCCATTCCCAGCACTTGAGGCATATGATAAAGACCTTGCTTCTTTTTCGCAAGGAATTTTGCCGCTAAAAGTGCCCCGCGGGCAAAAGCTTCGCGCGAGGAGGCCTTGTGGACCAGTTCGACCCGCTCTCCGTCCCCGAAAAAGGACACCGTGTGATCGCCCACCACATCGCCGCCACGGAGCGCGAACACCCCGATCTTACCTTTTCCACGGGCTCCGGTTTCTCCGGCGCGACCATAAATAACATCCTTTCTCATATCACGGCCGCGAGCCGCGAGGAGGATCTCCAAGAGCTTCAGTGCCGTACCGCTTGGCGCGTCCTTCTTCATCCGGTGATGGATCTCCATGATCTCCAGGTCATAGCTCTCATCCAGCACCTTTCCCGCTAATGCGGCCAGGGTAAAGAGCAGATTCACACCCACACTCATGTTGGGCGACTGAAGGATCGGGATCTTTCGGGAAGCGACCCGGATTTGACGCAGCGTGGCAGCCGGAATTCCCGTAGTGCCGATCACGCAAGCGGTCCGGGTCTTGACGGCGGCCTTGAGGTTTTCCGGAAGCGCCGAAAAATGGCTAAAATCGATCAAGACATCCGCGCCTTTAAGCGTAGCTGTCGCGTCTTGCGTGACTTTCACGCCCATCAGATCAGAACCCATGATCGGTCCGAGATCCTGATCCAGAGCGGCATGGCCGCGCTGCTCCAATCCGCCTACGATTTTAAAGGTTTTGTCGCGGCTCGCGAGTTGAAGTATCGTTTTCCCCATTCGCCCCGCGGCGCCGGCCATCACTAATTTAATCATTGGCTCTCCCTGACCTTTTCAACCTACGCAGTTGAAAGGGTTAAATAACCCTGAGTTTTTTTAGAACTTCGACGAATTTCTTTTCATTTTCCGGCCGCATCTCGCAAAGCGGCATCCGGAGTTCCGGCTTGATCATGCCCATTTTCCCGAGCGCGGTCTTCACGGGGATCGGATTCGTTTCGATAAAAACAGCCTTGGAAAGCGGGTAGAGGATCTTATGGATCGAACGCGCCTCATCCATGTTCCCGTTAAGCGCCGCACTCACCAGCCCCTTCACGAGCCGAGGGGCGATATTCGCGACAACCGAGATCACGCCGCGCGCGCCGATCGCGATCAGCGGAAAGTTCAGGGAGTCCTCGCCCGAAAGAACCGGCAGGTCACACAACTGCATGATCTGCTCCGCCTGGTCCATGCTGCCGCTTGCTTCCTTGATCGCCACAATGGTGTCGATCTTGGAAAGCCGGGCCACGGTCTCAGGTGCAATGGAAACGCCGGTGCGTCCTGGCACGTTGTAAAGAACGATCGGGATATCCACGCGGGTCGCGAGATATTCATAGTGGCGGTAAAGGCCTTCCTGCGTCGGCTTGTTGTAGTAAGGAGTCACTACGAGCACACCGTCCGCCTTGATCTTTTTCGCATGGCGGACAAGTTCGAGCGCTTCCGTAGTATTGTTCGAACCGCAGCCGCAAATGACGGGGATCCGGTGATGGACATATTCCACCACGAAGGTCATCGTGTCCCGGTGCTCCGTGTGCGACATCGTGGCGGACTCCCCCGTCGTCCCACAGGGAATGATCACGTCCGTGCCTTCTTTCAGATGGAAGTCGATAAGACCCCGGAGCGCCTTCTCATCCACTTTCCCGTTACGGAACGGGGTGACCAACGCGACCATCGAACCTTCAAACATGGATTTCTTTTTTCTCATTGCAAATACTCCCCCTTGTAAACGAATTGGGCTTGGCCTTCCAGAAAAACCTTGGTGATCTCGGCTCCCGTCATCTGCATATCGATCTGGAGCGATTCCCCGCCCCGCGTCAGCACCTTGACCGGCGCCTCGACAGAACCTTTCAGAACGCTCACGACCGCCGCCGCCGTGGAACCTGTCCCGCAGGCGAGCGTTTCATTCTCCACGCCGCGTTCATACGTCCGCACCGCAATCTCTTTTTTGCCACGTACTTCCACAAAATTCACATTCGTGCCGAACGGCTGAAAGTGCGAATGATTACGGATCGCCCGCCCGGCTTCAAAAACCTCGGCCTTTTCAAGATCCTTCACGAAGATCACCACGTGCGGCACGCCGGTATCGAGGAACATGTAATGGAGCTTGTGCTTGCGAATTTCGATGACCGCGTCGAGTTCAAAGACGCGTGGTTTCACAAGCTGCACCTTCACACTATTCTTCTGCCCGACCTGGGCCTCGATCAGCCCAGAGCCGGACTCAAAATTCATGCGGGAAGAATATTTCAGAACGTCATGCGCGTAAAGCGCGATACAGCGGAAACCGTTCCCGCAGGCCGCAGCCTCCGACCCGTCCAGATTCAAAATACGCATCCTGAAATTCGCTTTTTTCGAAGATTCAAAAAGCAGCACGCCATCGGCACCGACGCCTTGGTGGGGCTGGCAAACTTTCCGGGTGAACGCGACCGCGTCCTTCACGATCCCGCGGCGGTTATCCACCACCACGAAATCGTTGCCCGAAGCCACCATCTTATAAAAAGAGATCGAATGTCTCATACTAAGTCCTTATGGGAATTCCAGTTACAGCGGGCGTATTGTATCAAAGAACCGGGAAACGTAAAAGAAATATGGGGAGCGGGGACTAAGGGACAAAGAAAAGTTCTCGACTGGCGCTCCCGGCTATACGAGGATGATCTTGGCGGGCTCGAATCCGTTGAAATTGGAGACGGCGCTGGCGGAGGAATAGGCGCCGATGCTTTTGGCGTAGACCACATCGCCGGCATAAAGCTCGGGAAGTTCTTCGCCGTTGGAGAGAATATCCAAAGAGTCGCAAGTGGGCCCGGCTAAGGTGCTCTTGTACTTGGGCCCCCGCCGCAGGGTTTTGAATTCATATTTGCAATGATCAAAGACCATCCCTGAAAAATCCTGATAAACCCCGTCATTTAAATAATAGAAATTCTGATTGTCGCGGAACGCGCGGCCGATCACCTGCGTCACAAGGATCCCGGCGGGGCCGGCAAAGAAGCGTCCCGGTTCGGCGATAAATTCAGTCTGCTTCGAAAAAAGCGCCTTCATCTGCTTGCGGATCTGGGCGGCCATGCGTTCAAAATTGATGCCGATCTCATTTTCAAAATGCTGGATCGGGAACCCGCCACCGATGTCCACGATCTTAAGCGGCATGTCGTTCTCCCGGGCTTCCCGGAAAATATTCGCCGTCAGCTCGAGCGCCTGGAGGTAATTCTCCACATTCGTGGACTGTGACCCGACATGAAAACTCACGCCCTTGGGCACAAGCCCGAGGCTCTTCGCTTTCCGGAGAAGATAAAAAGCCTGATCCGGCTCCGCGCCGAACTTGAGCGACAGCTGCACCACGCTCCCCCGGTTTGCGACCTTGATGCGGCAGATCACATGCGCTTTCGGGAAATTCTCCGCGATTTTGTAAAGCTCGGCTTCGTTATCGAACGTCATGAGTTTGACGCCGCGCCGACGGGCCGTGATAAGGTCCTCTTTGGATTTGATCGTGTTGGCGAAAATAATGCGGCTTGGGGCAACATCATGTTTCAGAACCGATTTCATCTCCGCCGCGCTGGCCACGTCGAAGCTCGCGCCAAGCTCCGCGAAAGTCTTCACGATCTTCGGATGCGGGTTGGCCTTGATCGCGTAATAGGGAGTGACTTCCGGAAAAGCCTTCGTAAAGCGGGTAAATTGCTTTTCAAGCACGCTTTTGCGTATCAGCATGAAGGGGGTCTTGTGCTTCTTCAGCATGGTCCGGATGAGATTCTCCACCCCGGAGATGTCGGCCGGCTTGGGCTTTAGCGAAGGGATCTGAAGACTGCCATTTAAGGCGGGATCTTTCATCGAATCGGGTCTAACGCTCCATGAGGAATGTCGTGAACTGCCACATGTCTTTTTCCCGGGGAGGCACGGTCCCGAACTTCAGGTATTTCCCGTTCAAGTTCTTCAGTGGCGTCCAGTCGGAAGGAATGGACACGAAGGGAACAATATAAGGCGTCGCGAAATCCAGGACAAATTCATGGTCAATATCATCCGGGAGCAGGAATCCTTCGCGGGGATTTTGAATCATCCAGAGCGCCGCAGCCACCACCGACACCGCCACCTGAAGCGTCGTCGCCTCCTGATGCGGCACGAGTTTGCGCGTCGTTTGAATGTCCAGAAGACTTCCGCACCACCAGGACTTGAAATCATGTCCCATGAGAAGCACGCCCAGTTCGTCGCGCCCTTCGGTGATGTCATCAGCCAGAATGCGCTGCTTTTCCTGCATACGGTACTGACGCATCCGGAGTTCATGCAAAGAATTGATCGCCGCATCCGAAGGACAATACGCGTAATGAACGGTCGGGCGATAGGCCGCCTGGCCGTTCTTCCAGACGGTCAGACGGTCGGAAATGCTGAAGGCCTCGCCGTGGCGGATCACCATCCCGTTGATCTCACCACATGGCACCCACGACCGCACCCAGGTGTTCATACCGAGGGAACTCATGCAGATCTGGTTCTTGGGACCTTCCTTGTGGCAATGCGCTCCGGGCGGCAGGCGACGCTCATGCGTCCCCCATCCAAGCTCGGCCGGCGCCACGCCTTCTTCATAGAAGCCCTCGATCGACCAGGTGTTCACGAATTCATTCACCTTCTTCGGAACATCGGTGATCTGGGTGTCACGCTCGCTGATGTGGATAACCTTCACACCCGTAAGCTGGGCCAACTTCGGAAAATTGCGCTCCGCGAGGAACTTTTCAAGCTGCGCGCGCCGGGGATCATTCCTTTTCTCCTTCAAGATCTTGTGCGTGATATCGATAAGCGCTTTTTTCGTAAAATGGGATACTAGACCGGGATTGGCTCCGTGGTCCACGATCGCGGTCGTGCCTTTGACGCCCTTCCAGTGCTTCGCCATTTTTTTGCGGAGCATCATGTGACGTGCATAAAGGGTATACTTCGTGGGATCGGTCCTCTTCTCGTCTCCGTAGGGGTCCCATTCTTCGATCGAGGTATTCACGTAGAGCACTTCGTTCGAGCGACACCAGTCGAGGATCTCCCAGCAGTGGATATTCCAGGCGAGGTCGATGATCATGTCCCCGGGGCCCGCGTACTTGGCAAGAAGCTTCTTGTAATTTTGCTCGGTCACACGATCGAAAACGTATTTCACGCCGCGTTTGAGAGCGTCCTTGACGCGCGCCCGATTGTCCACAAAATCCATGATGGTGATCTTGGAGGCCGGCATGTCAAAGTGACGCAGGACAAGAGGAACGGTGCATTGCGACACGCCGCCGCACCCGATGATGAGAAGTCTTCCGTCGAACCGCACCTTTGTTTTCGGGATCTGTGCTTTGACTTTCGGGTATTTAAATCCGCTCATAATAAAGATTCTCTCTCCGTGAATAATGGCCATCGCCTGGTGTTAGGGAAACGAGGGTCGAATACTACAACAAAAGAAAACTCCCATCAAGGAATACCCGTGCCCGGCAATGTTTCTTGAACCGGATCGAGGGCAAGAATACCGCAAGAATGGGGGGATCTCCCACCCGTCACAAACGGCGTTGGATGAATTCCTTGAGAGTGGCAATGCAATAGTCGACGTCTTCCGTGGTCAACCCCGGATAAACCCCGATCCAGAAACTGTCGCGCATGATCTTGTCGGTATTTTTCAAGTCGCCGATGATCCGGTAATCCTTCCCCGGGACCAACGTGTCGAACGCGGGATGTTTTGTGAGATTGCCGCCGAAAACGTTGCGCGTTTGAATGTTCTTGGATTCGAGATGCTGGGTCATTTCATTGCGCGTCCAAGAGCAACCTTCCTTCAAGGTCATCGAAAAGCCGAACCAGGAAGGTTCGCCCGCGGGTGTCGCCTCGGGCAAAAGAAGAAAATCCTTCATGCCAGCAAGACCAGCCCAAAGCCTCGTAAAATGCTCTCGCCTCTTTTGAATAAAATCCGGCAATTTTTCCAGCTGGGCGCAGCCGATCGCCGCCTGCATGTCGGTCACTTTAAAATTATAACCAAAATGGCTATAGACATATTTATGGTCATACCCCTCGGGCAACTTCCCGAATTGTCCGGAAAATCGGTTCCCGCAGGTATCGTCCATCCCACCCTCACAGGTGCAGTCCCGCCCCCAATCCCGCAAAGAGGTCATGATCTTTTTTAAAAGAGCATCGTTCGTGTAAACCGCGCCGCCTTCCCCCAAAGTGATGTGATGGGGGGGATAAAAGCTGCTCGTCCCGATATCTCCAAAGGTCCCGGTATATTTCCCCTGGTAGCGACTTCCCAACGCGTCGCAATTATCCTCAATAAGCCAGAGTTTGTGCCTGTCGCAAAAAGCCTTCACCGCCGCAACGTCGAAAGGATTTCCCAATGTGTGCGCCATCATGACCGCGCGCGTCCTGGACGAAAGAGCTTTTTCCAACTGAGCCACATCAACATTGAAAGACGTAAGGTCCACATCCACAAAAACCGGGATCGCTCCATACTGGACGATCGGCGTAACGGTCGTGGGGAAACCGCAGGCGAGCGTGATCACCTCATCGCCGCGACGAATGGCGCGGGGTCCCAGCAACGGAGACGTGAGAGACATGAACGCGAGCAGATTGGCGGAAGAACCGGAGTTCACAAGCAGCGCGTGCCGCACTCCCAGGAATTCCGCCAGTTTCTTCTCAAATTGCCGGGAGTAACGTCCGTAGGTCAGCCAGAATTCCAGACTGCTGTCGACCAGATTGACCATCTCCCGGTCGTCATGGACCCTTCCGCCGTAAGGAATGCGCGGGGAAGCGCCCTTGCTTTTTTCTTTCTCTTCCTGAAGGGCCCGATAATACGCCCTTGTCTTTTCGAGGATCTCGTCCCGCAGGTCGCCGCTTTGGCTCATACTCGCCTTGCCCCGCACTGACTGTTTTTCATCGCGTCCACGCGAGCTTCTTCTTACCGGCATCTTGGATATAATCGCTCAGATCGCGGTAGCTGTTCAACTTGCCCGCCGTGTAGTAATGTTGATACCAAGCCGCGGTCTTCTGAAGGCAACGCTTGATCCCCCACACCGGCCGCCATTTGAGCCGCGCGTGAGCCTTGGAACAATTCAAATGGAGCATCTTCGCCTCCGGATAAACGCGGTCCGTAACAAGATGATAAGCGATTGCCGGCCATTCCTTTTTCAAAAGAGCGAGGACCTCCCCCACCCGGAAGATTTTCTTATCGGAAGGCCCGAAATTCCAGGCTTCGGCGTAACGCCTCTCCCCGTCCAGTAATCTTTGTCCGAGTTGCAGGTAACCCGAAAGAGGCTCAAGGACATGTTGCCACGGCCGGGTCGCCTTAAAATGACGTATCGGCACGCTCCGCTTCCGGCTAACGGCGCGCATCACATCCGGAATAAGCCGATCCTCCGCCCAATCCCCCCCGCCCAAAACATTTCCTGCCCGGGCACTCGCGAGCAAGAGACGGCTTGCCGGTTTTTTCGAACAACCTTGAAAAAAAGAGTGCGCATACGCAAAGGTCACGATCTCAGAACACGCCTTCGAAGCGCTGTACGGATCGTAGCCTCCGAGCCGGTCCTCTTCGCGATAGGCCGGGATCCGGTCCGCGTTTTCATAACATTTGTCACTCGTAACATTCACGATCGCCCGGATGCTTTTTGTCTTACGCGCCGCTTCAAACACATTCACGGTGCCCAGGACATTCGTCTCGAAAGTTTCCCGCGGATTTCTGTAGGAATAAAGGACCAGCGCCTGCGCAGCGAGATGGAAGACGATCGAGGGTTGGTACTTCAGAAAGACCTTCTCCAGCTTTTCCCGATCGCGAATATCGCCCGTGATCGAAACAATGGGGAGACGCAACAAATCGCTATGGCTCGGAACCGTAGGAGGACGCAGCGAATAGCCGACCACCCGGGCCCCCAACTGCTGAAGCCACAAGGCTAGCCAGGATCCCTTGAATCCCGTGTGGCCCGTGATCAGGACCGTCCGGCCCTTGTAAATGCCTCCGAACAACCGCTCTATTTCCATACCTTCCATGCCGCCTGGTCCTTGCTCCAAAGATCGTTTAGATAATTCTTGTCGCGAAGCGTGTCGATGCCGCGCCAAAAGCCGTGATGCTTGTAAGCCACCAGCTTCTTCTCCCGAACCAGTGTTTCCACGGGCGCCCCTTCGAAGAGAACAGACTCGCCTTCCCCGATCGCCGCAAAAACCTCGGGTTCACAGACGAAAAATCCTCCGTTGATCCAACCCTCGTCGCCTTCGACCTTCTCGCGGAACTGAACCACTTGACCGCCCTGGGCGATCTTAAGCGACCCGAACCGGCCCTCGGGCCTCACGGCCGTGACGGTGATCGCTTTCTTGTGCGTCTTGTGAAAATTTAAAAGTTCCGGGATGTTAATGTCCGCGACACCGTCCCCATAGGTCAGCATAAAAGGAGCCTCCCCGATATGACTTTGGGCTTTCTTGATCCGGGACCCCGTCATCGCATCAAGACCCGTGTCCAACAGTGTGATCTTCCAGGGCTCGGACGCGCCTTTATGGTATTCGATCTTGTTGTGCAAGACATCGATGGTGATATCAGATTGATGCAGAAAAAAATTCGCGAAGTATTCTTTGATGAGATGGCCCTTGTACCCCAAAAGGACAACGAATTCATGGAAGCCATGGTGGGAATAAAGCTTCATAATATGCCAGAGGATCGGCTTCCCGCCAATTTCCAGCATCGGCTTCGGTTTCAGATCTGTCTCTTCGCTTAAACGGGAGCCCATGCCCCCTGCCAAGATCACAACTTTCATTTTGATCTCCTTTGTCGGAAATTTAAGATCCGGTCCATCCGATCGTTTTCTGTTCTCTCACGCAAAAGGAGCCGCACGCCTAAGCGGTCTTTTCGCCCCGAACAAGGTCCTGGTAGGTCTCACGCTTGCGGATGACTTTGAAGGTTCCGCCCTTTACCATGACTTCGCAGGCGCGGGGACGGGAATTGTAATTCGAGGCCATGGTGAAGCCATAGGCCCCGGTCGTCATGATGGCAAGCGGATCGCCCGCCTTCATCTCCGGCAGTTCCCGGTCCTTGGCAAAGAAATCCCCGCTCTCACAGATCGGCCCCACCACATCGTAGACCCAGGACTGGGCACTCGCGTTTTTCACGACCGGCCAAATATGGTGGAAGGCCCCGTAGAAAGCCGGACGGATAAAATCGTTCATACCGGCATCCACGATCGCGAACTTTTTCACATCCGTCTCTTTCACATAGATCACCCGGGTCGCGAGGATCCCGCTATTGGCCGCGATAAAGCGGCCGGGCTCGAAGATCAGCTGGAATTTCCTTTTCCGGAAGATGGGGAGAATTTTCTTGGCGAATTCCTCCGCGGTCTGAGGATTTTCGTCACCATAGATCGCCCCAAGGCCACCGCCCAGGTTCAGGAATTTGATCTTGATCCCGCCGGCTTCAAGCTCGTCGATAAACTCCAGGATCTTCCCGAACGCCTCGACAAAAGGATCTCCGCTCTCGATCTGGGACCCGATATGCACATGCACCCCGCAGACAAGCGCGTTCGAAAACCGCTTCGCGTCCATAAAGATCTCGCGAGCCTTCTCGAAATCGATACCGAACTTCGTCTCGGCTTTCCCCGTTGTAATGTATTCATGCGTGTGCGGGTCCACATTGGGATTGATCCGGAGCGACACATTCACTTTCTTGCGCATCTTCCCGGCGATCGCATTGATCTGCTCGAGTTCCGGAATGGATTCCACATTAAAAAGAAGGATCCTGGCTTTGATCGCATCCCGGATCTCCTGAGCGGTCTTCCCGACCCCGGCATAGACTATTTTTTTTCCGAGGCATTTCACTTTCCGGGCGCGAAAGAGCTCGCCGCCGGAGACGATGTCGAGACCCGCACCTTTTTTGACCAGAGCGCGAAGGACCGCAAGGCTGGAATTCGCCTTCACGGAATAACAGATAAGCGGTTTGGCAGCGCGGAAAGCCTTTTGAAGCTTGGCGAGATGTTCGGTGAAGGTTTTGTGGCTATAAATATAGGCGGGCGTTCCGGTTTTCCTCAAGATCTTGCTAACGCGTATTCCTTCGCAGTAAAGCTCACCTTTTTTGAAATAAAAATCATGCATTTTTTCTTCGTGGAAATCAGTCCTTGGCATCTCAGCACCTCACTCATTTAACGTCATTACAGTCCGTTAGCCACTGGGACAATCATTTCTCTCAAAAAAATGAGCGTCTCCGCTTTCTACAAAACCTTCTTCCACTCGGCGATCGACTGCTTCACCCGGGCGGGATGCGTGCTCCCGATCGTTTTCTTACCCCGGACGGACTCCTTGGCATCAAAAAGATCGTGAATGTCCGCACCAAACTTGGGCGAGAACTTCTGCCATTCCTGGACCGTCCATTCCCGGAGCCTTTTTTCGGACTCGATCGCGCTCCGGACGGTCGCGCCCACAAGCTGATGGGCTTCACTGAACGGGACTTTTTTCCGCACGAGATATTCCAGAATATCCGTCGCGAAAAGGCTGTCGTCATCCAGAGAACGGAGGATCGCTTTTTTGTGCCAGGTCGCAGAACCCACGGCAAGCGCCAAAAGCTCAAGCGCCGTCGCGGTTTTCTTCACGGCGTCGAACACGCCGGGTTTGTCTTCCTGAAGGTCGCGGTTGTAGGAAAGAGGCAGGCCCTTTTGCACCGTTAGGATCGCCTGAAGATACCCGAAGATCACGCCGGCCCGGCCGCGCACGAGCTCGAACACATCGGGATTTTTCTTCTGCGGCATCAGGCTGGAGCCGGTCGCGAACGCGTCATCGAGCTCCACATACCCGAACGCTTCGGAATTCCAAAGAATAAAATCCTCCGAGAGCCGGGAAAGATGCGCCCAAAGAATGGAAAGGACGCTCAGGAACTCCGCGAGCGAGCCCCGGTCGCTTACCGCGGCCATACTATTTTTCGCGATCCCGGAAAAGCCAAGCTCCTTGGCGAGGAATTTCTGATTGAGCGGCAAGGCGGAACCCGCGAGCGCCGCGGAACCGAGCGGCAGGATATTCACGCGCTTCATGGAATCCGCAAGTCGAGCGTTGTCTTCCGCGAGCATTTCAACATACGCCAGCAAATGATGGGCGAGCAACACTGGCTGAGCCTTGCGGAGATGCGTCATCCCGGGGATAAGAATATCCCCGGCTTTTTCCGCCGCGTTCACCAATGCTTTTTGAAGAACTTTGACCTCATGCCAGATCACCGCGATCTTCTCCCGGAGATAGATGCGGGTCGAGGTGATCACAAGATCATTCCGGCTCCGGCCGGTGTGGATCTTCTTGGCCACCGCGCCGGCTTTCTTCTCAAGCTCCATCTGGATCAGCGTGTGGACGTCTTCATACCGGTCAGCATAGGTGGCAAGATCCTGGTCTTGGAAAGCCTTTGCCACCGCCTTGAGTCCCGTCAGGATCGACTTCGATTCCGCAACCGTGATGAGACCGACCCGCCCAAGCATTTTGGCGTAAGCTTCGTTCACGCGTATCTCCGCGTCAAAAAGCTCCTTGTCCGTCTCCAGCGAATAACTGAAACACTTGAGCGCCGGATGCATTTCCTTTTTGAAACGACCGCCCCACATTTGTTTGGCCATCATGTCACCTCATGTTCGCACGGCGTACGGTGTAAGGCGTGCGGCGTAACGCAAAATCATTTCGCCGTACTCCGTACGCTTTACGCCTGACGCTTATACATTCCCTCGTACGGCAGTCCCCAGAGCTTCATGAACCCCGTCGCGGCTTTCCGGTCGAACAGATCGCCTTTGGAATACGTGGCGAGTTTTTCTTTATAGAGAGCGAACTTCGATTCCCTTCCCACGCAGATCGCGTGGCCCCGGTCCAGCTTGAACCGGACCTTGCCGGTCACGCGGGACTGGTTCGAGGCGAAGAACGCGTCGAGGGCGTTCTTAAGCGGCGTGAACCAAAGCCCGAAATACGCAAGCTCCGCGTATTTCTCGGACAGAAGTCTCTTGTAGTGGATAAATTCCCGGTCCATCACGAACCCTTCGAGTTCTTCGTGCGCCTTGATCAGCACATCCGCGGCCGGGGCTTCATAAACCTCGCGGCTCTTGATCCCCACAAGGCGATTCTCGATCATGTCAAAACGACCAACGCCGTACTCGCCCGCGACCAGATTCAATTTTTCGATCAGTGCCACAAACGGCATGCGCGTTCCGTTCAAGCTTACGGGAACACCGTTCACAAATTGGATATCGATATAGCGCGGCTTCTTCGGAGCTTTCCCTGGGGCACAGGTCATCACGTACGCGTTCTCCGGCGGCTCGACCATAGGATCTTCCAGGATCCCCGCTTCGATCGCGATGCCCCAGATGTTCTTATCGATGGAATAAATGCTCTTCTTCGTCACATCGATCGGGATGTTCCGGTCTTTGGCGTATTCGATCTCTTCTTCGCGCGTCTTGAATTCCCAGTCCCTGAGAGGCGCGATGATCTTCAGATCCGCGTCGAGCGTCCGCACCCCGACCTCGAGACGCACCTGGTCATTCCCCTTCCCCGTGCAGCCGTGCGCCACGAACTCGGCACCTTCCTTGTGGGCGACATCCACGAGATGCTTCGCGATCATGGGCCGTCCGAGCGCCGTCGCGAGAGGGTACTTGCCTTCGTAACGCGCGTGCGCCCAGAGCGCCGGCATAATATAGTCCCGAGCAAATTCCGCCTTGAGATCCACGATATAGGTCTTGATCGCTCCCGCAGCCTTGGCCCTCTTGATGAGCGGGGCTTTCTCTTTCACTTCCCCGATAAAAGCGCAGAAACAGACCACGTCCAGCTCGTGCTGTTCGCCGAGCCATTTCACCGCGCAAGAGGTATCAAGACCTCCAGAATATGCTAGTACGACTTTCTTCATTGGATCGCTCCCGGGTTAAAAAGATAAAGTAAAATAGCCTTCTGAATATGGAGGCGGTTCTCCGCTTCATCGAAGACCACGCAATTTTTGCTTTCCATCACATCATTGGTGATCTCTTCGCCACGATGCGCCGGCAGGCAGTGCATCACCAGCGCGTCTTTCTTCGCGTGCTTCAGCAGCTCTTTGTTGATCTGCATACCTCTGAAATCCTTGAGCTTTTTCTGCCGCATCGCTTCTTCGCCCATGCTCACCCAAACATCGGTATAGACCGCATCAGCATCTTTCACCGCTTCAGCGGGATCGAGGAACCCCTCGATCACGGCTCCGGTCTTTTTGGCGATCTGCCGGGCCAAAGCAAGGAGCTTTGGCTTGGGCTGGTATTTCTTGGGCGTCGCGTAACGGATCGTAGCACCGAGCTTTGCCGCCACCAAAAGCAACGAATGGAGCACATTGTTCCCGTCGCCCACGAACGCGAGCACCGGATTTTTCTCGGCCGGAATCTTTTCATAAAGCGTCATGTAATCGGCCAGCGCCTGGCAGGGGTGCTCGAGATCGCTCAGGCCGTTGATGACAGGCTTCTCAAAATAATCCTGGAATTCGGTGATGGTCCAATGTGAAAAGGTACGCATGACGACGCCGGACAAATAACGCGAAAGCACACGCGCCACATCCCGGACTTCTTCGCGGACGCCGAGTTTGATGTCCTCGGGGCCCAGATAGATCGCGCCGCCGCCCATGGAATAGATGCCGGCCTGGAACGACACCCAGGTCCGCGTCGACGGCTTCTCAAAAATAAAACCGAAGATGTGGCCTTCGAGAGCGTCCCGGACTTCCTGCGGCCGAGCCTTGACCTTGGCCGCGAGCTCCATGATCTTGCGTATTTCTTCGGAGCTCAGGTCGTTGATCGAGATCAGTGATTGGAACATGCGCAACCTTCACTTTTCTTTGAAAGTTTCATAAAGACGTTATCCAGAATCTTCATCGCGAGATGTATTTCCTTGGACGAAACGGTCAGGGGCGGCATGATCCGCACAATGTCCCCTTGCGTCGCGTTAATCAACAGCCCCTGCTCCCGTGCTTCAGCGGCATAAGGGGCTGCAGGCTCGCAGAGTTTCAGTCCCCGCATAAGTCCCAAACCCCGGGTACTTTCGATCACGGGATACTTCGCCTTAAGCTTCTCTATTTCCTGCTCCAGGAGTTCTCCCATCCGGACCGTGTTCGTGATCAGTTTTTCTTTTTTGATCGCCTTAAAAACCGCAAGGCTTGCCGCGCACACCAGCGGGTTCCCGCCGTAGGTCGATCCGTGCATACCCGCGATGAGCACTTCTTTTTTGATGCGCCGATTGATGACAAAAGCCCCGATCGGAGCCCCGCCCCCCAAGGTCTTCGCAAGCGTCATGATATCCGGCTCAAGATCGTAATGCTGGTATCCGAACATCTTTCCGGTGCGGCCCATGGCGGTTTGCACCTCATCCAGGATCAGAAGCATATCTTTTTCGTCACAAAGCTTCCGGAGACCTTGAAGGAAATCCCGGCTCGCCACGTTAACCCCGCCCTCGCCCTGGATCGGCTCAAGCATGATGGCCACTGTTTTATCGTTCACCAGTTTTTTGACGGACTCCAGATCATTGAAATCTGCGTAACGGAACTTCTCCATGAGCGGCTGAAAGCCTTGATGGAATTTTTCCTGCCCGGTCGCGGTCATCGCCGCGAGCGTCCTCCCATGAAAGGAATTCTTCATGGTGATGATCTCGAAGCGCCCCGTGTCGCTCCCGTACTTTTTGGCGAACTTGATGGCCCCTTCGTTCGCTTCCGCGCCACTGTTGCAGAAGAACACCCGCGCGGGGAACGACGCCTCGGAGATCGTCTTCGCGAGCTCCGCCTGCTTCACATTCAAAAAATTGTTCGCGACGTGGAGGATCTTCCCCGCCTGCGCCCGGATCGCGTTCACGACCATCGGATGGCAGTGTCCTATCCCGGAGACCGCCCAACCCGGGAAAAAATCCAGATACTCTTTCCCCTGAAGGTCCCAAACGCGCGAGCCCTTCCCCTTCACGAGGCAGATCGGCAGTTGCCCCGCGTAAGTCGGAAGCACGAATTCGCTATAGATTTTTTGAACGTCTGTGGTTTTCATAGAATTTCGCAAGCGTTCGCCGTTCCCCGGTGAACGTTTCCCGTTTTCTTAAAGCGTGATTTCCGTCCCGATCCCCTGATCGGTAAAAATTTCAAGCAAAAGGGCGTGCGTGATGCGGCCGTCGATAATGTGGGCCTTCTGGACGCCGCCCTGAAGCGCGTCGATGCAGGCCTTCACCTTGGGGATCATGCCCCCGGAAATGATCTTCTGATCGATCAACTGCTGGGTGTCGCTCACATGAAGCGAGGGGATCAGCGTCTCTTCATTCGCCGGATCCCGGAGAATGCCCTTGACGTTCGTGAGCACCATGAACTTCGGGACATGCATCGCCGCCGCGATATTCGCCGCCGCCTCGTCCGCGTTCACGTTATACATTTCCCCGTCCGGCCCTTTTCCGACAGGGAAGATCACCGGGATCCTGCCAAATTCCGTGAGTTCCTTGAGCGCCACCGTATTGACCGACGACACATCCCCGACAAATCCTACGTCGCCATTGTCCGTGTGCTTCACCACGTTCAGGATCTCCGCATCATAGCCCGAAAGCCCGACCGCGGAGCCGCCGAGGCGTTCAATGTCCTTCACGATGCTGCGGTTCAGTTCCGCCAGGGTTTCATTCACGACCTCAATCGTCGCCTTGTCCGTCACGCGAAGACCGTTCACAAACTGGCTCTGAACGCCTTTTTTCTTCATGGCGTCCGTGATGAACTTCCCGCCACCGTGGATCAGGATCGGCCGGATCCCGACACAACTCATGAACACGATATCCTGAAGCACCATGTCGCGGACTTCCTGATAGGTCAGAGCCGCGCCGCCGTATTTGATGAGGATCTCTTTGCCTCGGAATTTCTGGATGTAGGGAAGCGCTTCAACCAGGGCTTGGGCCTTCGCGATATATTCTTTCATGGCTAGGAGTAAGCCGCGTTAATCAGGACATACTTCGTCGTGAGATCGCACGTGATAAACTCCGCACGACCGCGTCCCTTTCCGATCACCACATCGATCGTGTATTCTTTTTTCTGCAGAATACGCCGCGCCTTCGGGAGATTCAGCACCCGTAGCCGGCCCTGATGGACCACTTGCGCATCCCCGAACGAAATGCTCATATCCTTAAAATCAAAATCGACCCCGCTCGCGCCGACCGCAGCCGCAATTCGTCCCCAGTTCGCGTTGGAACCGGCGAGCATGGTCTTGAAAAGCATGGAGTTCGCGATCTGCCGCGCCGCCCGTTCCGCGTCCGTCGGGTTCTTCGCCCCGGAAACCCTGAGCTTGCAGACATGGGTCACGCCTTCCCCATCCACCACCATCTCGTGAGCGATGTAACGCATGACCTCTTCAAGAGCCTCCCGGAACATCCAGTACTCTTTTCCGATCTTGTGGATCGGCGCGTTCTTGGCTTCCCCGTTCGCGAGGCAAAGCACCATATCGTTCGTGCTCATGTCATTGTCGATCGCCATTTTGTTGAACGTGTCATCCGAAGCGTGGCGCACCGCCCGCCGGAGCAAAGGCTTCGTGATCGCGCAATCGGTCGTGATAAAACAGAGCATGGTCGCCATATTGGGATGCACCATCCCGGCGCCCTTCGCGCAAGCCGCGATCGTGACTTTTTTGCCGCCGAGCTCGAGCGACAAGGCAATCTCTTTGTCCCGAAGATCGGTCGTCAGAATCCCCTTGGCCGCTCCGTGGCCACCGTTCTCGGAAAGACGTCTCACCAGTTTCGGGAGCGCCCGTTTCACGCAGGTGATCGGGAAAGGTACCCCAATGATCCCCGTTTGGGCAATAAGAACCTCCTCGGGGAGGACATCCAGGCACTTGGCTGTTTCCCAGATCAACTCATTGACTGCTTTTTTGCCGATCGGACCGTTCAAACAATTCGCGTTTCCGCTCGTCCCAAGGATCGCGTGATGCTTGGAACCCCGGATCGCTTTCATCGATTGAAGAACCGGCCACGCCTTCGCGCGATTCGTTGTGAAGGTCCCAGCCGCGACACACGGCGTCTTGGAATAGATCATAGACACGTCGTACTTCTTCTTTTTCTTTTTGATCCCGGCGTGAATGCCGCCAGCAACAAAACCCTTCGGGCTTGTCACAGAACCATTCTTTTCTTTCTTCCAAAAAGGTCTTTTCATTTTATAAGAGTCCCGCTTCTTCCGGAAAACCAAACCGGAGGTTCATGTTCTGCACGGCCTGGCCCGCCGCGCCTTTGACAAGATTGTCGATCGCCGTAAGGATCACCACACGCCCCGTCGCTTCATTGACGCTGGCACCAATATCACAAAAATTCGTATGCTGCACATCCTTAAGCGAAGGATATTGCCCAGCCGGTCTGATCCTCACGAAAGGTGCTTTGGCATAAGTGACCTCGAGCGTCTTCCTGATCAAATCCTCGGTCGCCTTCGCTGTAACTTCCGCGTAGATCGTCGCGAGGATCCCCCGGTTCACGGGTAAAAGATGCGGCACAAAAGTGATCTTCACGGGTTTTCCGGCTGCGGCCGAAAGCGTCTGCTCGATCTCGGGAGTGTGTTGATGCCGGTTCACTTTATAGGCGCTGTAATTCTCATTCGCCTCACAGAATTGTGTCGATGCCACGAGTTTTTTCCCGGCCCCGCTCACGCCGGACGCGGCATTAATAATAATGGAATCCGGCTTGATCAATTTCTTCTTAAGAAGCGGCACGAGCGCGAGCGACGGCCCCGTGGGATAACATCCTGGGTTGGCGATCAAGTCCGCTTTTTTGATCTTCCTCGAGTTTATCTCGCAAAGTCCATAGACCGCCCGGGAAAGAAATTGAGGCGCTGTATGCGTGACGCCATACCAGTTTTCATAAGTCTTCTTGTCCTTCAGCCGGAAATCCGCGGAAAGATCGATCACCACCTTCCCCGCCTCAAGGCACTGTGCCGCGGCTGTCATAGCCTCCGTATGTGGCAGGCAGAGAAACACCACATCCGCCTTTTTCTTGACCGCTTCAAACGAATAGGGGGTGATCTCCAAAGGGATATTTTGGGGGACCGAAGGCAGCACTTCATGGAGGGGAATGGATTTTTCCTGCCGGGTGGTCAATAGGGCGACCCGGACATGGGGATGGGCCAGAAGCAACTTCGTGAGCTCGGCTCCGGTATACCCCGTGGCGCCCAGCACTGCGCAATTCAACATGGAAATGTGTGTTTCTCCTTCTTTGAAATCAATCGGTTCGGTATTATAGAAATGGCTCTATCCTTTGTCAATTTAAGAAGTTACGAATTCAGACGCATACGGCGAAAAGGCGTAGAGAGTACGGAGTTATGCAAATCATCTTTTTCACCTTACTCCGTACGCCGTAGACCTTATCGGAAAAGTCATAATCCCAAATAGTAATTGATTTTACGGAAAAATTTGTTTATGGTACGGAAATGCCGAAGCTGGTGTCCCCGAAAGATCCTCATAACAAGACCTCGTTACGGAAAGTCCTCGGATTTCCCGTGAAGTCCGTGACCGTCTACCGTGCGGCGCTCACGCATCCCTCCTACAGGAATGAGAACTTCCGCGCCACGAAGGGCCTTGAGGATTTTGACCGGCTGGAATTCCTGGGGGATTCGGTTTTAAATGAGGTAGTATGCCAGAAGATCTTCGAGAAATTCCCGGAAGCTGATGAGGGGATGCTCTCCAAGCTCCGCTCGATCCTGGTCTCGCAAAAGATCCTGAGCCGTATCGCGCAGGCCATGAAGCTCCAGAACGTCCTGCTGATCAGCAGAAGCCTTCGCCATAATTTCAAGGATTTCTTGAAGGCCAAGCTTCTGACGGACGCCTTCGAGGCGCTTCTCGCGGCGATCTATTTCGACCAGGGGCATGACAGGGTGGAAGCCTTCATCCTCAGGCATTTCAAAGCCTATTTCGACCCCAAACTTCTTTTCCGTCTCGACCCGAATCCCAAGAGCACGCTTCAGGAAATGACCCTGGCAAAATGGCAAAAGCTTCCGGAATACACCCACGCCTTCACGTCCAAAGGGGTGAAGACCACGGTCTCGGCAGGCGGCAGGAACAAGGCTTCGGCCTTGCATAAGATCAAACGGGAATCGGAAGTGATGGCCGCGAGGGCCCTCATCCGGAAATTGCGGGAAGCCTTCAAGAAGGAAAAATCTAAAGAAAGATCACGCGCCCGGCTTCGCGCTTCAAAAGTCTGAATAAAAAAAGGGGACAGGCAGTCACTTAATGCCTGTCCCCTTTTTATTCCAACACCAATTCGTAAAGAATTTCCTTCGCTTTGCCTTTGCGGATCTTTTCTGTCAACTCCCCCACCTGAGCCGGATCCGGTTTTACTTCAGGCGTCATCAAAGATCCGGAGAGAAGCATGGGGATAGGCCCCAAATGGGCTTGGGGATTTTTCTCGAAAGGCTCAGCCATCTTGGGCAATAACTTCGCCCCGAGCCCGCTGGAGAGAAAAGCGTCCATGCGGAAATTCGCGAGTCCGTCAAAACCCAGAGTCCCCTCGCCATCCAGCACATAGTCCTTGCTCCTGACAAGAAGGTTATTCGTCGTAGCCTTCGCCTCCGAGATCTTCCACTGGAAATTCATCGAATCGAAATCTCTCAACCCAGGCGTCAGGCCGCCCAGGCCCTGGAAAGGCGCGATCGTGGCCAGAGAGTCTTTCGGATCAAAAGTCAGGAACTTACCGTTCGTAAGGGTGAACTCGCCCTGCCCCGCCAAGGATTTGCTCCAGGCTTCGGGCCCCCACCCTGTCCCGTTCATCGAACCCTTGAGATGAAGAGCACCCTCAAGCGCTTTTCCCGAAGGGGTACTCCGGGCGAGGAAAAGTCCGAGGTCCAAGCCCTGGAACTCCCCCTCCAGCTGATAATGGGGCTCTCGATCCTTAAAATTGAGTGAACCCTTAAGGTTGGCTTTACCGCCGTAGCTTTCGAACTGAAGTGCCGGTACATCCCACGCCCCGCTTTCGTACCGGGCTTCGAGAGAAACATTCTTAAGATCCTTATCCGCCGGGAAAACGGCCTGAAGGAATTCTTTCACGCGATCATAGTTGTTGGGCCCGGTCCCTCCGGCCTTGAGATTTAAAAGAGCTGTCAACGACTGCCAGGCCTCAAGAGGTTTTAATTCCGCCGAAACGATCTTGGCAACCGCTTGCGTTTTTTCCGGAAATCCCGAAACCTTCAGATCGGCGACAACGGGCGATGTCCCGATCTCCATTTTCATCTGCCGTCCTTCCAGCATCATCGGACTGCAATCCAGGGAAAACGACGCGTTACGGATCCCGAGGCCCTCGGGAACCGTCCAGGAAGCTTTATCAAATGAGAAATTGAAAATGTGCTCCGCTTTCTCAAGCTCGCGAAGGTCCCCTTTCCAGTTCGCCATGAATTTGGCATCGCCTCCCAGCTTGTAACGCTGAAGCGCGGGAATATACTGCTCCCAACCGGTCATGGGAAACTTGTTTGTGATCAAATTGAGCTGTCCTTCCCCTGTCTTCAGATCCAGGTCCTTCAAATTCCCTTTCATGCTAAGTTCCTTGAACTTGACGGCGAAATCGCCGCCAAGCAAAACCCCATTTTGAAGCAGGAAATCCACCGTCAGATCCAGAGGAAGGTCCTTGGGTTTTGAGAAATACTGCCCGTAGGAAAGCAGCACTTGAGCAAGATCCCAAGCGAAATGGAGCGTCAGATGGTCCAGCGTTCCCTCGGTAGAAAGGGCCCACTTCCCGGCGCCGGAGAATCCGATATGGAACGGAAGTGCTCTCTCAAGCCCCGGCCAATATTTCAGGAGATCCTCGAGCGCCATATTGGAACCCTCGATATGCAGGCCGGCGATCTCTCCGGTATTGAGCTTCATGCTGCCATTGGTGACGATTTCGCCGAACGGAAGTTTTACGGTGGCCTTATGAATTTTAAGTTCCGAAGTGTCCTGATTCCATGCGGCTGCAACGTTCCATTCCGAATCCAGCGCGGGAGGCGCGATCCAGGTCTTTTCCTGCAATAACTCGTAGACAATCCCCTTCCCGGTTCCCGTCGCAGACAACTCCAGAAAAGCCTCTTGGGCTTTCTTCTTGATCTCTACAGCGGTATCGAAGAGACCTTTTTTCATCACGAAAGACTTTTTGAAATCCTGGCCCGGACTCGGCGCTACGGTATCCAGCGAAAGCTCTTTAAGTTCAATGGTCATCGAACCGCTGGCCTTTTCCCAGTTCCATGCCTCGACCGAATCCAACACCACATTCCCCTTCATCACAAAAGCGCCCGTTTTCCCGGCAATATCGCTTACAAAGTGGAACGGGATAGGGATCTTAGCGACCACCGCGCCGACCTGAAGTGAAAAGTTCTCGAACCTCACAGGATTCATAAAACTCAGACCGGGGATCGAGAATTCCGCTTTTCCGGATTGCACATAAAAAGCCGAGGGTTCTGCACGCCCAAGAAGGATGGGAAGGATATTGAAATCAAACTGGATCCGTTCCGCCTCCACGACAAGCGGCCGGTCTGAAAAGACAAGCTGGGGATTCTCTAGGATGATGCGTGGTTGGGGAAAATAGCGTTTCAGAAAATTGTAGATTCGCATTGTGTGAAGACTTTGCCAGATGGCAGTCTGGTTTTGAAACTGGATCGGGTGTGGGGTCATGAGATCACTACGCCGAACGCCATCATTGATGCCAAGGCGCGCGGGTGCGATGTGGTCTTTGATCCGAATAAGGTCAAGACCATGATTGATCACGTGAATCCGGCCAAGGATACGGCTTCGGCCATCCAGGGTCAGATGGTGCGCGAATGGAGCAAGGAGCACGGCATTGAGTTTCTTGATGTCGGGAGGAACGGTGTGTGTCATGCGGTGATTCCGGAAAAAGGCTGGATACGTCCAGGCGAAATCGGAATCATGGGTGACAGTCATACTTGTACGCACGGCGCTTTTTGCGCTTTGACGGCTGGTGTGGGAACGACGGAACTTGAGGCGGGTATCATTACCGGTCTCTGGA
>CAISGE010000031.1 GCA_903884815.1 Candidatus Omnitrophota bacterium | reverse complement strand
TAGGGCCTTGGTGCGAGAAAACAATAGTTTGGAGTCGTTTTTCGAGGTTTTAAGCGCTCGTTTTTAAAACGACTTAACGCAACGATTCAAAATCAGGACCGTTCTCGTGAAAATAAACCGTTTTTCAGCAGCCTGCTAGAGGGTTATTAGGCGCACTGGAATTATATTTCGAGGTATCATAATTCCACCCGTGAATGTCGTCGATATAGCCGTTCCCGTCATCGTCGATACCGTTCGTCGCTTTATCTTTTCCGTTCGCGTCGATCCCTGTTTCTCCCGAATTCGTGAAAATATTCCCGGCGAGGTCTTCATGCGACATCATAATCCCCGTATCAAACACGGCGACCGAAACCCCCGCCCCTTGCGAAAGGTTCCACGCCCGGAGGGCATCGATGGTATTAAGATACCATTGCGCGCTAAGCAACGGATCATTCGGCGTATGGATCACCGGAGCCACCACACTCAAAGTGACCGGGTACTGCACCGGTGCGGAGCCTCCGGAAACGCTCACCGTGACCACTCCCGACCCGGTAAAGTTCTTGCTGGGAATATACGTCAGTTGATTTCCGAGTAATACAAACTGCCCGTTCTGGGAAAGAACGGGGGCTGCGGTAAAGCTATAAGTTAGAGGATGCCCTGCCGGATCCGTGAGCGACCCCAGGATCAGGGTCTTGCGGACATCCTGATTGGTTTGAGGCGTGGAATCCAGAATAATCGAATTTGAAAAACTGGCGCTATTCCCCACACGGTCCTTCACCTGGCACAAAATTCCCTTTGTCCCGTCCCCGGAAGGAAGGCTCAAAGCTTTGGACGAAGCGAAATTTTCCCAATCACTCCAGGTCTGCCCGGCATTTACCGAAAACCGCATCTGATCCAGGCCGGCGGTGGCGTCAGAAGCCTCCAGCGTCAGCGTCACGAAAGGACTCAGTGTCGTGACGTTACTATTGTTGATCACGATCGTACCCGCCGGAGGCTGAGTATCCAGCATCACATGGAACGTCTGCGCCGGCGTCACATTTCCCGCCTCGTCCTGCTGGGCCGGAATGACGACGGTATTGTCGCCTTCCTTAAGCGTTACTTGAATCGGCACCTGCACCGCTCCATCCACGGTGTAATTCACGGTCAACAAACCATCCTTTGTCAGCGCGGGGATGGGACTCGTCGTCACCACCACAGGCGCGTTCGTGTCCAATATCACGGTGAAATAAGCCGTGTTCTCGTTACCGGCTGCATCCACTGCCGCGATGCTGAGATTATTCACCCCGCAATTCGTGGCACTCAGCGTGAAAGACTTTGTCTGCACAGCTCCGCCATCGACGATGTAGCTCACCGTCAGGTCCGGATTGTTTGTAACATGGGGAAATGTTTCAAAAACCGCGATAGAGGGAGGCACAATATCGACCCCCGTCACAACCACCCGGTAGAATTTAAAACCGGAAGCCGGAGCCGGATCGGTCCACGACGTGGTCGTCAGAAGCGTCGTGACCGTCGTCCATGTCCTCATATCCGTCGACGTTTGGATCGCATAAGTAGCTTTGGGAATACTCGCAAACGTAAGCTTGCCGTGTTGCCTGCCATCAGCCCCCGCCACTTGGCCGGCAGCTACCGGAACACAGATCAATCCCTCTCCCTCCGGACTGACCCCGACCGCTAAGGTCTGTCCATTCACCGTCACATGGGGCATCTCAATGCTCCCCGGTGTGAGCGGGGTCCGGCTGACAACGGTATTGCCGTTCGCCGTGATTCCTTCCATCACGACAGCTTCAAACGTGTAGGGTTCACCATAAGACGGCTTTGTCCTCTCGATCACAAGGGCGCTCGTCCCGAAGGACAGGCTCGCCACGGACGTTTTCGCCAATTCAAACTCCTGAGGTTCGTCCACCATGGGGGGAATATAGACGGGGAGACCAGGCGTCAATACGGGCAACTGTGGCGCCGGGAATCCTCCGCGCGGCTGGAGAATCGGCAATTCCCCGCGCGGTTGGATATCGGAAGTCGTCGGTGAAATAGGTGTGTCGCCCATCAAGGAATCGATGGTGGTCGGACTCTGATTTACCACCGGAGTCGAAGGCGACGGGAGCGTCCCTGTCGCGGACACTCCGGGATTGAAGTCATTTGTCACCGGCTGATTGAGGTCCGTCGGACCTCCGGCAAAGCTCGCGGAAACACACTGTAAAAAAGTCAGACTGATTGCCACAAAAAACGAGATAACTTTTTTGACACGGATTATTTTCATTATTTCAGGCCTCTTTTTGGATTTTGTATGAAACTGAAACTAAGGCTGTGCTTGTGGCACTCCGTTTAAGAAATAAAAGCGGGAAAAAAGCCTGCGCGAACTGCAACGCAATAACATAAAAATGAGTTTCCGAATTATGAATTTTTTGAGTCATTAGCATGACTTTCGAGCCTCTCATTTCCGACGTTTTCTTTATTTGTTTTATTCACAACTCTGCATAGATTCTTAGCATATTTAGTGTCTCTTAGCAATCCCCTTGCTATGTAAGTCTTGCAGCAAAAACTCGCATTTATAACTCTGAGTATCTTTATTGAACACAAGCCAATTTAGGAGAACTATCCAGCTTTGTTGAGATACTAAAGATCATTAAGAATGATTTTCTTCTGTCAAATTCAGAGGTTACGGCAAGACATTAATTGGAAAACGTCTCTCTTTTCCCGAGAAAAGTACGCTGGCTTTGCAGATACCTCCCCCAAACCACTGTCACCCGAATCTCATGGAAGGAACCGACTGGAGGTTTTACACAGGAAGTCGTTCATTTATAAGTTCGATCAGCGTCGCTACAACGCATTAAAAGGCACGGTCCTGAACCGTTTCAGAAATCAGTCCGCCCCCCTAAAAAATCCCAACCTGCTTGTAATAATCCAGGATGGTCTTGGCAGCGCGGAAAAATACCACGCTAAGCGCATAGGTGATCACCAGCACGATTACCGTCACAATGATCTTCTTGCGACGGCTGAAAGCCGGATTAAACCACACGAGTGGCAAGGCGAACGGTCCCACGGTAAGAAAACTCAACACCACAATGGATGTTTTGGCATACCAGGGTGTTTTCGGTTTCGCAGGAGGCAATGCCGCCAGGAATTCGTTGCAGTGCCTGCACTTGATCGCTTCGTCTTGTATTTCTTCCGCACAGAAAGGACATTTTTTCATGATTCTTTTCCTTTAAATAAACGTTTCACCCAATTCAGAAAACCACTAACCGGACAAACTTCCGGGAGCGTCACGGCGTGACAAAAGATACAGATCAGGTTCTCCGCCGGGGTCTCTTTGTGACAGGAGGGACAGAGCACCGTTTTGGGACCCGTCGTTTCTTCCTGCTCCCATTTTCTCCGGAGCGTTTCCGGCGGTTCCTCGTCCCTTATTTCCCACGGTTTCGGATCTTCGTCTTCAAACACCGTGATAAATCCTTTCTTCTGTGAGGCGCAAGGGGTACGGAGTACAGCAAAAAAATGCACCGCCGTACGCCTTACTCCGTACGCAGAAACTCAAATGACATTCACTTCCAAAGAAAGCTCGATCTCAAACTGCTTTTTGACAAACTCCTGAATCCCTTGCGCCAGATCCAGGATCTCCTGCCCCGTTGCCCCGCCGAAATTCACCAAAACAAGGGCCTGGTCCTTATGGGAACCGGCGCGCCCGACCCGCTTCCCCTTCCACCCACATTGTTCGATCAGCCAACCGGCCGGAATCTTCACAGTGCCATCGTCCTGAGGAAAGTGCGGCATCCCTGGAAATTTCGCGGCGAGTGTTTTGAACTGTGTCTGAGAGATCGAAGGGTTCTTAAAAAAACTTCCGGCATTCCCGAGTTCCTTCGGGTCCGGAAGCTTGGCCCGGCGGATTTGACAGATCGCTTCGCTCACAGCTTTAAGAGAAAGATCCCGCATTTTCATTTCGTCGAGTTTCTTGCGAAGATCACCGTAACCCGTGCGGTATTGATAAACCGCCTGAGGCGCGTCAAGATTGGTCAGCTTGAAGGAGACGGAATTGATGAAGCATTGCCCCCGGAGCTTGTTCTTGAAGACGCTGTCGCGGTACCCGAATGCGCAATCCCTGGGACCGAACTTCAAGCCTTCTCCGGTACGGAGATCGATCGCTTCCAGTTCATGGAACACATCTTTGACCTCGGCGCCATAGGCCCCGATATTCTGGATCGGCGCGGCCCCCGTAAGCCCCGGGATAAGCGACAGGTTCTCGAGCCCGCCGTAATTTCTTTCAACGCACCACAGCACAAGATCATGCCAACCCTCGCCCGCGCCCGCTCTCACGATCACTTCCGTCCCCGTCCGGTTCACGAGCTCGATCCCGGGGATCGCGTTCTTGAGAACGAGGCCGTCGAAATCGCCTGTCAGAAGAATGTTGCTTCCTCCGCCGAGCACCAGTTTCTTCTCACCGGAAAACTGCGCGCCACGAACAAACTCCCGAAGGTCCTCCGCGGAATGGATCTCCGCGAAATATTTCGCGTGCGACTCTATGCCGAACGTATTGAATGCCTTCAGGGATTTCTGCTGTTCTATGTGCATGGGCGCATTCTAGTATGCGACTCGCAAATTTCATACCGGAATTCCCCAGACCGAGTCGCTTTCACTCACTGAACGAGAAGCTCCGCGCGAGGGCCTGCTCCACGGAATTGTCCTCTTTGATTTTGAACATATCTGCCGATACAATAGGCACGGGTTCGTCAGCTCTTAATAAGGTCATGATGTTTTCAAAAAGTCTAAAAAAAGGGAGTCCTTATGAAAAAAATTATTATCTCTTTGGGGATCGCAGCATTTGTTTTATCGCTCGCGGCACCGGCGGTACTCGCCGAGGATAACCGCACCACAAAATTCGGCCGCGGGATGGCCAACATCCTCATTTCCCCTGGAGAATTTTACACACAGCCAATCCTCATGTCTCCGGATCATGAACCCCCCATCGCTATCTTCGGTGGATTGCTGAAAGGCGGCGGGATGTTCCTCGCGCGGGAGGCCGTCGGCATTTACGAAGTTCTCACGTTCCCATTCCCCATGAACAACGGCTATAAGGCGATCATCAATCCGCCGACCACCTTCACGGACTGGGACACCCGAAAGCCGCAGGTTTAACACTGGTTTCCATCCGCCAAAGGAAAATGCTTCTTCACCGATGCGGGATCTTTAAGATATCCCTGATGGGGGGAAGGCTCTCATGAAATTACTGGCCGGTCTGACGTCTATGTCTTTCATCGCATTGGTCGTCCTGTTCGATGCCGCCCGTCTCCAAAAGGACCATCCTTCGATCTATAAGGCGAGAATGAGCAACACTCCCGGAGCCTGGGGAATGCTCACCTTCCTTTTGTCCGTACTTCCCCTGCCCTTCTACCTTTACCAACGGCATCATTACTTCCTGGATTATCAGGGACTCCCGCCCGAAGAAAGACAGGTCCCGGGCACGAACAGCTTTCTGAAGACATGCCTTTCGGCCAAGATCCTTCTCAACTGGTTTTTGTGCGTTGGTGTCATCGCCCTCGTCGCCCCACTCTCGGCCCGGGCGCTGGGTATTACTAAAGACGCCCTCACCCGAACGATCGACGCGAATCTGTTGGGCACCGTCATTTTTCTTATCGCCTTTTTCATTCTCGGCCGGCTCGCCGCGAAGGAATATCCCCATTTGGGTTTCGGGGAGATCTTTGACCTCAAATATAAAAAGATCAGCAAAAAACGATTTTTCTTTGTCCCGATACTGATCAGCCTTTTAATGGCGCTCGTGGTCACCACCGTGATGCTCTGGCGAAAAGTAGCACCTCCCACCCCTCTCGGAACCTCCCTCGCCCAGAGTTCTTCGTGGGCTCTCTTGGCCTTTATGGCTTTTGCCACATTCTTGGCGCCCATCTTTGAGGAACTGCTTTATCGCGGACTCTTCTTCCGTGTTCTTCTGAGAAACAAAGGGAAAGTTTGGGCGATCTTCGCCACGTCGATCTGTTTTTGGGCCGCACACGCGGACCGGGCAGGCGACGTTCTCGCGCTTACCCTGCTGCTCGTTTTCAGCTTTTGCGTGACCTGGGTCCGGTTCTGGACAAGAACGACCCTTACAGCGATCCTTATGCACTACACTTACAATATCGGCATTTCCCTTTTCGCCTTCCTCTTCCTGCTCATCACCAATGCCTCGCACCTGCAATGCGATTATCTGGATTTTTTCCCGAAGGAACAGCATGAATCTATCCTTCTCAAAACGATCGAGAAGAACCCGAAATACGCCATTGCCTATAATAATCTGGCTTGGATCTATGCCACCGAGAACCGGAATCTGGAGAAGGCCCTCTCCCTTGCGGAACAAGCGCTAGCGCTGGAGCCGGAGGACCCGGCCATTTGGGATACAAAAGCGGAGGTGCTTTTTAAAATGGGACGCATCGACGAGGCTATGGCAATCGAAGCAAAGCTCGCCAAGCATTTCCCGGCGGATCCCTTTTTCAAGCAACAGCTGCAGACCTTTCAGAAGAAAAAGTCTTCCCCGGACACTGCCCGGGTTTAACTCTTCTTCAACTGCTCCAGATGCTCCCACCGGTCGTACATTTGAGCGAGTCCGGCGGATAAAGCTTCGGCTTGCAACTTGACCTGTGAGATCTCTTTGGGATCTTTCTGATAAAAACCCGGCTCGGCCATGACCTTGTAGAAGGCCTCCTGCTCCGCTTCGGCCTTTTCGATCTTTTTAAGCAGCGTCGTGAGTTCACGCTGCAACTCCGGCGGAAACTTGGATGCTGCCTGGCCCTTTTCCGAAGTAGGAGATTGTTTTTTGGAGGGAGCCTGCACCTCCACCGCTTCGGGCTTCAGGACACGCTGACTTAACCAGTCATCATACCCACCCGGATATTCCCGGACCACGCCGTTCCCTTCCATGGCCAAAGTCGACGTCACCACATTGTTCAGGAACGAACGGTCATGACTGACGAGAAGAACAGTTCCCTGATAATCGACCAGTAATTCCTCAAGAAGTTCCAGTGTTTCCACATCGAGATCGTTGGTGGGTTCATCCATGACCAGCATATTGGAGGGTTTGGCAAAAAGCTTGGCGAGAAAAAGTCGGTTCCGCTCCCCGCCGGAAAGCACCTTCACCGGCGTCCGGGCCCGGTCGGGGGAGAAAAGAAAATCCTGTAAATAACCGATGATATTTTTGGGCTTTCCGTTGATCGTCACGGTATCGCCGGACTCCGCCACGTTCTGAGCCACCGTCTTTTCGAGATCGAGCTGCTCGCGCAGCTGGTCGTAGTAAGCGATCTCCAAAGCGGTCCCGACATGCACGGAACCCTTGTGAGGCTCGATCTGCCCCAACAAAAGACGCAGTAAAGTCGTCTTCCCGCACCCGTTCGGCCCGATCACGCCGATCTTGTCCCCGCGCATGATCTTGGCGGAAAAGTCCCTGATCAAAAGATTGTCCCCATAACCATGGCTCACCCGAAGCACTTTGGCGATCAAGTGTCCGGACACATCCGTCAGCTGGGTCTTCATTTTGACACTTCCGACCCCTTTTCGCTGCGCCCGCTTCTGATCTCTCAACCGTTCCAGCGCCACCACGCGCCCTTGGTTGCGAGTTCGCCGCGCCTTGATTCCCTGGCGGATCCAGATCTCTTCCTTTTCCAGTTTCTTTTCAAACCGCACGCGCTCAGCCTCTTCCGCGTCAAGCGCCATCTGCTTGCGCTCGAGAAAAGTCGGGTAATCACAGGCCCAGCTAAAAAGCCGGCCCCGGTCGAGCTCGACGATACGCGTCGCGAGATGCGTCATGAAGGTACGGTCATGCGTTACAAAAAAAAGTGTTCCGGGGTATCCTTTCAGAAAACCCTCCAGCCAATCGATCGACTCGATATCCAAATGATTCGTCGGCTCATCCAGGAGAAGGATCTCGGGCTTCAAAACAAGGGCCCGGGCAAGCAAGGCTCGTTTTTTCTGGCCGCCCGATAGATTTTCGAAAAGGCTTTCTGGGTCCAGCTTCACGTGCGAAATCACTTCCTCGACTTCACGGTTTGTCTCCCACCCCTGCGTGTGATCCATCTCCGCCTGGAGGTCCCCGAGTTGCTTCATGAGCTGCTCCGAATACTCGGTCTGGAGGCGGTGGTTCACATGATGATAATCACTCAACAGTTTGACACGCTCACCCAAACCCGAGAGGACGAGATCGAACACATTGCCCGTGATCCCCGTGGGAACTTCCTGCGGCAGATGCGTGACCCGGATACCTTTTTGATAGACCACCTGACCGGAGTCTGACTTGATCTGACCTGCCATCACCTTCATCAAGGTAGTTTTTCCCACGCCATTACGCCCGAGGAGAGCCACGCGCTCTCCTTGTTCGAGCTGGAGGTCCAGGTGATCAAACAGAGGCGGACCCCCGTAAGCCAAAGTGATGTCCTGCAGACTGACCAGTGCCATGTTTCGTCTTTCTTAACGGTGCCTATACCGCAGGAGGATTCGTCCCTTCGACAGGAACCGTTCCCGCAGCGGGCGGCATTTGAGGATTTTCATTATTCCGGTGGAGACGCTTGTTCCTCTTCGCTTCCTGTTCTTGCTTGCGCGCCGCTTCTTTTCTCATCTTATTGCCTTTGTAATTAACTCGCATTGATTCCCCTCCCGTTGAATGGTGAAAAAACTTTAGTTAAATATTTTCTAAAAATAGGTTAAAACGCCCGATTTCATTAGGTAGATCCCCCGAAACCCTCTATGCTAGCGCCAATTCAAAGGGGGTGATTTCATTGGGTCAAAAGAGCAAAGTCAAAAAGAAAAAAACCGCCGTAAAGAAGAAAAAATAATTTACTGAAAAAGTGGCGGCTGTCCCAATTCTGCTCAATTTCAACGGAGTAGGAATTGGGGCTGTCCTAATCACCATTAGTTTTTGATTAATGGAGATCAGGACTGTGCTACCTCGGATGGCCGTCACTTGATCATACCACGCAACGATCCCCCCCTCAGACCTCAAGGATAACCTCTCAAAACACCGCGATCTTCCGGCACTCTTTGGAGATAAAAAAAACCCGGTAGCTTTCGCCACCGGGCTTTTTAGAACGTCCGTTGTATCTTAGATCTTTACAACGTTCGAGGCTTGATCGCCCTTGGGACCTTGGGTCACATCGAACTGGACCGCCTGGCCTTCATCCAAAGACTTGTATCCCTCGCCCTGGATCGCGGTGTGATGTACGAATACATCGGCGCCGCCATCACGGGAAATGAATCCAAAACCTTTTTCATTGTTGAACCATTTTACTTTTCCATTAACCATGGTTGATATTGCTCCTTTCACTGGAATTATAGTAACGCATGACAAGTTCAACTTACGACGGTGCAAAAATCAACCTGGTGCAGTTGGAACTAGCCCGCTTCGTTGTCCCCTTCCGGGGAGTTGGAAAACAGGGTAAAAACAACAAAACCGCAAGGCTCACTTTCTGACCTTGCGGTACAAATTGTGTTCTACCTCTTTGCTCACTACGCCGCCACTATGGACCTCCGTAGGCCCAATGTCAAAGCTTATTATGGTTTATTATGGCGCCCGAATTCATTAGGCAGAACCGGAAAAACAGCCTATCCTTGCTTCCGCAAAGGGGGTGATCCGCTTGGGTAACAAGAGCAATTCGACGCGAGAGAAGAAAAAGGTCAAAGGCGCTTTCAAAGGAAAAAAGAAGAAATAAAGTCCTCAAAGTGGCGGCTATTCTTAAATAGCCGCCACTTGAATTCTCCCCGCCACGATCCGCTGAACCTACTTTATGTTTTCAGCAGGAAGCAGAGTGCCTAAAGTCTGCTCCAGCGCTTCTTTGACGGACTGCAAATTGCACGAGCTGTAGATCTTGTTGCCGATCCGGACATTCGGGCCCTTGCCGCATTTTTCAAAGCAGAAAGTGCCTTTGATCCCCACGAGGTCTTTCAAATTCTCCTCCGCGACATACTTCACAAGCCCGTGGAGAATGCTCTCGGATCCCCGGATATGGCAGCCCGTCCCGACGCACACTTCCACGCTCACCCGCTCCGAATCGCCCCCTTTGACCAGAGGCAAACCCTTGGAAGTGAAACGCCGCCGGCTCTGGTAGTGGGTATGAAGCAAGTGATGCGCCTTCTCCCCGCCGATCTCGCCCAAATGCTCCGAATACAATTTCACGATTTCCGGATTTTCCTGGGCTTTGTGCGCCTTCATCATCTTGTCGGCATCATAAAGACCGCGCGCGCGTTTCCGCCGCGTTTCCCCGCTCACCGAAACCGGCTGACCGGCCCCGCCCACGCAGCCGCCCGGACAGGCCATGACCTCGATAAGGTGATAGCGGCTGTTCCCCGCCTTCACCTGATCACACACCCGCTTGGCGTTGGCCAGGCCATGCACCACCGCGAGATGGAACGTCTTTCCGTTCAGATTGAGGCTGACTTCCCGAAGCCCTTCTTCCCCGCGGACTTCACGGAACTCCACATTGAGAAGCGGCTGCCCTGTGACTTTCTCAGACACATAGCGCAGCACCGCTTCCGTCACGCCGCCGGAATTTCCGAAGATCACACCGGCCCCGGTCGTTTCCCCGAATGGACGGTCAAACTCCTGCGACTTCAGCTGATCAAAACAAATGCCACGCTCCCGGATCATCTGAGCGAGTTCCTGCGTGGTCAGGACATGATCTACATCCGGATTGTTTGCCTGGGAGAACTCGGAACGTTTGGCCTCGAATTTCTTCGCCGTGCACGGCATCACCGAAACCACGACCAGGTCCTTGCGGGCGGTCTTGTTCCGCTTCACGAGCACTTCCTTGGCGACCGACCCGAACATTTGCTGGGGCGAGCGGCAAGTCGACAGGTTCTTGAAAAGTTCCGGATAATACTGCTCCGCGAATTTGATCCAAGCCGGGCAGCACGAAGTGAACTGGGGCAGCACCGCGCCGTCCCGGACCTTACGCAGGAATTCTTCCGCCTCTTCCACAACCGTCAGGTCCGCGGCAAAACACGTGTCATACACTCCGTCAAACCCCATCATCTTGATCGCGCTCACCATTTTCCCCGTCGAAAGACTGCCGGGGGCCAGACCGAATTCTTCCCCAAGGGCAACGCGCACTGCCGGCGCTATCTGGACAACGACCTTCTTTTGAGGATCATGAACATCGCGCCAGACATCGGAGACTTCCGAACGTGGCGTCAAAGCTCCGGTGGGACACACGCGCGCGCACTGGCCGCAATTCACGCATTCCACCTGAGCAAGGTCCTTGCCGAAAGCGGGCATCACGCTGGTCTTGTGACCCCTGTGCGCGAAATCGATCGCGCCAATCCCCTGCACTTCCGAGCACATGCGGACACAATCCCCGCAAAGAATGCATTTGTTCGGATTGCGGGCGATCGAGGGCGATGAGACATCCACGGGAAGATCTTTCCGAACCTGACGGAAACGGACCTTCTCAATCCCGAAATTCTTCGAGAGGGTCTGCAGCCTGCAAACCGTATTCTTATAGCAAGTGGTGCAATTATGTTCATGACCGGCGAGCAAAAGCTCGACCGCCATTTTCCGCATCTTGCGTATCTCCGCCGTGCTGGTGTGGACCTTAAGCCCGGCTTCCGGAAGCGTGGAGCAGGATGCCATGATCCCGCGACCTTCCACTTCCACGATGCATAAACGGCAAGCGCCGTAAATGCTCAGCTCCGAGTGATAACAAAAGGTCGGGATCTCGATCCCGCCTTTGCGAACCACTTCCAGAAGATTCCGTTCTCCGTTGATCGGAAATTCCATCCCATCAACGAGCATTGTTTTGATCGTATCCATTAAGCCACCCCCACAACAGCGTTGAATTTACAGGTTTGAGCGCAGGCCCCGCACTTGATACAAAGCGCCGCGTTGATCGTGTGGGCCTGTTTTTTCTCACCCACGATCGCCGACACAGGGCACACCTTCAGGCACATCCCGCACCCCCGGCATTTCTCAGCGACAATCTCGGGCCGCGCCAGGGCCTTGCACGCGCCCGTCGGGCACCACTTGTCCAGCACATGCCGCTCGTATTCCTCACGAAAATAACGCAACGTCGAAAACACCGGGTTCGGTGCGGTCTTGCCAAGGCCGCAAAGCGACCCCTTCTGAACCACCTCCGCCAATTCTTTCAGAAGCTCCAGGGTTTCGCTTGTCGCGCGTCCTTCGATAATATCTTCCAGGAGCAGCAGCATTTGCTGCGTCCCTTCCCGGCAGGGCACGCATTTCCCGCAGGATTCATTCTGTGTGAACTGCATGAAATAGCGCGCCATGCTGACCATACAGGTGTCTTTGTTCATCACCACCAAGCCGCCAGAACCGATCATCGCGCCAACCTTGCGCAGCGATTCGTATTCAAGCGGCAGATCCAGATGTTCGGCCGTCAAACAGCCGCCCGAGGGGCCGCCGATCTGAACCGCCTTGAAACCGTCTTTCAGGATCTTCCCTTTGGAATCGGTCACACCGCCGCCAATGTCGAAAATAATTTCCCGGAGCGTCATCCCGAAGGGGACTTCGATCAGCCCTGTATTCGCGACATGCCCGGTGAGGGCGAAAGTCTTGGTGCCCGTGGAATTCGCGACCCCGATCTTGCTGAACTTTTCGGGACCCATCTGTAAAATAAGCGGCACGCTCGCGAGGGTTTCGACATTGTTAATCGCCGTCGGTTTCCCCCAGAGGCCCTGCTGGGCCGGAAAGGGCGGCTTGGGCCGCGGCATCCCGCGGCAGCCTTCGACCGAAGCCATCAGCGCGGTCTCTTCCCCGCAGACAAAAGCCCCGGCGCCTTCCACCACTTTGCAGTTAAAATTAAAATCCGTTCCGAAAAGTTTTTGCCCCAGCATTCCCGTCTCTTGGGCACACACCACGGCCCGGCGCATATTCTCCACCGCGAGCGGGTACTCCGCGCGGACATACACAATGCCTTCTGACGCGCCGATCGCGAAGGCCCCGATCAACATGCCTTCCAAGACGCTGTGGGGGTTCCCTTCCATCACGCTCCGATCCATGAACGCCCCGGGATCGCCCTCATCCCCGTTGCAGATCAGATACTTTTGAGGCCCCGGCTGAACCCTCGTCAGTTCCCATTTCTTCCCCGTCAAAAATCCACCGCCGCCGCGGCCCCGGAGTCCCGAAATAAGCATCTCCTGACAAACTTGTTCGGGCGTCATCGTGGTCAGCACGCGCTTGGCGGCCTCGTAACCTCCGTGCGCGAGATATTCATCGATGCTTTCGGGATCGATCGCGCCGCAAAGTTTCAGGACGGATCGTGTCTGCTTTTTATAGAAGGGGATCTCGGCCTGTTTTGAGAATTTCACCCGTGTGGCGGGATCTTGGTAAAGAAGCCTGTCGATGAGCTCGTTTTTCACGAGCGTCCGCTCGACGATTTCCGGCACGTCGTCCGGTTTCACACAGACATAAAGAAGACCTCCCGGCTCGAGGGTCACAAGCGGTCCCATCTGGCAAAATCCCTGACAACCGCTTTTCGAGGTCCGGTAAGTATTCGAAAGATCTTTTTTGGCCAGCGTTTCAGCATAAGATTCCACGACTTCAAACCCGGCCCTCTGGATCTCGGAAACGAAAGCGTGATAGACCTTCATCGCTCCGTTGGCGCGACAGGCGGTCCCGGCGCACACCGTGAGCTTCCGGACATCCTCTGATCCCCGCCCGGGGATCCTCAATTCCACACTAAGCTGCTCGTGCATTTTTTTCCTCCTCGGCGATCAGTGTGTCCACAAGTGCCGCGGCCTTTTCGGGCGTCATCGCCCCGTGAATGTCCTGGTTGACCACTAACACGGGAGCCAAGCCGCAGGCTCCGAGACAAGACACTGTCTCCACGGTAAAGATCATGTCGTCCGTGGTGATCTTGGCTTCGCTCAGCCCCAATTTCTCCCGGAGTTTTTCGAGGATCCCGGTCGAACGTTTCACATGGCAGGCGGTACCGTCACAAAGGCGGATCAGGTATTTCCCTTTCGGCTGAAGCGTAAAATGAGAATAGAACGTCGCGACCCCGTAGATCCGCGCGGGAGGGATCTTCAACATCTCTGCGATATAGAGCAACACTTCTTCCGGAAGATACCGGTAATCGTCCTGAACCTTTTGCAAAATAGCGATCAAATGACAGGGGTCATAGTCATAGCTTTCGAGGATCTCCCCCACCTTCTGGAATTTTCGAAACATAATAGCTTTGGGCATCGCTGATCTCCTTAAGGAACCGGGTGTGTATCGGGCGTCTCGTTTTCAGGAACCGGAGAAGTATCCCCCGGAATTGGGTGGACGGACTGGGTCTTCAAACGATCCAACTTCACGGAAAGTACGGCCAGTCCCTCCGCAAGATCTTCGTTCTGCACCACCACATTTTCAGGCACCACAAGTTTTACTGGCGCAAAATTCCAGATGGCACGAATGCCCGCTTTGATCATTTGTTCCGCGATGGGCTGTGCGTATTCCGCCGGCACGGCGAGAACCCCGATCTGAACCTTCATGCGCACCGCCATCGTTGAAAATTCATCGATGGGAAGCACGTGGATGTCATTGATGGTTTGATGGGTTTTCGCAGGATCCACGTCAAAGGCGAGAACGATCTTCACGCCGTACTGTTCAAAACCCCGGTACCCTAAAAGCGCAGACCCAAGATTGCCGGTCCCCACCAAAAAGGCATCGGTAATATTGTTCCAACCCAGATGATCTTCAATCGCTTTGATCAATTCATGAATGTCATACCCCACCCCGGATTTCCCGGTAATCGGAAGGGGATCGAAATCCTTGCGAACGACGATGGGTTCAAATCCGAGCGCCTTCGCGAGGAAAGTCGCGGATACATCTTTTTGGTCCGTTGCCACCAAATCTTTAAGTACCCTCAAATAGGAAGGCATACGCCGGATGGAGGGATAACTGAGTATCCTTTTGCTCCCGATCGTCATTTTAAACCCCCTTTTGTGCAAAAATGTCTCGAAATCTTCGTTTGACAGATATTCTTTTATCGATATACTTACATCGATATCTATATACTGAAGTATACATGAACTAATGATCCTGTCAACACCCTGTTTGAATTTATTCTGGCCAACGCTAGAATCAAAACATCGCAACCGAAAGGACGCCACCATGGAAAAGAAAGCGGGAGAAAAAGCACTTTGGGAATTGCTCTGGGAATATGACCCAAACGGACTCCTCGTGGTCGATCTCGAGATGCGTATTCGAGTGGTCAACCCGGCCTTGTGCGCTATGTTCCGGACGGTTCCCGAAAAAATCGTCGGCCGCCATGCCCGCGACCTGCGCGGCGATACCCAAGACCTCAAGGATGTGTGGGAAACCAACACTGTGATCCACGCCAAAGAAAAAGATTATCCCGATTACGGCCTTCACGTCCGGGAAGTGATCTTCCCGCTCAAAAGCCATAATCTCATCGCCTGCATCGTGGTCGACACGACCCATGAAATGAAACAACGCGAAGAACTTCAAAAGATCAAGAATCAGACAATCCAACGCGTGAACGAGGTGGTCGACAAACAGATGAAAGTCGCACAAGAGATTGCGAGCCTTCTCGGCGAAACCACCGCGAACACCAAGGTCAGCTTGCTGCAACTTCTGAAAACTTTGGAGCGGGAATAACTCATGGATCTTTTTTACGATGTCTATGAAACCAGCCTGAAGAAAACCGGCGAAGAGCTCTGCGGTGACAAGGTTAAGATCTTGAAAGAAGCCGGCAAAACGCTCATCGTTCTTTCAGACGGACTCGGGAGCGGCGTCAAAGCCAACATTCTGGCCACCCTCACGACCGAGATCCTCATGACCATGCTGCACAACGAGATCCCGCTGGAAGAGACCCTCCGCACGATCCTGGGAACGCTGCCCACCTGCCAGGTCCGCAATCTCGCTTACGCGACTTTTACCGTCGTGACGATCGATGAAAGGAACATGACCTTCCGGGTCATGAACGTGGACAATCCTCCTTTTTTCCATATCCGCAATAACCGTCTCCTGAAACACGAGGCCCAGACCACCGCCATCCTCGGGAAACAGGTCACCGCTTATGAAGGCCCGATCGAAAAAGGTGATTTCCTCGGCATCATGTCGGACGGGGTGCTTTACGCGGGTCTCGGCGAAACGCTCAATTACGGATGGGGCTGGGAAAATATCGGGGCCTTTTTGGAAAATGTTTTTCAGAAACCAATCGGATGCGCCTCGGATGCAGTACGCCCCGTCATGACCCAAACCGAAAGGCTTTATGGCGGAAAAGTAGGCGATGATGCCACATTCGTCGGAACGCTCGCGCGGGAAAGTTCCGTCTTGAATATTTTTACGGGACCGCCAGTCGACAAAAAATCCCAGGACTTTTATATCCGTCAATTCCTCGACGAAACGGGCCGGAAGGTGATCTGCGGCGGCACTACGGCGAATCTCGTCGCACGGGCCCTCGGCCGCACTGTGGAGACAAGAAACACGGAGACCTCGCGCGAAGTCCCTCCCCCGGGATCCCTGGAAGGGATCGATCTTGTGACCGAGGGAATCATCACTCTTTCCCGGACGTTGGAACTGATCAAGAAAGACGCTCCCCGGCCCGAACACGACGGCAAAGGGATGAACGCCGCGGTCCTGCTTGCTGCGGAGATGATGCAGGCCGACCACATCCGCTTCCTGGTCGGTCAGAGCGTGAACCCCTATTACCAGAATCCCCTCTTACCCAAAAATGTCTCGATCCGCACCAATCTGGTGGGGATGATCGCCGCGGAACTACGGCAATACCGGAAATCCGTGGAAGTAAACCTCTGCTAAATCCCCTCGAGACTCATGGACTCAGCATTGACAGCGAGGCGTCCTAACTCCCCTTGATCTTTTGCTTGATCGCTTGGACGGTGGGATGATTCATGGCCTTGATAAATTTCTCATTGGCCGTGAGCGCTTTGAGGTCTAAAGACCTTACCGCCTTCAGGATCTCGGGATCTTTAAAAAGAGCCTGAAAGTCAGGGTCCGAGAACAGCCCGACAATCGCACTCATGATCCCCGGATCGCCGGTGATCGCGGGCTGGATCTTTTCAAGCTCGGTCTGGATCGCGGCAGCATCCGGAGCGACCGGTGCCGCATCGTTGGTACCAATTCGGTGGATATTCCGCACTTTCGAATCCTCGATCTGAAAAACCCCCAGGCTCGAACTCCGAACCGTATATTTACCTTCCGAAAACGAAAGGATCTCGGCCTCCAGCGCGCTCCCGTCATCCAATTCGATCTTGTTTCTCTCCGCCGCGTGAGCCAGCGAGACAAACGTCAAAACAAAAATTATTAAATACAGGATTTTTTTCATGCTCACTCCTTCTCAAAAGTTATTTCTCAACTGTAACTTAATCCGGGATCCGTCGCTTACATTCGGGACATTCCTTTTCAAGATTCAACGCGACTCCGCCGCAATGCGGGCAGTACCGAGCCCCCTCGATTTTCCTCCTCTTCTTGCGACGAAGCACAAGTCGAGCCGCGTAACGGGCAACGATCAGCCCGGACCCCACCATAAAAAAAAGTTTGTATTCGGTCCCTGGTGAAATGAAAAAAGGAAGTCCCGCGAAAAGATGCGCCACCCAGAGCATATACGCCACGGCAAAGAGAAGATAAAAATTTCCGAAGAAATATGAAACAACGGGTGGAAATTCTCCGGCGACCGGACGCAGCAGTAAAAAAAGAAGTGTGCCCGCGAGCAGGCTCATGCACAACAGGAAATTGATCCGCTGGCTGTCCGGTGATCCCTCCAGCATGACAAACGAGCGTGCCCGGCGCAAGAGGAGCCCGATCTTCGCTTGAGGCAAGGGACTCTTCCACGCGGCGAGGCGGGCCTCGACATAAGAACGGAAGACACGCAGGCCGGTGGGACTGATCAGCCCGTTTTCCTCAGGCATCAGTGTCAGGCTATTCGTGTAAAATCCGGAAAAAGCCCGTGCGGCCTCTTCACGGTCTCCGGCCTTTTCATACGCGGCCCCAAGCAATAAATAAGCCATCCGGTTCCCGTCAAATTTCTCCGAAGCCTGACGTAGTTTCGGGATCGCCCCCCGCACATCCCCGCGTTCCGCTAAAAGAAAGATCGCCTCCGCGGTCAATTGATAGGAATCGTTAATGCTTTTGATCTTGGAAAACCGGGTCCGCGCCAACTCGACGACTTTCCGTGCCGAAAGACTGAGCTCATTACTGAAGGTGGCCCTCTCGTCAGTCCACCCTGAAGCGGACCTGTCGCTGAAAAGCGCTGGCTCTTCACAGAGCGCGGGACGCAAGAACAGCGTCATAAAAAGGACCGGTAGTAAAATTCTCTTCATCTTTTCCCGTCTGCCTAGAGGATCATCTCTATTTTTGAAGCACGCAGAAAAGCGCGCGCGGGTCGGGCCGGCGAACACCTTGAAAGGAGCTCTCACGGAGGGTCAGAATCTCAAGCGCCGGAGTAAAAGCACGGCGGATCTCAGCCTCGGAGATCCGGTAAGGACCTTCCCCCGGAGGCTCCTTGTCACTGAAACATTTCAGGAGAAGCGAACCGCCCTTTTTAAGAAGACCGGTGACGTTTTGAACATAAGCGTCCCTTTTTCCCGGAGGAAAAACATGAAAGATCCCGCGATCAAAAATAATATCGAATGGACCCTGAAGCTGTGTCGCGAGAATATCGTCTTTCACAAAATGAATTAGTACGCCCTTTTGCTTCGCGCGCACCTCTGCCTTCCGCACCGCCGAATCCGAAATATCACTCGCAACCACCTCAAACCCGAGCTTCGCCAGGGCGATCGCTTGAGTCCCCGGACCGGTACCCAGGTCCAGCACATGCCCGTTCTTGAGATTAAAATTCTTTAGAACCTTCGAAAAATCAGCATCCAAGTCCGGCGTAAACCAGGGCATCTTCTCAACATCCTGATCCCGGTAAAGGGCTTCCCAATCTGGAAACTTCGGCTTGCTCACTTTGAAACCCTTTCTATATTTTCGATACGTCAACACGTCCGATATGAACAGCCAACCAAACAGTCTTTTGCATGGGAGAAGTCCGGTCCACGCGATGGTAAGTCCGTGCCGGAATAAAAATATAATCCCCCGCCTTCAGAACGAGGCTTTTTCGCTCTCTTTTAAAGGAAAGCACGGCCCGTCCGCGAAGAACCATCACCCACTCCGCCGCCTTCGAGTAAAGCCATTTCCCTTCCGGCGTCGCTTGACCGCGAGAAACGATTCTTTCAAATTTGAACTCCTTTCCCACTTGAAGGATCTGAAACGCTTCCCGCTTCTTGGCGGCAGGAAGTCCGGAGAAAATGTTACGGCTTTTTATCTTTGGCATAACGTTGGGAACCCCGGCAGCCTCTCCCGGCTATTTTAGTGAAGCGATATCGATCACAAAACGGAATTTGACGTCGCCTTTGATGACGCGCTCGTAGGCTTCGTTTACCTTCTGGACCGGGATCATCTCAATATCAGACACGATCCCGTGCTTCCCGCAAAAATCGAGCATTTCCTGGGTTTCCTGGATCCCGCCGATCAGCGATCCCGCCAGACTGCGCCTCCCGAAGATCAGACTCGCCGCTTTGACCGTCGGTGCTTTCGGGGGAACCCCCAGCAAAACCATGGTCCCGTCGCGCTTGAGAGTGGCCAGGTACTCATTCCAATCGACATCCACAGACACGGTGCAAAGGATCAGGTCGAAAACATGCGCCAGCTTCTCCAAGGTCCCGGCCTCGCCCACCGCGTAATAATGATGCGCGCCAAGCCGTTTGGCGTCCGCTTCTTTATTCCGGGAACGGCTCAACACCGAGACCTCCGCGCCCATCGCCTTCGCGATCTTGACCGCCATGTGCCCGAGCCCCCCAAGCCCGATCACCCCGACTTTCTTTCCGGGACCGGCTTTCCAATGACGCAGCGGTGAATATGTCGTGATGCCGGCGCAGAGGAGCGGCGCCATCGCATTCAGCGGTAAATTCTCCGGCAAGCGGAGCACAAAATCCTCGTCCACGACGATCCGAGTGGAATACCCTCCTTGGGCCAGGGTCTTGCCATCCTTTTCTTTGCAATTGTAGGTGAAAACAGGGCTCTGACAGAACTGTTCATAGCCTTCGTGACAATCGGGACACTTGCGGCAGGAATCCACCAGGCATCCCACGCCGACATTGTCGCCCATCTTGAATTTTTTAACCTTCGTCCCGACTCCGGCCACCACGCCCACAATCTCGTGGCCCGGAACCATGGGATACAAAGAATGGCCCCACTCGTCACGAACCTGATGGATGTCCGAGTGACAGATCCCGCAGAAATGGATATCGATCAAAACATCGCGCGATCCCACGGCGCGGCGTTCGATCTCGAAAGGCGCCAGCAACGCACCCGCTTTCCCGGCAGCATAAGCTCTTATTTTGGCCATTTTACACCTCCCTGTGAAACCCTTGTCCGACAGGCCAAGGGTCCTTGTGATTTCGTCTTGTTTTAAATCTAGTCTCCCGGGGCGTCTTCCAACAGGAACCGGAGACCATTCGAGAGATCGATCTCCCGGCATTCCGCTTTATGAAAAGGCCACGAAGTCTTCTGACCGAGCAAAGCCGCGGCGATCACGCCGAAATCCGGCTCGTGCCCGACACACAGAATGCTTTCACAATCCTCATACCGTGTGAGGATCTTCCGGATCTCTTGCACCGAACAACCACACTCGAGAAGCGGCTCCTCGATCACTTGTCCCTGCATTTCATAGACAGCCGCAAAGATCCGGGCGGTGTCAAGGGCCCGCGCGTAAGGTGAAGTGAGAATCAGATCAACGGAAAACATCTTCAGTTTGGCTTCGGCGGCAACCTCTGCCGCCTGTTTTCGTCCGCGATCGGTCAAAGGGCGCTGGGAATCCTTTTGCCCGTGCTTCATCGGCGCGGCATCGGCATGTCTTAGGAGATAAAGTTTTTTCATCCCCGGCCCCCGCCCAAGAGGGACACGATGAACGCGGCGATCAGATTCTGCATCACCCGGATCATGGGATTCAGTAAACCCGTGAAGAGAAGCATGAGCAATAAGAACAGCCCCCAAGGTTCCCATTTCGCGAACTGCGGCCAAACTCTCTGGGGTAAAAAGCTCATCAGGATTTTCGAGCCATCAAGTGGCGGGATCGGAATAAGATTCAGAGCGCCCAGCGTGACATTGATGCGAACAAGAATGGAGAGTGCGGCAACGGCAAGGGGCTGACCACGAACCGCCTCCAGTTGAAGCAGAAAAACACCGGCAGTGGCGATCAGAATATTCGCGGCACAACCCGCCAGGGAAACACTGAAAAGACCGGCACGCGTGCTTTTCAACCGTTCGTAATTAACCGGGACCGGCCTGGCCCAGCCAAACCCGACGATGAAAAGCATCAGCATCCCGACAGGATCAAAGTGAGGTACGGGATTCAAGGTCAGCCGGCCGGAAAGCCTTGCTGTGTCATCGCCAAAAAGAGACGCCACCCACCCATGCGCCACTTCATGCGCGATGATCGAATAAAGAAGCAGGGCAACAAGAACGGCGAACAAGACGGGATCATGAACAAGTAACGCGAAAAATCCCATCATCCACCTTTCTCCGTCTTCACGAATGACCCGCTCCCGGGCCAGGCGCTACTTAATGCACTCCGACATCAGCTCGACATATTCTTTACCAAGCTCGCTATCGAAGATCCCGTGGCGGACCGGGGTTTCCTCGTTAAGAAGGCTCGCCACCCGTGGCGATACGCGGAGAAACCACATATCGAAAAGATCGAGGATATTGATCTTTTTCGTCAGCTCTTCCTTCAGTTCCTGCTCAGCTTCGATCCAGTCATCAAAAGCCGTGTGCAAGGACCGGACCTTCATATCGCGGATCGCCTGCGCCCGCTCCTTGATTTTGGCGATCTCTTCTCCCGTGTATTGATCGGAACGGGTATGTTCCAACTTATTCCCGGCCTTAAGCTCCTGTTCCGCCTGAAGCCAGTCATTGAGCGCGGTATTAAACGACTCGCGTTTTCTCGCCCAGATCTCCCGGGCCCGCTTCCGAATCTTTTCCAGATCCGTTCGAGAATATTTATTTCCTTTGTCAGATCCTGGGACCATGGTTTGGCCCTCCTTTTTCTTCGGTCCTTCGTTCTAAGAACAACGCTCCGTAAAGAAGATCCCGGAGGTCACAAAAGAGTTCGAGAACCGGCGTCCAGTATAGCACGGTCCTCCCCGGAGAGAAATACCCCGGGGTCGCTGTCAGTTCACTTGAACCACTGACGCAGACGGGAAAGAAAACCCTGTCCCCCGGAGCCCGGAGTTTCGGGTGAGGCATCCTGCCGCGCATCCCCGGGTTGCTCCGGAAGAGGCGGAAGGTCCGCCAAAAGCGCCTCGGCCCGCTCACGGTCCTCAGGACGGATATAGACTTTGACCGTCCCCATCAGAGGATTCAAACCGCCCATACTCCCCATGGAGAACAAATTCTGGCAACCCTCGTTCTCGATAAAACAATCAACCTCCCCCGCTTCGAGGACCGACCTTACCACCTCGGCCCGGAGCGAGTCCCCGTCTTCAAAAATAAGATGAAATCCTTCGGATTTTTTATTCATCGGGATTTCCAATGATCCCGGGATGCCTTGCGATTTCTCCCCTCCCTTATTTCAGAGGAAGACGCCGGCGGCGCCGGGTTCCGGTTTTTTTTCGCGATCCAGATCACATGATGCGCGCCTTTTTTCCCGGCGCGCGCCCGCACACGGATCGACTCCACGTCAAAACCCACGATCTCCATGCGGCGCGTAAATTCGACATCCGGACCCGCTGACCAAAGGGCGAGCACCCCGTCCGGCCGTAGCGCCGCAAGCATGGCATGAAGTCCCGACAAACCGTAGAACCAATGATTGCCCGTGCGTGAGAGTCCCGCGGGCCCGTTATCCACATCGAGCAAAATGGCGTCATAACGCCCCTGACCATGTCGGATCATTTTGGCCGCGTCCACCTCATGCACCTCCACCCGAGAGTCCTCCAGGGCGTGGCCCGCAAGATCCGCAAGCGGACCGCGATTCCACTTCACCACCGCGGGGATCAGTTCCGCGACCACCACCCGGGCTTTGGCCGGAAGGACGTCCAGTGCCGCCCGGAGCGTAAACCCCATTCCGAGGCCGCCGATCAGCACGCGTGTGTTCTCTTTTATTTCAATTCTTTCCAAAGCGAGATGGGCCAGTGCTTCTTCCGACTCATGCGTCCTGCTGCTCATGAGCTGCACATTCCCCACGCTGATCAAGAAATCCTTATCGTGCTGATAGAGTCTTAGCTCTTTGCCGCCGTCGGGCGTCTCCGCCTTGTCGAGCAATATCTGGGGGATCATCGATGCCTTTCATGTTTCTTAGGACCAGTCTTCAGGACCGGCTCAGATGGAACGTAGAGAATAAAAACCCGTAAAAGCGCCTTCCTTAAAGTTCAAAACATTCGCCGTCTTTAAGACAGCGAACCCTGTTGCCAAAATGTTCCCGGTACTTTTCCGGATATTCGGTGTGGATGGGAATGAGCACTTCCGGATCGAGTGACTCCGCGAACCGTTTCAGGTCCGGCAGAACCGCGTGTCCGCTCGTATGCATTTCTTTGAGCCCGATCTCATGCCGCTCCAGGAAAGCCTGGGTCTTTTCAAAAGAAGGCTCCAACGTGTACTGACTCCACAGAGAGTAAAAAAGTACGGAACCTTTGGGAATCCCCGTCGCCTCAAACTCATGGACCGAACTATCGCGGAACATCACAAAAGCTTTCTTCCCCACCCGCTGCAAGGCCTGGGGACTGATCTCATAAGGCCGCCACCGTTCATACCAATGCTTCAGGTTGCGCTCTAAAAGCCTCTTCATGAGCTGCTTTGTAAAAAGGATCCGGACGTCCTTGAATCCGTTCGTCGGAAGCGGAAGACTTTTGCGACCAAGCTCCTGCAGAATGTTCGCAGCATAAAGATCAAGCACCAGAATGGCCCCGGCCCTTTTGGCCGCTCTGTAAAAGGTCACGAGACGGTCCACATTCTGGCCGGAACAAATAAAGAGCTTCATGCCATCGTACACACGAGCGGTGGAGGCGATCTCGATTTCAAGATCCTCCTCGGCTTGAAGGGTTTCACTCTCCCGCCCCATCATGGTCCCTTCCATCATAAGGACATTGACCCCTGAAGGAGGGTTACTAAGAAGTTCCTCGAAGAGCACCTTCTTGCGCCCATGCCCTCTGAAATCTCCGGAATAAAAAACCTTCTTCCCTTCCGCTTCCACAAGAAAAGCGAGCGCCCCGTAGCCCGAGTGGTCCGTCAGGAACGGGGTGACATTCATATCCCCGATACTCACCCGTTCACGGTCCCGCATCAGAACTTTATCTTCATGGCGTCCGAACCGATCCCCGAGAAGCGCCTCTGAAGCACGGAGCATCAAATCCGTGTCCTCGCCAAGGTAGATCCGGATATCTTCACGGATGTATTTGAAGAGTCCGTAATGATCTTGATGCGGGTGGGATAACAACACGGCATCGACCGCTTTTTCTTCCCCGACGCTCCTGTAAAGCCCCGGAACGCGCGGGAGAATGCCGTCGCGGATCAGCTCGGGAACGGTCTTGCCGGTAAGTGAAAATTCCTTCAGCCTTTTTTTCTTGTCCCGGGGATCGGCCAGAGGCATCCCGAGGTCGATGATGATACGTGTCTCGTCCGTCGCGATCTCAACACACGTCCCGCCGATCTCATGCGTTCCGCGATGGATAATAAGGTTCATAGACGTTTCATCACTTCGGCCAATAGCCTGCTTTAAATTTAATAATCCCCAGGTCAATCGAAGCAATGATGACCCTAGCTTCTGATTTATCCGCCATGTACCGGCATAACTCGCATGCGGCTTTATAGGATCCCTTGGCCCTGCCGCTATTTTTCTGATAATAGCCCTCAGGCGCCAGAAGCATCCCCCATGCCCCCTTTACCTCGTTATTCGAAATCTGCTTTTCAAAATATTCTTTTAATCCTCTCACATTAGAGCGCATCAGCCGCATCTGTTGCAAGAGTTCCACGACTCCATACCATGGATTATTGGCCGTCTCCTTGATTTCGATAGCTACGGGATGTTTTCTGCCTCTGGGGTCATAAAGCACCCCCATGCAATCCGTGATGGTTTGTCCGCTCCTTTTTTTAGCAAGAGGAACAGCATGGTTTGTGACTTCCAGCCTGACATATTCCGGTACTCTTCGAGTCGCACCGATCAAATGAAAGTCCTTATGGGTCAACAGGGCTTTCTCATACTTTTTTTCTCCGGCATAGTTTGTACATTTTTTACGATATCCCAACACCATCTTCCTCAGGGATTCCGAACTCCGAATAAAACTGCTCGTGGGCTTCTGCCACAGCTTCCAGACATCCTCACAATTGAAAAGACGATCTTCTCTGGATTTCTGCCATCCCCGAGCCCACGCTTCCTGCGCCTGCTCTTCTCGAGTTTTCATGCGACCTCCTTTGTATGTTTTCCCTCCCCGTCAGGAACGGGAGGCTTTGGAAGCGTCGTTCAAGCGCTCCCGAACCTTGACACCAAGCTCGTTGAACCGGAGACCCTTGAACTCGGGAATTCAATGAATGCTGGCGCGAAGGACTTCGATGAAATTCGTTTGTATTGAGAGACACCCTTTGCTCTTCTGTGCTTCACGAGATTTTCACCACATCCCCTATGGAAGGAACCCGTGCAGGGGCATGGTTCTCAACTGGAAGAAATAAGCGGAAAGAGAACTAACCTTCGCGGAGGACATCCTCGATCTTGGCTTTAAGCGTTTCGAGATCAAAGGGCTTCTCAAGAAAACCGTTAATGCCCTGGAGTCCTGTGTAATCAAAAAGTTTCTCGACCGAACCTTTGGTGTCCTCGCGCTCAAAGACCGGATGCGTCGCTGTCCCCGCACCGGTAAGGACGATAATGGGAGTGGTCCTCATGCGCGTCTGTTCTTGGCGATCGTTGTGACGATACGTGCGGAGCTTGCGAAAATAGGTGAGTCCATCCTCGCCCTTCGGGATGAGGACATCCAGGATCACACAATCGGGCCGGCCTTCTTCGGTCTTCCGCAACCCCTCGGCTCCGTCGTGGGCGATCAGGACCTTATAACCCAGAAGTTCGAACTTTTCCCGGATGATCTGACAATAATCATCCTCGTCATCGATCACGAGAAGACACTTTTTAGTCTCTTCCATTTTACCCCCCGGAGGTTTCAAACATCCTACTGCCCTTCAAAACACCTGCGTTCCACCATGATTCTGCGAAGATTTTATGCCTCGGCCTGCTAAATATCCAACAAATTCTTGCCCTCACGCGGAACACCGTCCGGCGGCTCCCGATCCTGTTTTTTATTCAAGGATCGCTGCATCCGGCTCAGGGCTTCGGCAAGAAGAGACCGGGAACAACCAAAATTCAGCCTTACAAAACCGGGCAGGCCAAACGCGGCGCCATCCGAGAGGCCCACCCCGGCCTGCTCAAAGAATAATTCGGGATCACGGATGCCGCTCGCTCGCGAATCGATCCACGCGAGATAGGTGGCTTCCACCGGAGCGACGCTGAGGCCCGGCATTTCTCCCACGGCCCGCAGAACCAAGTCACGATTGCCGCGCAGATATTGGATCAGTTCCCGCCGCCAGGGTTCCCCGGAACGATAAGCCGCCTCCGTGGCGGTAAAACCCAGCAGATTCACCTGGGGCACGATGCCGGCCATGGCCCGCTTGAAAGACTCACGCAGATCCGGATCCTGGATCACAGCAAGCGAGCAGCCCAGCCCGGGAATGTTGAAGGTCTTGCTCGGGGCATGCAGCGTGATGGTACGGCCCGCGATCTCCGGCGCCACCATGGCGATGGGAAGATGCTGCTTGTCGGCATCCAGGATCAGGCCAGCATGGATCTCGTCACTGCAGAGGATAAGATCACGACGCTCACAGAGCGCGGCGAGATCCAGAAGTTCCTTCTTCGTCCAGGCACGCCCGACCGGATTATGCGGGTTGCAAAACAAAAGGAGTTTGGTCTTCGGCGTGATCGCCCGTTCCAGCGCCTCGAGGTCCATCTCCCAGCGTAAGCCGTTCAGCTTGAGCGGCACTTTTCTGGTAATGCAACCCGACAGAACCGGCGCCGTCAGGAACGGAGGATAGACCGGTGTGAAGGTCAGCACCTCCTCCCCCATTTCTTTCACAGCGCGACAGGCGACATTGAGACCGCAGACGAGACCCGGCAACCATACCAGCCAAGCCGGATCGATCGTCCACTGGTATTGCTCCCGGAGATGCGAGACAGCGATCGCCGTTAGTGCTTCCGAGGGCGCGGTGTACCCGAAAATGCCGTGGTCGATCCTCCGGTGCAAAGCGTCGAGCACCGCCGGAGGGGACCTGAAATCCATATCCGCCACCCAAAGAGGAATAATGTCGCGCCCCTTATACCGGTCCCATTTTTCGCTGGCCGTATTGCGGCGATCGACCGGAGTATCAAAATCAAAGTGAGAGGCTTCCATTTATCCTTTCAACTCCCAGGCAGTAAGTTCGGCGACACTGTGCTGGAATTTCCTGCGCGTCTCACGTATCACAAAAGGCAGATCACGGGGTTCTCCCAAAAGCCGGAAATGCGGCGCCAGAAGCTCCTTCAGTCCCTCCAAAGTTTCAACCGGCTCCCCGGCATGGCGATAGCCCCCCAACCATTCCACCTTCTTGGTGTGGGCCTCGTCCCAGGTGTAGGGCGAAGTAAGGACGAGCACGCCGCCCGGATTGATCCTCTGATGAATATGGGCCAGAAACTTGCGCGGCGAATAAACGCGGTCGATCAAGTTGGTCGCAAGCACCAGATCATACCCCGTGAACTTTTCCGGAAGATTGCAAGCATCGGCCTGGAAAAAATTCACGCGATCGCGGTACTTGTCCAGACCCAGATCCTCCAACCCGGTCTCATGGTAGGAGCAGATCTCCCCCTCTTCCAAAAGGGCGTAGCGCAAAGAACCCTCCTCCTGCATCCGTGTGGCAAGCCGGAAAAACCGGGCGGAGAGATCAAGCCCGGTCACTTTGGAAAAACCGCCACGGGCAAGCTCAAAAGAGGTCCGGCCAACCGAACATCCCAAGTCAAGGGCATGCCCCTTCGCGCGATTCTTCATCCATTCGAGACAGGCGGCGGCACACGCCACGGAAAAATTGGCCACCCCGAAATGCTCCGGTCCGTAATGGGCATCGCAGTATTGCGCCGCCAGAGCATCGGTTTCATAGGAATCCTGGTGAATCACCACGGGGGCGCTCGACTCCACATAACGGAAACCGGCATGCTGAAAAAAATGCCGGCGAAAGGCATAGCGCGCGTCACGGGTGGCCTCGTTGCCGGTCGAGATCCAGGAGCCGCCTTTGATCAGATTGTGCCGGGTATCAAAAGTCGGAGTGGAAAAATCGTCGTACCAGGGGTGAACGCGAAAACCATGAAAGGGATAGATCGGCGTTTCGGTCCACTGCCAGACATTACCGATCACATCATAAAAATCACCGGAGCGGAAAAGGTCTACCGGACAGGAAGAGCTCCCGTATTCCAAATTGATATTGCCGGGTGCTTTTTCCCAGAAGGGCTGGTCGGGAATATCACAGACATCGCGCAATCGGTACCACTCGTCCTCCGTGGGCAACCGGATCGGGAGACCCGTGCGGGCGGCCTGCCAATTGCAAAAGGCCTTGGCCTCCAGATAGTTGACCTCGACCGGCCAGTTCCACGGCAGATCGATCACCTCAAGCATCGTGCGCAGGCCCCAGCCACCACGCTCGCCACCGCCCTTGACCCAGAACAGCGGATGCTCAGCCTGCTTGAAGCCGCGCCACTTCCACCCTTCCTCGGTCCACCACTTTGAGTCGCGGTAGCCTCCGGCCTCAACAAAGCCCAGGAACTCGCGGTTCGAGACCAGAAATTCTCCGGCTTTAAAGCCCTCGACCTCCGCCTCGCGACGACCGTATTCATTGTCCCAACCATAGAGCGCATAATTCTCCGCTTTTCCCAGTACCACCTTGCCGCCCGGAACCGGGAGAAGCCGGTTCTGCGGGGGTTCGCCCGCTTCACGACAGATCTCCCAGAAAGGATGTTGGACCACCTGGTCGAGAGGGAGTTGGTGGATCAACACCGAGGAGGTTTCAATATGAATGCGCTCGTGCTCGATCCCCATCAAGATGGCCCAAAAGGGATTTTCCCAGGTGATCGGGAGCGTCATCGGCAGACTCCGAATGAGCGCGTCCACTCGCTCCCTTACCTTATCGCGGTAGGCCTTAACCGCCTCGCGCGTGGGCCAATCATCCTGGCCGACGCTCAGATCATCCCAGGACATTTCATCCACCCCGACCGCGAACATCGATTCAAAGCGCGGGTCGATCCGGGTTTCGATCAACCGGGCGAGGGTCAGCTTGTTAATAAAAAAAGTGGCAGTATGACCGAAATAGAAGATCAGCGGATGGCGCAGGCGGTCAGCCCGCAAATAAAAGGCGGCGTCGGACTTGAGTGTCTCGTAAAGCCGCTCGTCGAGGTCAAAAGTCTTGTGGAAATAGTCCAGGATCTCGGCCCGTTTCTCCTCGGGATCACCTTGATCAAGAATCATGGTTCGGGTCTTGCGAATATCCATTTTATTCCCTATTTGATAATAGCTGTGCGCGGAAAAGCGCCCGATCCCTGCGTGGAAAATTATACCCTACCCTCTTCGATCAGAAATAAATAAAAGTACGTCACCCGGAGCCCTCAATGCCTGCCGGGGCATACGAATAAATAATGAAAATAGGGCGCTTTGATTCGCGGGGGGAATCTGATACAATACGCGCTCGTCGAAAAAGAACTCGACAATTTAGTATCATTTTCGGTCGCGGGGCAAACGGAATAGTCCCGCGGACAAGTTTTTTAAATTTACCGTCGCGGGGTGGAGCAGCTCGGTAGCTCGTTGGGCTCATAACCCAAAGGTCGCTGGTTCGAATCCAGCCCCCGCAACCAAAATCCAAAAAGTCGTTTTTATTTAAAGTAAATTGTATGTTTATCAGCCGGTTTTTCTATAATTATCTCTGCAAGTTCTTGCAGTGCAGCACTCATTTGTTTTACAGTTATGACGATACTAAAAAAAGAG
>CAISGE010000030.1 GCA_903884815.1 Candidatus Omnitrophota bacterium | reverse complement strand
TCGAAGTGCGAGGGAATAACCACGATCTTCAGCAACGCTCACCGGCACCTGATATGTCGCCCCACCTACGCGCCGGGATTTTGTCTCCAGGAGAGGACGCACATTATCTAACGCCGCGCGAAAAACTTCAAGAGGTTCTTTTGATGTTTTTTCTTTGACGATATCGAGAGCATCATAGACGATGCGCTCGGCGATCGACTTTTTCCCGGACTCCATAACAACGTTAATGAACTTAGCGACAAGATAGTCCCCATAACGCGGGTCCGGATCGATCATTCTTTTTTGCGCGCGTCTTCTTCTCATGATTTCTTAGCATCCTTTTTCGGGGTTTTCGCGCCGTACTTCGAACGCGATTTCGTGCGGCCTGCGACGCCGGCGGCGTCCAGTTTTCCGCGAACAATATGATACCGAACACCCGGAAGATCCTTCACGCGACCTCCGCGCACGAGCACAATGGAATGCTCCTGCAGATTGTGCCCGACACCGGGAATATAGGCTGTCACTTCCTGTCCGTTCGTGAGACGCACGCGGGCGATCTTACGAAGCGCGGAGTTCGGCTTTTTCGGGGTCTGCGTCCTGACGATCAGACAAACGCCTTTTCTAAACGGCGAATTCTGCAAAGCCGGGGACTTGGATTTCCCTTTGAATTTATTCCTTCCATAACGGATCAGCTGATTGATCGTGGGCGACATTAAGAGTTCTCCTTGGATGCGCTGGCCTCTTCGGCGGCTTTTTCTTTTTTATCGGCGTCGGGATCCGGCAACATGTCGGACAGATCTTTGACCATATCAATTTCCTGATGGATCTTGAAGCCCGTTCCCGCGGGGATCAAATGCCCCATGATCACGTTCTCCTTGAGCCCCTGCAGATAGTCGCGCTTGCCTCCAGATGCCGCTTCCGTGAGAACGCGGGTCGTTTCCTGAAAGCTCGCTGCCGAAATGAAACTATCGGTGGTGAGAGACGCCTTCGTAATCCCGAGGAGAATGGAAGTTCCCTTGGAGGGCTCTTTCCCCTTCTTGATCATCTTGGCATTCTCATCCGCAAACTTGAGCTTTTCCACGTGCGAACCCACGAGGAATTCGGTATCGCCCGAATCCTCAATGCGGACTTTGCGGAGCATCTGACGCACGATACATTCCACATGCTTGTCATTCAGCCTGACACCCTGCAAGCGATAAACTTCCTGAACCTCTTCGACAAGGTATTGTTGCAGACTTCTTTCACCTGAAACGCGGAGGATGTCCTGCAACACGACCGGCCCGTCCACAAGCTGCTGTCCTGCGACGACTTTATCACCCTTATAAACGTTCAGATGCTTGCCGTGCGGGATGAGATATTCTTTAGCCATCCCCGTCGAGCTCTTCACGATGATCTTGCGCTGGCCTTTGACGATCTCGCCGATCTCCACGACACCGTCGATTTCCGAGATGACCGAAGGATTCTTCGGCTTACGCGCTTCGAACAATTCCGCCACGCGAGGAAGACCCCCGGTGATATCGCGCGTTTTAGCGGTTTTACGCGGCGTCTTTGCGAGCAGCGTACCGCCCGTGATCGTCTGGCCGTCCTTGACCACCACGTGCGCCCCGGTCGGAATCGGATAGAACGCAAGGATCTCGTCTTTTTCGCCAACCAAAAGGAGCTGCGGATGCATATCCTCTTTATGCTCGATGATGACGCGCTCCGTCATGCCCGTCGTAGAATCGAGCTCTTCATTCATCGTCACGCCAGCCTTAATATCTTCAAAACGCACCTTCCCGGCAACTTCGGTCAAGATCGGAACCGTGTACGGGTCCCATTTCACGAAAATCTCGCCTTTTTTAACCTTTTCGCCATCTTTCGAATGAATGAAAGCGCCGGTCGGAATCGTGTAGCGTTCCAATTCGCGGCCCGTCTCATCATGAATGGAAAGTTGACCGTTACGGTTCAGCACGACGATTTCGTCTGTCTTCGTAACAACCGTTTTCAAATTATGGTACTGCAGAGCGCCGTCGTTACGGGCGCGATAATAGGATTGTTCAACAATACGTGACGCCGTACCACCGATGTGAAAGGTACGCATGGTGAGCTGAGTACCCGGTTCACCGATGGACTGCGCGGCAATAATTCCGACCGCGGTACCAAGCTCCACGAGACGGCGTGTGGCAAGGTCGCGTCCATAGCACTTCGCGCAGATTCCTTTTGTGGATTCGCAGCAAAGCACCGACCGGACGCGTATCTTCTCGATGCCGGCTTCATCGATCTTTTTGACGATCACTTCATCAATAAGGTCGCCGGACTTCACGATCACCTGGTCCGTAATAACGTCGACCACGTTGTCTAGCGCAACGCGTCCCAGAATCCGGTCCGGAAGCGAAACAATAACGTCTTCTCCTTCGTACACCGGCTCGACAATGATCCCGTTCAAGGTACCGCAATCATCAATGTTAATGATCACATCTTGCGCTACATCCACCAAACGCCGCGTCAGATAACCCGAGTCGGCAGTCTTCAGCGCGGTATCGGCCAACCCTTTACGCGCGCCGTGAGTCGAGATGAAATATTCCAGCACGGTCAAGCCTTCACGGAAATTGGCCGTAATCGGGCTCTCGATGATCTCGCCGGAAGGTTTCGCCATCAAACCGCGCATACCCGCCAACTGACGGATCTGCTGCTTCGAACCGCGGGCTCCGGAATCGGCCATCATGAAAATCGGATTGAAAGAATTGAGCGCCTCGAACATCACATCCGAAACGCGATCCGTGGTGTGCGTCCAGATATCGATGACTTTGTTATAACGCTCACCATCCGTGATCAAGCCCTGTTTATACTGGCTTTCGATGGCCTTCACTTCTTTGCGTGACTCGTTCAAAATGCCTTCCTTAGCATCCGGGATCTGGATATCATCGATACCGATAGAAAGACCCGACATGGTGGCGGCCTGAAAGCCAAGCGACTTCAACCGGTCCAAAAGGTTAACGACTTCCTCGTGGCCGAAAATGTTGTAACATTCGGCGATGATCTTGGAAAGCTTGCCCTTGTTGACAATATCATTCACAAAGCGGAATCCCTTGGGCAACACATCGTTAAAAAGGATGCGCCCCATGGTCGTCTCGATGATCTCACCGGTGACTAAGCGAAGCTTGCACTTCGCATGCTTGTGGATCTGCTTGTCCTGATAGGCCAGAATGGCTTCTTCGGTGTCGCTGAACGCAAGCCCTTCGCCCAAAACCTTGTCGCGGATCTTGGTGAGATAATAAATCCCGATCACGATATCTTGAGTCGGGGTCATAATCGGCTGACCGCTTGCGGGAGAGAAAATGTTATTGGCGGAAAGCATCAGGATGCGCGCTTCCATCACAGCTTCCATGGAAAGCGGCACGTGAACAGCCATCTGGTCCCCGTCGAAGTCGGCGTTGAAGGCCGTACAAACAAGCGGATGAATGCGGATGGCGTTGCCTTCGATCAACATCGGTTCAAAAGCCTGTATCCCGAGACGATGGAGCGTCGGCGCGCGATTTAGCATGACCGGATGCTCTTTGATCACTTCTTCAAGAATATCCCAGACTTCGGGCTTCACGCGCTCGACCATTTTCTTGGCAGAACGGATCGTGTGCACATGACCGCGTTCCTTGAGCTTGCGGATGATAAAAGGCTCGAAAAGCTCCAGGGCCATTTTTTTCGGAAGACCGCACTGATGAAGCTTGAGCTCCGGACCAATGACGATGACGGAACGGCCGGAATAATCCACGCGCTTTCCGAGAAGGTTCTGACGGAAACGTCCCTGCTTTCCTTTGAGCATATCGCTCAAGGACTTGAGGGGGCGGTTACCGGCGCCGAGCACCGGACGACCATGACGACCGTTATCAAAAAGGGCGTCCACGGCTTCCTGGAGCATGCGCTTTTCATTACGGATAATGACATCCGGCGCTTTCAGCTCAAGGAGTTTGCGCAGGCGGTTATTGCGATTGATCACGCGGCGATAAAGATCGTTGAGATCACTGGTGGCAAAACGACCGCCGTCTAAAGCGACGAGAGGGCGAAGATCGGGCGGGATCACGGGAACGGCGCGAAGGATCATCCATTCCGGGCGATTGCCGGACTTATAAAAAGCTTCCACGATCTTAAGGATCTTGACGCAACGCGCGCGGGCCTGCTTAGATTTCGCGGCCTTGAGCAAGCGGTGGAATTTTGAGGTCAGCTTATCGAGCTCGAGCTCCGACAAAAGGGTCTGAATCGCTTCGGCGCCCATTTGAGCGATAAAATTTTCAGGGCCATACTGTTCCTGAGCCTTTAGATACTCATCTTCCGTGAGAAGCTGACGAGGTTTGAGAGGCGTCTGCTTCGGATCCAGCACGATGTACTCTTCATAATAGAGAACCTTCTCAAGAGCGCGAACGCTAAGATCCAAAAGATTCCCGATACGCGACGGCATGGTCTTGAAAAACCAGATGTGTGAGACCGGCGTCACGAGATCAATATGTCCCATCCGCTCACGACGAACACGAGCCTGGGTGACTTCGACGCCGCAACGATCGCAAACGATGCCTTTATGCTTGATGCGCTTGTACTTACCGCAGGCGCATTCATAATCTTTCGTAGGACCAAAAATCCGCTCGCAGAAAAGGCCGTCTTTTTCCGGCTTGAGCGTCCGATAATTGATCGTCTCGGGCTTTTTCACTTCGCCGCGCGACCATTTCCGGATCGATTCCGGAGACGCAATGCGGATCGAAACAGAATCAAAAGTATTCACGTTATAGTTCATACTTTGAGTTTCTCCCTGGCTTCTTCCTGTTTATCTTCCGCGGATTTCTCTTTACTATCCGATTGGGCTAATTTTCCGCTGGTGTTCCTTTCGGGATCAATATCGAGCCCGAGCGCCTGCAACTCTTTGACCAGCACGTTAAAGGATTCGGGTGTTCCGGCATGAAGCGCGGGCTCCCCCTTCACGATCGCTTCATAGACGCGTGTTCTGCCGACGACGTCATCGCTCTTCACGGTCAGAAGTTCCTGGAGAGTGAAGGCCGCGCCGTAGGCTTCGAGCGCCCACACTTCCATCTCACCGAAACGCTGGCCGCCGAACTGCGCTTTGCCGCCGAGGGGCTGCTGCGTGACGAGAGAATAGGGACCAATAGAGCGGGCGTGGATCTTGTCATCCGCGAGATGCGCCAGCTTGAGCATGTAGATGTAACCGACAGTGATCTTCTCATCGAACTGATCGCCGGTACGGCCATCAAAAAGAGTGATCTTCCCGTCACTCGGGATTTTTGCATCCTTCATCACTTGCTTGATTTCCGCTTCTGTCGCGCCGCTGAAAACCGGCGTTTCCGCGTGAAAACCAAGAATCTTTGCGGCCCAGCCCAAATGCGTCTCGAGAATCTGCCCCACGTTCATACGGGAAGGCACGCCGAGCGGGTTCAGAATGATGTCGACCGGACTTCCATCCGCGAGGTAAGGCATATCTTCTTCCGGAAGGACTTTCGCGATGACACCCTTGTTCCCGTGACGACCGGCCATCTTATCCCCGACCGAAATTTTGCGCTTCGAGCACACATACACCACGATTTTTTTGATGACGCCCGGAGGAAGCTCGTCCCCTTTGCGAACGCGATCGATCTCGCGGGTCCGTTCGGCCACAAGTTCATCGATCTCGTCGCCCCAAACACGGGCTATCTTCTTAACGCCTTCTTCAAGATCCGGATCTTCGTCAATGCGGAGGGAATCCCAGTCGCAACTGTCCAGTTTCTTCAAATCGCTCTTGGTGATGGTATGCCCGCTCTTGATGAGCACCTCTCCAAGAATATCATCCAAAAGGTCTTCGGAGATCTTCTTCCCGACGATCATATCCGAAACCTTGTTAAGACGTTCACGCTTGAGTAGATCAATGCGTTCGTTGAAACGCTCTTTGATCTCGTTAATATCTTTATTTTCCTGACGCGCCTCTTCTTTGGTCTTCGCGGCAGATTCCTTACGCGCAAAGGACTTCACGTCCACCACGACGCCTTCAACGCCCGGAGGGACGGAAAGCGACGCATCGCGCACATCGCCGGCCTTTTCGCCGAAGATCGCGCGGAGCAGTTTTTCTTCGGGAGAAAGCTCGATCTCGGACTTCGGAGTGATCTTCCCGACAAGAATATCCCCGGGCTTCACTTCCGCGCCGATGCGGATCACACCTTCCAGATCAAGATCCTTCAAAGCTTCTTCGCTGACATTCGGAATATCCCGGGTGATCTCTTCATTCCCGAGCTTCGTGTCACGCGCTTCAATTTCAAATTCTTCGATATGGAGCGAGGTATAAACGTCTTCTTTGCAGAATTTCTCGCTTACAATGATCGCGTCTTCGAAGTTGTACCCGCGCCACGGCATGAACGCCACAAGGACGTTACGCCCAAGCGCCAGCTCACCGCCCTGGGTCGCCGCGCCATCGGCAATAATATCGCCGCGCTTGACCTTATCGCCCACTTCCACGAGAGGGCGCTGGTTGATACAAGTTCCCGCGTTCGAGCGCTTGAACTTGCGGAGCTTGTAAACAAAATCATCGATGACGATCTCATCTGCGGACACGGCTTTGACGGTCCCGCGGGACTTGGCCTGCATGACCGCTCCGGAATCCTTCGCAACATGACGTTCCATCCCGGTTCCGACGAACGGAGCCTCAGGGATAAGAAGCGGCACGGCCTGACGTTGCATGTTGGAGCCCATCAAGGCACGGTTCGCGTCGTCATGTTCCAAGAAAGGGATCAACGCGGCTGCCACGGACACAAGCTGTCTCGGGGAAACGTCCATGTAATCAATGTCTTCCGGCTTCATTCTCGGGAAATCACCCTTGGAACGGCAAGACACGGTGTCGGAGGTAAAGCGCCCGCTCTTATCCAGCGGCGCGTTCGCCTGCGCGATAACATACATGTCTTCCACGTCGGCGGTAAGATAATCGATCTTTTCCGTGACGCGGCCATTCACCACCTTGCGGTAGGGACTTTCGAGGAATCCGATGTCATTGACGCGCGCAAAAGTACTGAGCGACGCGATCAAACCAATGTTCGGACCTTCCGGCGTTTCAATCGGGCAAACACGGCCGTAATGCGAAGGATGAACGTCGCGGACTTCAAAACCCGCGCGCTCTCTTGAAAGACCGCCGGGCCCGAGCGCGGAAAGACGGCGCTTGTGGGTCAGCTCAGCCAAAGGATTGGTCTGGTCCATGAACTGCGACAACTGGCTGCGACCGAAGAAATCCTTGATCGCGGCGGAGATAAGCTTCGGATTGATCAGGTTGTGCGGCATCGCGGCATCCAGATCATAAATGGACATGCGCTCCACGCAGGAACGCTTCATGCGCGCGAGACCCACGCGGAACTGGTTCTGCAAAAGCTCTCCGACCGACCGCACGCGGCGGTTGCCGAGATGGTCGATATCATCTTCCTTCACTTCGCCGGAGCGAAGCTTCAGGAGCTTGCCGATCACCTTCATGACATCGTCGGGTTTGAGCGTCGTATTTTTAGTTTCCGCGGCTCCGGTGCCGAGACCCAGCTTCTTGTTGAGCATGAAACGTCCGACATGACCGAGATCATATCGCTGGGGATCAAAGAAAAGTTTCTGGATAAGATCTTTGGCGCTTGCTTCGGTCGGAGGATCGCCCGGTCGAACACGGCGATAAATCGCCATCTGCGCATCCTGCGTATTGCGGTAAGGATCTCTTTCGAGCGTGTTTATCAAAGACTTGTCGTCTTTGGGAAGTTTGACGATCGAAAAGGTGGAAACCTCACAAGACAGAAGGTTTTCGAGCACTTCGCGGGTCAAACGGGTGGCCGCGGGAACGATCATCTCTTTGCTGGTCGGATGAAAAACATCTTCTGCAAGAGCTTCCCCTTCGCACGCCTTGAACTGAGATTTATCAAAACCCTTGATCTTTTCAACAGGATAGAGCTCTTTGCAAATATCGTAAGTCGAGGAATAACCAAGCGCCCTCAAAAGAGCGGTCGCGAGGATCTTCCTGCGGCGATCGATATAAGCGTAAAGAACGTCGTTCGCATCGGACTCGAATTCCAGCCACGCGCCGCGATAAGGAATGATCCGGACGCTGAAGATCTTCTTGCCGCTCGGATGGAGGCTTTCCTCAAGCGACATGCCCGGAGAACGGTGCAATTGACTGACAATGACGCGTTCTGCGCCATTAATAATGAAGGTGCCGGTCTCGGTCATGAGCGGGAGCTCGCCGATATAGACTTCCTGCTCTTTAGCGATCCCCTTGCGCACAAGGCGGAGCTTCACTTTCAGCGGCGCGGCATAGGTCATGCCACGCTTCTGACATTCCGGGATCGAATATTTCGGCTTGCCGAGGGAATACCCCTGATACTCCAGACGGCAAGTCCCATCGAAACTCTCGATAGGAAAGCAATCCGCGAACGCCTCTTCCAAACCCTGGCTTTTACGCCGGCGATTGGTTCGGCCGCTCTGAAGGAATTCCTCATACGACTTGATCTGAATTTCGACCAAGTTCGGCATATCCATCGTATCCTGGATCTTGGTGAAGCTTTTCCTGGTGATCAAAGGCTTCATTAATTGTCCTCCTTAAGGACAGCGCTCTTTGTTCGGCCCGCTTGTTGCGAAATGTTACTTGATCTCAACCTTAGCGCCCTGAGCTTCCAGGACGGTCTTGATCTTCGCAGCTTCATCCTTGCTGACGTCTTCCTTGATGACTTTCGGAGCGCCTTCGACCAGGTCCTTCGCTTCTTTCAAGCCAAGGCTGGTAACCGTGCGGATCTCCTTGATGACGTTGATCTTCTTGTCGCCCGCGCTGACGAGGGTGACCGTAAAGCTGGTCTTCTCTTCAGCTGCCGCTGCGCCACCTGCTGCCGCGCCGCCCGTTGCCGCCATCGCGACCGGAGCCGCTGCCGCGCTGACGCCAAACTTCACTTCAAGCGCCTTCACGAGCTCGGCGAGTTCCAACACCGTCAGCGTTTCGATCGAGGTGAGAATGGCCTGCAATTTTTCAGAGATCTTTACTTCCGTTGCTTCTGTCATGGTGTTGCCTCCTTGATTGAATTTCCTTTATCAGGACGTTCGGTTTGTTTCCGCCATAAAACTTTGGCGGATCTTGCGACTGGCCTACGACGCAGCGCCAGCGGCTGCTTTCTTCTTACGGACCTCTTCCAAAGCGACCACGAGATTACGGGTGAGAGCTCCGAGGACGTTCGCAAACCCCTGGAGCGGTGAATTCATGCGCACCACGAGTTGCGTCAGAAGTTCCTTGCGCGACGGGAGTTTGGAAAGTTGCTTGACGAAATCCTCGCCATAAACCTGACCCTCAAAGATCACGCCGGCGGGTTTCCACTTCTCATTTGTTTTTGAAAATTCGCAAAGCTTCCGGGAAATGTCCTGCGGATCCTTGTCGCCAAAGGTAATAATGACCGAACCGCTCAAATACTTTTCAGCGCCAGCCACATTAAACTGCGCGAAGATCTTCCGGGCCATCGCGTGCTTGACCATCAGCGAGCGCCGGGAAACTTTTTCAAGGCTGCGGCGAGCGGTAGAGATATCCAGAACCGACACGCTGTTCAGATTTGAAATAAAGGCGTACGGGCTCTTTTCGAATTCCTTCACGATCTCATTGAACATCAACTCTTTTTCAAAGGATGGCATGGCTTAAAGAGCTCCCGTGTTGAGCCGGAGACCCGGACCGTGGGTCGTCGCGATGTGAATCGTCTTGATGTATTCGCCCTTGCTTGTCGCGGGCTTGGAATCTTTGACCGCCTTGATCACAACGCGAGCGTTTTCGAGAAGCGCCGCTTCGGCGAAGGAAAGCTTTCCGCACACCGCGTGCAACCCCGCAGTTTTATCACTCTTAAATTCGATACGGCCGCCCTTGACCTCTTTGACCGCCTTGCCAACCTGCGGCGTCACAGTGCCGGTCTTCGGCGTGGGCATCAACCCCTTGGGACCGAGCACGCGACCGAGCTTGCTGACCTCGCGCATCATGTCCGGATGAGCCACTACGACATCAAAATCCAGAAAACCATTCTTCACTTTTTCAACAAGCTCTTCCGCGCCAACGATATCCGCACCGGCCGTCTCCGCGTCCTTAGCGCTCTCGCCTTTGGCAAAACAAAGCACGCGAACCGACTTGCCGCTTCCATGCGGGAGAGTCACCGTGCCGCGAACATTTTCATCCCCCTGCTCCGCGCGAACACCGAGCTGGAAGCTGAGAGCGATCGTTTCATCCGCTTTGCTTTTTTCAACGGTCTTGAGAATTTTCACAGCATCCGTAAGGGTGTAAAATTTTCCCTCTTCGACCAGCGCCGCTCTTTTTTGATACCGCTTGCTACGTTTCATTTTTAGTCCTGTTCTTACTTAGATTTAACGACTTCGATGCCCATGCTGCGCGCCGCACCTTCAACGATACGGGCCGCACTTTCGATATTGGTAGTATTCAGATCCACCATCTTCTTGCGAGCTATCTCAAGAACCTGATCGCGGGTGATCTTGCCGATGATGACGCGACCCGGTTCGCCGGAAGCCTTCGCGAGCCCAACGGCCTTTTTAATCTCCGCCGCCACCGGAGGCGACTTCAAAATAAAAGAGAACGACTTATCTTTGTAAACGGTAAGCACCACCGGAAGAATAGTCCCCGGCCGGTCCTTCGTCCGTTCATTGAACTGCTTGCAGAACTCCATAATATTGACACCGCGCTGACCGAGAGCGGGGCCGATCGGAGGAGCGGGGTTGGCTTGTCCACCTGGGATCTGTAATTTGACGCTTGCGACGATTTCTTTTGCCATGGTTATATCTTTTCTACTTGCCAGTATTCAAGTTCTACGGGTGTCGGCCGGCCGAAAATCGTGACCATCACGCGCATTTTTCCGCGATCCGGATTGATCTGTTCGATCGTACCGTTAAAATTGGCGAAAGATCCTTCTTTGATGCGGACGCTTTCACCTTCTTCGAATTCAACCTTTGGCTTCGGCTTGGTCTGCTTTTCTTCCTGCTCCCGGATAATCGCCCCAACTTCCTTTTCCGTGAGCGGGATCGGGCTTTTCCCCGCACCAATAAAACCCGATATTCCGGGGGTATTCCGAACCAGATACCAACTTTCGTCGGTCAGCTCCATCTTGACCAGGATGTACCCAGGGAAAAACTTTCTTTCGCTGATCCGCTTCTTGCCGCCCTTGACCTCGCTGATCTTCTCCATCGGGATCAGCACTTCATGGATCAAATTCGAAAGTCCCGCGTTCTCCGCGTGACTGATCAGTCCGGCACGGGCCTTAGCTTCCACGCCCGTCTGTGTGTGAACCACGTACCACTTAGCGTCAGCCATAATCTTAGTTAATCAGCATCCGTAGAATCGTCGAAATGCAGAAATCACAGGCCGCGATGAACGCCGAAGCAAAAAAGGTCACGACGATGACCACAAGGGTCGCCTGCCAAACCTCGTTCCAGGTCGGCCAAGTGACTTTCTTGAGCTCTTGCTGTGTTTCCTGAAAAAAATTTGTTACTTTCTGCAATTTCAAATCTCCGCTTTTATTTCGAGTCCGTTTCCCTAAGCGCCTGAAAAACAGGCCAGGCAGGACTCGAACCTGCAACATGCGGTTTTGGAGACCGCCGCTCTACCAATTGGAGCTACTGGCCTTCATGCCGTCATGCCCCAACGAAGCTTACTTCTTCTCCTTGAAAAGAGTGTGCTTCCGACAGGCCGGGCAATACTTATTCCGCTCGATCTTGTCCGGATTCTTTTTCTTGTTCTTCCGTGTCCAATAAGAGGACTTATGGCCACAAGTGGAGATCAAGGAGATAATTTCACGCATGAACAAAAACCTTTATCTTTATCTTAAATTAACCGTGGGTGAAAAACGGTTCTCAATTTTTGATTTAGAGCCAGAGTCTCCCGAAGAGACAATGAACTCCACGCAGCAATCAGGGCTTTTTCCGAAAATGCTAGGTTTTGTGGCCGAACGAGATGTTACGCGATGATCTCGCTGACAACGCCGGCGCCGACCGTCTTTCCACCCTCGCGGATGGCGAATCGGAGCTCTTTTTCCATTGCAACCGGCATGATCAGTTCCGCTTCGATTGCAACGTTATCGCCCGGCATAACCATCTCTACGCCGGCCGGCAACGTCACGATCCCTGTAACATCGGTGGTGCGGAAATAAAACTGAGGCCGATACCCTTTAAAGAACGGCGTGTGACGGCCGCCCTCTTCCTTGCTCAGCACGTAAATCTGTGCTTTGAACTTTTTGTGAGGGGTCACGGAGCCGGGCTTCGCGATAACCATCCCTCTTTCGATCTGTTCTTTTTCAACGCCGCGCAGAAGCAAGCCGACGTTATCGCCCGCACGCGCGTCATCGAGAAGTTTGCGGAACATTTCAACGCCGGTCACCGTGGTTTTCATCGCGCCTTCACGAAAACCGATGATCTCGGCATCATCTCCAACCTTCACAAGACCTCTCTCAATACGACCGGTCGCGACCGTGCCGCGTCCGGAGATCGAGAAAACGTCTTCCACGGGCATTAAAAACGGCTTTTCGATATCACGCTTCGGCTCGGGAATGGCTTCATCCAGGGCTTTGACGAGATCCATGATGCATTTGATGGCCTTCTCATCGGTAGGATTCTGACAAGCGGGAAGACTTGAACCACGGACCACCGGGATCGTATCCCCGGGGAAATCATATTTCTTGAGAAGATCCCTGACTTCCATTTCGACGAGATCGAGAAGTTCGGTATCTTCGACAAGGTCACATTTATTGAGGAACACCACAACGGCAGGGACGCCGACCTGGCGCGCAAGCAGGATGTGCTCGCGGGTCTGGGGCATCGGTCCATCGACCGCGGAAACGACCAGGATCGCGCCGTCCATCTGCGCGGCACCGGTGATCATGTTCTTGATGTAGTCCGCGTGTCCCGGGCAGTCAACGTGGGCATAATGGCGCTTTTCTGATTCATATTCCACGTGGGAGACCGCAATGGTCACGATCTTGGAATCGTCACGAACCGTACCGCCCTTGGCAATATCCGCATATTCACGGACCGTCGCCATACCCTTAGCCGACAAGACCTTTGTCATGGCGCAAGTGAGGGTTGTTTTGCCGTGGTCCACGTGTCCGATCGTTCCGACGTTCACGTGAGGCTTGGTGCGTTTAAATTGTTCTTTTGCCATATGAGTTCTCCCTCATGATTGAAGTTTCGTTTTTTGACATCCTAAGCTGGAGATGGGAATTGAACCCATGACCTCATCCTTACCAAGGATGTGCTCTACCAACTGAGCTACTCCAGCGCTAAGCTCGCCTCAGCGCTTTCGATCGCTCGCTACGACACTCTTAATGCAAAAAAAATAAAAGCCAATTTCCGTCGAAAGAATATCCGCGCTTGAATACAGAAATCACCTTAAGCAGAGACAGCTCTCCTGAGGAAAGAGGGGACATTCTATGGAAAAAGAAAAGAGTGTCAAGCTTTTTTGAAAATAAATTTACTTTTTTTATAAGCTTTGGATCTCGATCCCCTTCGAGTCAAGAGTCACGGTCGAATCTCTCAAGGGGTTGCCCGCCACAACTTGTTTACTCGCCGCGGCTTAATGATTAATTGGATGCCCCTCCTCTGAGAGCCTCCATCAGCTTCCCCAAGAGACTGGTCTTTTTAGCATACCCCTGGAATTGAGTCTGGAGATAGCCAAAGCCCATTTTTTTCATAGCCTCCGCCACAACGATCGCCGTGATATCATCCGCCCCGCGAATATTGTAATAGGTCGCGCCACGGATACCCGCATGAAATTTATTTTGTTTTAGGGAAGGACCGCTCATATCCAGATAGCTGATATCCCCGATGGAAAAAATGAGTTCCTCGATCATCAATTCCGGAGTGTATTTGCGGATCTGGCGTCGCACTGCTTCCCTCGTTGCGGAATCCCCGGCGGGATTCTCGTCGGCTTTGTGCATCGGTTTCAGGGCCAGAACATTCAACCCCTTCTGCGCGGCATTCATGACCTGCAGTTCCCGGAGATCGAAACCGACAGTTTTGAGCCTCAATTTCCCCTTGGTAAGACTGGGAACATCCACCGAGACGATCACAAGCGGAATATCGGCCAATGTCCCCCTGGGAAAGCTGTAGGGATTCCCGATCTCAAGGCCCTGGACTTCAAATCCGGTATTCTTCCAGTCCATTTTCACGCTCTGGATGGAAACGTCCGCACCCAGCTGATAGCTCAAAGAGAACGTGAGGGCTTGCTTGATGACCCAGGTGTGAAAAATGACGATAAAAATAACGAGAAAGAAAACAAAACGTATCAGACCGCCGATAAATTTGAAAAGTCCCTGGAACATGAACGCGCCTCCCTTTTGTGTCCTAAGACTATCGGCAGAAGGTAAGAAAATCCAGAATAAAATTTATCCGTCCCGTGTAAGGCGTACGGAGTACGGCGAAAACACAATGTGCAGCATTGTACGCCTTACGCCGTACACACAACGCCGTACGAGACATGCCTTGACAATGAAATGAACTTTGCCAGATAATACCGCCCGTTCGATTTCGTATGAACCATTGAGCGTGGGCCACCCCCGGACCCCTTGGATACCCTCAAAAAAGATCTTCAGCGGCTTTTCTGGATGCTTGGCTTGGCACTCACACTGCCGATGGCCCTCCTGAGCGGCCCACTTGCGGGGTATTTGATCAGCCAGTGGCTGATCCGGAAATGGGCTTGGTCGCCAATGACCACTTTGGTTTTGGTACTCCTCGGACTCGTCGGTTCTGTGATCCAAACCACCCGGATCTTGAGGCTTCTATATAGAGGGAGCGAAAAGAAAGATTTATGAGCGCGGAACAACACTTAGCAGCGGCAGTACAAGGCGTCGCACAAGCCCCTGAAAAGGTCGCCGAAGAGCTTCCGAACCTGATCACGCTCCTGGAACACTTTTTCCCGAAGTCCCATTTCGTGCACTGGCTTTTCCGGTGGGAAAACATTTTCTTCTCACTCCTGGTGCTCAGTTTTATCGTCATACGCTCGATCGGAGCCGCCCGGAAAAACGAGTTTCTCCCCCAAGGGCTTCAAAACCGCTGGGAACTTGTCTTCGAAGGTCTCTCGGGATTTGTCACCGGGATCCTCGGCCCCCGCGGCCTTGAGCATGTCCCCTTCCTCGGCACGCTTTTCCTTTATATCCTTCTCCAGAACTGGCTCGGCCTTCTCCCTTTCATGAAATCCCCCACGAGCACCTGGAGCACCACGATCGCCCTGGCCCTGATCACCACGGTTTATATTCAGGGGGTCGGGATCAAAGCGCACGGCTTCGTCAATTACGTCAAACACATTGCCGGAAATCCCGTCGGCATCTTGGGCCTCGCTCTGGTCCCGCTTATGTTCGTGATCAACCTGAGCATCGAGTTTTTCGCGGTGCCGCTTTCCCTCTCGCTGCGTCTTTTCGCCAACGTCTCAAGTGAGGACAAGCTGATCTTCAAGTTCGCGGAGCTGAATGTGATGTATCACTGGCTACCGTTCTTTTTCCAGCTTTTCGCCAATGTCCTGGTCATCCTCTTCAGTTTCATCCAAGCTTTTGTTTTCCTTTTGCTCTCGACCGTGTATATTTCACTGATTTTGCCGCACGAGCATGAGGACGAGCACGACGCGGCGCAGGAAAAATCTTTAAGTCATCCTCGTTCACCCACAACGTAAGGAGAATCACCCATGGATTCACACGTCGCATTAGGTTTCGCACTTCCGATCGGACTCGCCATCACCGCTTTCGGTTCCGCGCTCGGTCTCGGCAAAGCCGTCGCTTCCGCCATGGACGCCACAGGCCGTCAACCCGAAGCCGCCCAGAAGATCCTGGTCAACATGATGGCCGGCTGCGCACTGATCGAGGCCTTGACCCTTTATGTGCTGATTTTCGGTTTTGTGTTGATGGGCAAGATCTAGGCTTTCGACCGCTATGGAATACTTTCAAGAGAATATCCATCTCGGGGAGGTGTTGGTCCAGATGATCGCCTTCCTGATCGTGTTCTTCACGATCAAGAAATTCGCTTGGAAGCCGCTCCTCTCCATCATGAAGGCGAGGCGCGAGCGCTTTGAGAGCGAATGGGGCGGAATCGAGAAGACCAAGCAGGATGTCGCCGCGCTTCAGAAGGATTATCAGTCGCATCTTCAGAAGATCGAAGAGGAAGCGCGCGCCAAAATGCAGGAAGCGATCCTGGAAGGGCGGCAGCTCGCCCGCGAGATCCAGGAAAAGGCGCGCCTCGAATCGCAGGCCAGTTTCGAAAAAGCGAAGGCCAATATCGAGCTCGAGGTCCAGAAAGCCAAGATCTCCCTGCGCGAAGAGGTCGCCAACCTTTCGATCCGTGTGGCCGAAAAGATCCTGACGGAAAAGATGGACAGCGCCAGCCAGGAAAAGAAAGCCCTCGAGATCCTCGGGGAACTTGAGAGAACTCTATGAGTGATGTGATCGCGGCGGGCCGCTATACCCGCGCCCTCTTTGAGCTCGCCGATCAAGCAGGCCGCCTTAAGGAAACGGATGCGGGGCTTCACGCCCTTGGGAAAGTGCTTCAGGCCCAGCCGAAGATCCTTCTGCTCATGGCGAACCCCACGCTCACGAGCGATCAGAAAGTCGAGCTGGCCCTCAAGACCCTGACGGACGGACGCGCGGGACTCCTTGAAAGATTTCTCCGGATGTTGATCGAAAAGAAACGCTTCGCTCTCCTTCCGGAGATCGAGAAGATCTTTCACGACCGCTACGAAAAAAAGCAGGGCGTGCTGGAAGTGGAAATGATTTCCGCCGTGCCACTCTCGTCCGGATTTCTCGAAAGGCTTGACGTCGTTCTTACAAAGAAGCTCCGGGCCTCTCTGCTTGTCACAAACCCCGAAGCCCGTGCCGAGATCCGGCTGCTGCCGTCCACCGATAGAGAACTCCTCGGCGGCTTCATTTTGCGCTTTGCCGGCAAAGAGATCGATTGCAGTTTCAAGAACCGTCTTCATGAGATCCGTCAAAAACTTTTAAGCAACGCCGAAGAAGGGACCGTCTGATGATCAAACCCGAAGAAGTCACGCTCGCCATTCAAAAAGAAATACAGAAATATGAGACCAAGCTCGAGATGCAATCGGTCGGCTACGTGCTCCAGGTTGGCGACGGCATCGCGCGCGTCTACGGCCTCGACGAGGTCATGGCGGGCGAACTCGTCACATTCCACGACGGGACGACGGGCCTGGTGCTGAACCTGGAGCCCCATCACGTGGGCGTCGTGATCTTAGGCGATGACTGCGGCATCAAGGAAGGCGATCAGGTCAAGCGCACGGGCAAGATCGCGCAGGTTCCTGTCGGTGACGCTTTAAAAGGCCGCGTGATCAATCCGCTTGGCGAACCGCTTGACGGGAAAGGCCCGATCGCGTCAAAGAAAACACGGCCGATCGAGTCGCTCCCGCCTTCCGTGGTCGAGCGCCAGCCCGTGAAAGAACCTTTACAGACCGGTGTGAAATCGATCGACGCCATGATCCCGATCGGCCGGGGCCAGCGCGAGCTCATCATCGGCGACCGGCAGACCGGCAAGACCGCGATCCTGATCGACGCGATCCTCAATCAGAAAAATACCGGCATTCACTGCATCTACGTCGCCATCGGCCAGAAACTCTCGAGCGTCGTCGCAATCCAAGAAACCCTTGAAAAGCACGGCGCCATGGAATACACCACGATCGTCTCCGCCTCATCGGATGATCCCGCGCCGCTGCAGTACCTCGCGCCTTACGCCGGTGCCGCGATCGGAGAGGAATCCCTCTTCAATGGCAAGCACGCCCTCGTGGTTTACGACGATCTTTCCAAACACGCGGTCGCTTACCGCCAGCTTTCGCTTCTCCTTCAGCGTCCTCCGGGCCGCGAGGCGTATCCCGGCGATGTGTTTTATATCCATTCCCGTCTGCTCGAGCGCGCGGCCAAAATGCGCGAGGACCTGGGCGGCGGTTCCCTCACCGCGCTTCCCGTCATCGAAACGCAGTTAGGCGACATTTCCGCTTATATTCCTACAAACGTCATCTCGATCACCGACGGCCAGATCTATCTGGAAAGCGACCTTTTTTACGCGGGTGTGCGGCCGGCCATCAACGTCGGCCTTTCTGTCTCCCGTGTCGGCGGCAATGCCCAGACCAAGGCGATGAAACAGGTCGCGGGCATGCTGCGCCTTTCCCTCGCCCAGTACCGCGAGCTCCAGGCCTTCGCCCAGCTTTCGACGGATCTTGATAAATCCACCAAGGACCAGCTCACCCGCGGCGAACGCATGGTCGAGATCCTGAAGCAGAACGATCTCGAGCCGCTCCCGCTCGAAAAGCAGGTTGTGAGCATTTTCGCGGGCAATGAAGGCTTCCTGGATGATGTTCCGATCGGCAAGGTGAGAGATTTCGAAAAGGATCTCTGGAAGTTTATCGACAAGAATTATCAGGAGATCTTTCTGGAGATCGCCGAAAAGAAAATCCTGTCGAAAGAGCTGATCGAAAAGTTAAAACAAGCGATCCTTAAATTTAAAGGCAGCGCAACGGTCAACGCACAACGCACAACGTAGAAACTTTTCGTTGAGCGTTGCGCGTTGCGCGAGTGAACTATGTCAGGTCAATTACGCGCTTTAAAAAATAGAATCCGAGGTGTTGAGAGCACCCAGAAGATCACCAAAGCCATGGAAATGGTGGCGGCCTCCAAGCTCAAGCGCTTTCAAAAGCTGCGAGAGCAATCGACCCCCTATGTCCGGGCGATCGAAGGCGTCCTGAACCGGCTGCTCCAGACCGATATTCCGCTCCAGCATCCTCTGCTTGAAAAACGCGCGGAAAAGGAAACCGCGCTTCTCGTATTCACCTCGGATACCGGGCTGTGCGGCTCTTACAACCAATCGCTCGTCGAAGAAGCCAGGAAATTCCTGCGACCCGATTACCGGACACCTCTTTTGATCGGCATCGGCAAAAGCGGCGTGAACGCCCTGACCCGCGAGGGGCACACTTGGCACCGGCGGTTCACCGACACGAAGACCGCCGAGATCGAATCAGTGATCACTCAAGTTACGGCAGTCCTCGAATATCTTTTTATGGAAAAAAGGATCGACGCGGTCTATGCGGTGTACAGCCACTTCACCGGCAAATCCGTTTATGGCGCAGCCACGGAAAAGATCCTGCCGTTCCAGTTGGAAGTAACGGCCGCCATCACCGGCGAGACGGCGAGTCCTTATATTATGGAGCCGAGCCGCGAGGCGTTGTTTTCGCGGTTGGTGCCGCTCGTCTTCGCGGCCAAAGTGCGCATGATCTTCATGGAATCCATGATCGCGGAGCATATGGCCCGCATGACCGCCATGTCCCAGGCCACCGAGAACGCGAAAGACCTGATCGCCTCGATGGTGCTTCTCAGGAACAAGATCCGTCAGGCAGCCATTACCAAAGAACTTATTGAAATCGTTTCGGGCTCGAAAGCCCTTAAAAACTAGTACGGCGTTTTGCGTACGGCGTACGGAGCCTTCAAGCGCCGTGCGCCGTACCCCGTACTCCTTACGAGGTGAAAAATGAATACCGGAAAAGTAATCCAAGTAATGGGCCCCAGTGTCGACGTGGAATTCGAGGCGGGTGAACTGCCGCTGATGCTGAACGCTTTAGAAGTAAAAATGACGGACCGTATCCTGGTCCTCGAAGTCGCGCAGCATATCGGCGATAACGTCATCCGCGCGATCGCGATGGCCTCGACCGACGGCCTCGTGCGCGGCATGCCGGTGAAGGACACCGGAGCGCCGATCTCGGTCCCCGTCGGGGAACAAACTCTCGGCCGCATTTTCAATCTGCTTGGCCAGCCGATCGACGAGCAAGGAGCGGTGAAGGATCCGAAGAAAACCCACAGTATTCATCATCCCCCTCCGTCTTTTAAGGAATTGCTCCCGGTTACCGCGATCCTTGAAACCGGCATCAAGGTCATTGACCTTCTGGCCCCTTATCCGAAAGGCGGCAAAGTAGGACTTTTCGGCGGCGCCGGTGTCGGCAAAACGGTGGTCGTCATGGAACTCATCCACTCGATTGCAAATGAACACGGCGGCGTCTCGGTTTTCTGCGGCGTCGGCGAGCGTACACGCGAAGGAAACGATTTGTGGCTCGAACTCAAGGAGTCCGGCGTCATCAAAAAAACGGCCATGGTCTTCGGCCAGATGAACGAGCCGCCGGGCGCGAGGTTGCGGGTGGCCCTCTCCGGTCTTACGATGGCGGAATATTTCCGTGATGAGGCCCATCAGGATGTTCTGCTTTTCGTGGATAATATCTTCCGTTTCACGCAGGCCGGCTCCGAGGTCTCGGCACTTCTCGGCCGTATGCCCTCCGCCGTCGGTTATCAGCCGAACCTCGCGACCGAAATGGCCGCACTTCAGGAACGCATCGCATCCACCAAGTCGGGATCCATCACCTCCGTGCAAGCCATTTACGTACCGGCCGATGACCTCACGGACCCGGCTCCGGCCACCGCCTTCTCGCATCTGGACGGCGTCACCGTGCTCTCGCGTCAGATCGTGGAACAGGGCATTTATCCGGCCGTGGATCCTTTGGCCTCGACTTCGCGCATGCTCGACCCGCGCGTCGTGGGGCAGGAACATTACGACATCGCCCGCGAAGTGCAGCGCATTCTCCAGCGCTACAAGGACCTCAAGGACATCATCGCGATCTTGGGGATCAACGAACTTTCACCGGAAGACCGCGAGCTTGTGACGCGCGCCCGCAAGATCGAGCGCTTTTTCTCACAGCCCTTTTTTGTGGCGGAAGCGTTCACGGGCCGCAAGGGCCGATATGTTCCGCTCAAGGACACGATCGCGAGCTTCAAGAAGATCCTCGCTGGCGAACTCGATCATATTCCCGAACAGTGCTTCTATATGGCAGGCGGCATCGAGGACGTAATGGAAGCTTACGAGAAGGTCAAAGTAAATGCTTAAACAAGACGTACGGCGTACCGCGCAGAAACGAAACGCCGTACTCCGTACACCGTACGCCTTACTGAGGAATTTATGGCCGCAACGTATTCGCTGAAGATCATCACGCCGCAAGGCACCGCCTACGAGGGAACGGTTCTGCACACGCTCGTCCCCACTGAGAGCGGCTTTGCCGGCGTCCTGGCCCATCACGCGCCTTATCTGGTGTCCTCCAAAGGCGGGAAAATGGTCGTGAAGGAATCGGTGGGTCTTGAGAAGGATTTCCAGGTCGGCCCCGGTTTCTTCGAAGTCAATCACGACGAAGCCGTCTTTTTGACGCAGACCTGCGCCATACAAAATTAAGACGAGAGAACAATCCTGGCCGAAGAGCTAGCGGAAAAGGAACGCCTCGACGATTGGGATTATTATTGCTGCACCGTCACTCCCAAAAGCGAGTGCGCCACCAAGGTCAAAGAACTTTACTGACCCGCCCCGACTAAAAGCCGCTATTCTGTAATAAATCCTCTAGCGCGCGGAATCCTGCAAGGCCCGGTAATTCTGTGCCAGAGCCTCTGATCACTTTTTCTCTTTGAGGAGCAATTCCCGAAACCGGAAGAGTGTGTTGAAAGGGATGTTCACGGTCAGCTGGTTGACGAGCCAGGTCGGGATATGTCCTCCGACGTCACCGTGCTGCTGATAATAGATCTCGGTGCGGCCGTCCGCGAGTGGGGTGAAACGCCAGAAGCCTTTCGAAGACGGCATCCGGACTTTGTCTTTCTGTTCGGGGTAGATTCCGGGCAGTGACGAAGACCGGTATTCCACGGCCCCGGTGGCGGGATTTTGGGAACGGACGCGGCGGAACACCAGATCCCGGTACTGGACCGGCCACGGCATCGAGATCAGAACGTAAAGAACTTCATCCTCCGGTGTATTTGCCCGGATCTGACGGGCCTCCACGCACTGATGGAACCACTCCGGCATCCGCCCGGTATTTCCGAACAAACGGAGCACCGCCTCCAAACCCGCGTTCACCGTGACCGACCCTCGATATTCCAGGATCGCCGAACCCTCGACTTTACGGACAGATACCCGGATCCCGTCTGTGTCCTTCTTCAGCACCCACGGATACTCCGCCGCGACCGCGGGAAAAGAAACAGCCCAAAAAATCCCGAGACATATCACTCCACGAACAAATTTTTTCATGTAGCACCCCTTATGAACCGATATGATCGCAAGCAAATAAAACAACGCCGGCGTCTTGCCTCAACTTTTTTCCAGCAGATTCCGTAGGTATGTCTACGAAATTTCTTCGAACGGGGGACTGTTCCCTGAGCCTCAGAAAAAGATCCCCATCATGAGAAGACCGAGACCGACGGCGGCGGAGCTTAGGGCAACAACGCGGAAGGCAAGAGGTTCGGCCACAAGCGCCAGCAGGATCTCGCGGGACTTTTTGTAATAGAAGACCATGGGCGCGACTTTGGCAAGCCCCAGGCTCATCACAAGCGTCACGACGAAGTTTTCCATGCTGACAGCTCTGATAAATTCCACCCAAGTCAAAAGAACGAGAAACAGGACTACCGCAGCGATGGTCTTGATCCACCTCGGGCGATCCTCCGGATAAAGCCCAGTCACCAGCCGCTTGAGGCCGTCCATAAAAAATACGGCGACAATCCCACCCAGAACCATCCACGCGCCAAGCACAGTGCTCATAATTTTAAAGTAGCTCATAAAACCTTCGCGGCCTTCTCTTTTAGCATCAACTCCCGGAAACGGGAGAGGCTGTGGAACGGGATGTTCACGGCGAGCTTGTTCACAAGCCAATCGGGAATATGCCCGCCAACCTCGCTGTGCTGCTGGTAGCACATTCCCGTGCGGCCGTCCGCGAGAGGAGTAAAACGCCAGAGCCCTTTCAAATAAGGCATGCGGGTCTTGCCCTTCTGCTTCGGATAGCCCTGGGGCTCGGAGGACGTCTTGTATTCCACGGCGCCCGTGGCGGGATCGATCGTATGAACGCGGCGAAAAACAAGATCCCGGTCCTGCACCGGCCAAGGCATAGAGATCACAAAATAAAGCAGCTTATCCAAGGGACTCTTGGCTTCGATCAACCGGGCCTCGGAACACTGATAAAACCAATCCGGGATCCGTCCGTCTACCTCAAAAAAACGCGTCGCCGCATCCAAGCTCGCATCCAGCATCACCGTCCCTTTAAATTCCAAGATCGAGGAGCCCTCGACCTTGCGGACTTCCACCCGGACCCCGTCCTCGTCTTTCTTAAGTTGCCACGAAGATTCCGCCGCCACCGCAGCTGAAGGAGCGACCGCGATCCCGCCCAGCAACATCCACGCTCCAAGCACCGCGCTCAGAATCTTGAAATAGTGTCGATTGGACATATTCAATTGCTCCTTGTTAAGAGACTGGAAGTAACACCAGCCGCGGAATCTGCCCTCCGATCGCCCCGTACTGCACGGGATCAATGGAGGGGACCACATATCACATAGGCTATAAAACCGTATTGCCCCGAAAAAAACAAGCCCGTTCAGCCAGTCTCTAGCTGGACGACTTGAAAACCGATTGACTGATCATTCCATGTAAAATTTATGGTTAAAAGAAAATGGCTATCTTTGGCCTGCTTCAGGTCGCATGCTCCCTCTGGCCTGACTTTCAGCAATTTTGGGAGAATTGATATTAAATCCCATGACCTTCCACGCACCATTTTCCTTTGTCATGGTTACGAGCATTTGCCCTTCGGGTTCGTTCTGATAAACAACATTAAAGCGGATTATTTTTACATTCGAAGGGGCTTTGGGTGCGAGCAAACGAGTCACATCGGTGCCCTGTTCGTGACTTTCGTAATTTCCGACGACCCCCCCTGCCACATCCCGCAAACGACGAGTCATACCGGCATTAGTAACAGCCTGATAAGCATTCGACGTTAATGCGTAAGCAGCGTTTATGTTTTCGTTCGATTGATAGAGCAGTGTAAGGAACTTGCCTGCAGCTGTTTTCGCTTCCTCTGCGTCCTTGGAACTATTGACGGAACATCCCACTAACAGAATTAAAAATCCCAATAACCATATTTTCCTCATAACACCCTCCGTTTGCCGATGAAACGCCGTTGCATTTTGTTCTCCGTTTACTGTTAGAAAACCGAGGTGTACAAAGCATTGTAAATCGGTGCCCCTGCGTGCACCATCCTATAACTTTATCCTCCCAACACACTCTGAACCGCGGGGAGGACGAGCTCCGCCTGCCAACGCATCATGCCGACCACGTCGATCATCTGCGCCAGCGTCCTGGCGCGATGCCGGACCACCGCTGTGGCCGTGGCACGAGAGATCAGAAAACAGGCTTCGATTTTAAGCTCTGCCGCGATCACCCGGCACGCGACGAGCAGCTTCTCCACCTTCTCCGGTGAGAACGACTGTCCCCGTTCCCGGATCCTTTCCGGCGGCACCGGCCACTCGGAGGGAGTGAGACGCTCAGCGGCCCGGATCGCGTTCTCCAGCCGCGCGAGTTTTTCTCCCTGCATTCTTTGTATGAATTTAGGCCCCTCGTGAAGCGGCACACCGGGAGTTTTCACCCGCCACTCCGCGAGCTCGATCATCGCTTCATTGTGGAGGATCATAAAAGGCGGCCTGTCCCGTTGCCGTGCCTCCTGATCCCGCCACTTCCAGAGCTCCCGCACATAGGCCATGGTTTGCGGGGGCAGCTTGGAAGATCCCTTGATGCGCCACACCTCACTGTCGTCACCTTTTACCGACAGCCCGGCGCTTGTCACCACACGCTCACAGCATTCCCGGTGCCAACTCTCCCGGCCGAGCTTCCGGAGATCCTCGGTCATCACATCGGCAACCGCTTCGAGATATTTTGTGTCATGCGATGCATAATGAAGCAGTTTCTCGGTTAAAGGCCGGCGCGACCAATCGGCCTTTTGCCCTTCTTTCGAAAGAAGAACGCCGCAAGTTCTTTCCACGAGCGCCGCGAGACCGATCTTTTCATAACCCAGGACCTGAGCCGCGAGCATTGTGTCGAATACCGGGGCCAACGGCCGGAATTCATAAGACCGCTTCAGCATACGGAGATCGTAGTCCGCACCCTGGAGCACCAGGGCCTTTTGGGACAATACCTCCAGAAATGCCGTGAGGGAAAAACCGGCAAGTGGATCGACAATATAATTCTTTCCGGAAAAGCTCAGTTGGATCAGGCAGACCTTTTCGAAATAGTGATGCAGGCTGTCGGCCTCGGTGTCGAGACCCACGCGGCTTGTGCCTCCGAGAGCCTCCGTGAGCTGCGCAAGGCTTTCCGCATTATCGATCAAAATATGATCCGGTCCTGTTTCAGTATTCATAGATTCCTTATAAAGTAATTCTTTTTTTCCCACGTCATTCTGATCCCGTCGCAAACGGGAGAAGAATCTATCTTGAGATCCTTCACCCTCTTCGGGGTTCAGGATGACCGACGCTAAAAGATTTTGCTTAGTTATTAGGACTCGCGCTTAGAAAACCAGTCCCGGACCCTTTCGACCTGATCCCCCTGGACCTCGATCGCTCCGTTTTTCACGGTACCGCCCGCGCCGCAAAGGGCCTTGAGCTCCTTCGCAATGCCGTTCAGCCTGTCCAATCCATAGGTGTGAAGCCCGGCGATCACCGTCACGTATTTTCCGGTCCTTCTTTCCAGACGGATCTTCGGCTTGGGACTGTCGGGATTTACTTTTTTTTCCGGCTTCGGGGCCGGCTCATCCGAGCTCAATGACCAGCCGGGGCCGCTTGTTAGCTTGCTCATTATTCGATCTTCCGTTGTTGGGATCCTACGCGGTCGGTTTCACGCCGGCCTTAGGGAATTGTTTCTTCAAAGCTTTGCTCGCCCAAAAAACAAGGCGGATCACCCCCACGCAAAAATAAAGACCGTACACGGGGAGAAGAACATTGAAACATATTTCCCAGCAATAATTGTAGAGAACCGGCCAGACAGAGACCAGCGTGAGGACAAGCGCCATGGCGCTGACCCACAAAAAAATCATCCCTTCCCTGGCGATCATTTTTTTAACATCCATTTCCATGACGCCTCCCCTTTCCTCCGTTACTTGCCGCGTAGAACCATCGTCTTGCCGTCAAATACCTTATACAGACTCTGGACAACCCCGGAATTCCACACTTCCTCGCGCAGGAGTTGTCCGGTCTTGGAATATTTTTTCGCGAGGCCATGCTGCCTTCCATTCCTGAAACATTTTTCTTCCTGGAGCTGGCCGTTGGCGTAATACCACTTCACGGGCCCCTCCTTCATTCCATTCCTGAAAAAACTTTCGGAGGCGAGCTTTCCGTTCTCGTAATACATTTTCGCGACGCCGTCCAGATGCCGGCCCTTCACGACCTCTTCTTTTTGAAGCTGCCCGTTCGGATAGTAGGCCTTAGAGAGCCCCTCGGGATTACCGACCTTGAAAGTTTTCTCCGCCTTTAGTTTTCCATCCTCATAATATTCCACGGCAAGCCCGTCCCGCTTTCCGCCTTTGTAAACCGCCTCGGTCTTGAGCTGTCCGTTCTCATAGTACGTCTTGACAGGACCCTCCATGACACCCTTCGCAAAGACCCGCTTACATTTCAACTGTCCCTTTTCGTGATACTCCCGCCCTTTGATCATCGCTCGATCTCCCGCTTTTCAGCTCCATTTTCCAGGGTATCCGGAAAACAGCGTTTCCGTCCTTCAAGGATCAGCGCGACGCCCGCTAGAAAAAAGGAGAGGAAACTGAGAAGTGAAAAGATCATGCTGGGGAGTGTCCCCGCCCAGAACGCGCAGAGGATCAGGAGGATTCCGGGAAGCAGATATTTCCAAAGATAATTTTTCATAACGGCGGCTATTCTCGCAGATGCGGCGGCAGACCGCAAGGCGTACGGTGTACGGCGTCTGGCGTACCGCGAAAAACAGATCGTTTGTTCGCCGTTCTCCTTACTCCATACGCGATTGAGCTTTCTTGATTTTAGGAACATTCCCAAGTACCATGCTGCCTACCGCAAGAGCCGCTGTTGACGAGGGGAGTGAAATATATGCACGCGATCATTTGGGACGCTTTCAAGGAAACGCTCGGGATGATGCCCTGGCTTTTGGGGATCTATATCGCGCTAGAATTTCTTGAAAACAAATCGGAATCTTTCGTCGGAGAAAAGATTAGCCACCGGATGGGCTCCGCGCCTCTCCTGGGCGCGCTTCTCGGCTGTATGCCTCAGTGCGGATTCTCGGTCATTGCCGCGACGCTTTATACCCGGCGCTGCATCTCTTTGGGAACACTTCTCGCTGTTTTTATTTCCACCTCGGATGAGGCGGTCCCGGTCATTCTCGCCCAGCACGACAAAGCCTCGCTGGTCCTCTGGCTTCTGCTCGTCAAAGTGATCCTCGCCACGGTCGCGGGTTACACGGTCGATCTTCTCTTTAAGAAAAAAGCCGTGTCTCCGTCCCATCCGCCACACGGTCCTGTGATCCCCGCGGGAGGACACCGGCATTGCGACTGTCACGCCCACAGCGGAGAAATCTCCCGGTGGAAAACCTTTTTCCTTTTTCCGTTAAAACACACGCTGAAAGTTTTATTCTTCATTTTCGTGGTTTCGCTTGTGATCGGCCTCGGAGTCGCGAAGTTCAGCGCGCAGGGATTGCACGAACTCTTTTTGGCGGGAACTTTTTTTCAGCCCATGATCGCCGTCCTCGTGGGGCTGATCCCGAATTGCGCGGCCTCGGTCGCGATCACGGAGATCTATCTCAAAGGCGCGATCACTTTTGGCTCTGCGATCGCGGGACTTTCGGCCAGCGGCGGACTGGGGCTACTTGTGCTACTAAAAGAAAATAAAGACCGGAAAGAGAACGCCCTCATCGTCGGTCTTCTGATCCTGATAAGCGTCTCGGCCGGAATCTTTCTGAATCTTTTCTCAAACCTACGGAGTGCGGCGTAAGGCGTGCGGTGCACTACGCACACCTCTTTCGCCGTACACCGTACGCCTTCCGCCCCGACACGCTTGAATCCCCTTCCCCGTTCTTTTCATTTAGGCTACAATCCTTCTCGCGGACAACGATTCGAGGTGGCATTCCCGACGACAATCGAACCTGTCATTGTCACGCTGCCCGGAACATTGTTTTAAAAAAAATTTAGTGCAGTGCACAAACAAAGGAGAACACCATGGCCAAGAAGAAAGTAAAAAAAGCAGCAAAGAAAGTCGCGAAGAAGATCAAAAAAGCCGCCAAGAAGTCCTGCTGCTGCCGTTAACCTCCTTCAACCTACGAGGTTAAGATTTCAACCTCGTAGGTTGGAAAGGTTTTCCCTATGGAAAATAAAGAAGAAAAGAAAAAAGGGTTTTTCGCGAGGCTTTTCGAAAAAATCGACAAAAAGCTTGAAGCCAAGTCGAAGCAATCCGGTTGCTGCTGTAACTCGAAGGATGATAACGGCGAAGATTCATGCTGCAACTAGCCGTGGACTGGCTGGTCTACGGCGTCCTCCGGCTTCCCCACGAGACGCGCTGGGTAGAAGCCCTGAATTTTTTCCTTTACGATTCCGTGAAGATCCTGATCCTACTTTTCGGTATGATCGCCGTGATCGGGTTCCTTCGCTCCTTCTGCCCCCAGGAGAAGATCAAAGCCTGGTTGGCGCATACGAAAGGCTGGGGCCATTTCTTCGCTTCGCTTTTCGGCGCGATCACCCCTTTTTGTTCCTGCTCCTCGATCCCCCTTTTCCTGAGCTTTCTGAAAGCCGGTATTCCTCTCGGCATCACGTTCTCATTTTTGATCACCTCCCCGATGATCAACGAATACCTAGTCGTACTCATGCTCGGATTTTTCGGCTGGAAGATCACACTCGCTTATGTTTTGAGTGGCCTTGCGATCGGCATCGCCTGCGGCGCTCTTCTCGGAAGCCTACGGCTTGAAAAGTACCTCGTGCAGGACATGCTTCCGAACCCGGTTCCCGCAAGTGGCCCTGCGCTCTCTTTACAGATGAAGCAAAGAATCGCTTTCGGATGGAATGAGGCCGTCACGATTGTCCAAAAGCTTTGGGGCTGGGTGCTTCTCGGCGTGGGGATCGGCGCACTGATTCATAATTATGTCCCGCAAGAAGCGATTCAAGGCATCATCGCAAAGACCGGGATCTTTTCTGTTCTGATCGCGACACTGATCGGAGTCCCCTTGTACGGAAGCTGCGCGGCCATCGTCCCGATCGCTGTCGTTTTGTTCCAGAAAGGCGTACCGCTGGGCACCGCCCTCGCTTTCATGATGGCGATCGCGGCGCTAAGCCTTCCGGAGGCCGTGATGCTCCGCCGCGCCATGAAATTACCGCTGATCGCTATCTTTTTTGCCGTCACAACGCTCGGAATCATCTTCACGGGATATCTTTTCAACCTCCTTCAGACGATACTCGTATAAATGACCCACTCCCCTTTCACGAAATGTCCGATCCTGTTTGAAGACACGGATGTGATCGTCGTCAACAAGCTCGAAGGCATTCTCTCGCATCCGAATCCTGGAAGCAGCCACTCTGCCGCCGCGTTCGAGGGGCCTTATGACAGCGGAGAACGCCAGTTTAAAACGCCTCAGGGACCGGTGTGGCTAATCCACCGCCTCGACCAAGACACTTCCGGAGTGCTTCTCGCGGTCAAAAATAAGAAATGCGCGGAAGCCTGCCGTCGCGCGTTCGATGAGCGCACGGTCAAAAAAGGTTACGTCGCTCTCGTTTCGAGACGGCCGATGCCGGCGCAGAGTCTGTGGCGGGACTCTTTTATGGAACAGCGGTCAGGGGGCGCTGTCCGGGCGGCTATTGATCCTTACGGACGGCCGAACGCCTTTATGAATTACAAAATGAAAGAATTTTTCCCCAAACTCAACCTGTCACTGCTGGAGATCGACCTTCTGACCGGTAAGACGCATCAGATCCGCGTCCAGTCGGTTTATCACGGCCACCCGGTGGCGGGCGACCGGGTCTACGGAAATTTCACGCTCAACCGGCAATTAAAGCCGGCGCTGGGCCTAGACCGGATGTTCCTTCACGCCTGGCGCCTCGCCCTGCCTCATCCCGTGAGCGGCAAGCCGTTGGTGATCGAATGCCCCTTGCCGGATGATTTAGAAGAATGCCTTTCGAGGTGCCACGGTCAACGGTCAAAGCACAACGGAAAAAACAACGTTGCCCGTTGACCGTTGCGCGTTGAGCTCTCTTTTATGAAGGTCCTGCTTTTACAGCCCCCGGTCCAAGATTTCTACAACACGGATATCCGCCTTCAACCCGTGGGCCTCGCATATCTGAAAGCCGCCGCCGCAAAATACCTCCCCAAGATCCAAATCGTGATCAAAGATTACCATCACGGCCAGGGGCGCCGGACGATCCCTCTTCCGCGCGAGCTGGCCTACTTAAAAGATTATTACGCCAAGGATGACAAGAGCCCTTTCTCCACCTTCCATCATTTTTATCATTTCGGCGCGACCTTTGAAGAGATCGCGGAGGATGTCGCGAAAGAAAAACCGGATCTCGTCGGGATCGCCTCGCTCTTTGCCCCGTACCATCGCGAGGCCCTGCGCTGCGCCGAGGTGATCAAAGCCCGCTGGCCGGTCCCTGTCCTTCTCGGCGGCGCGCACGTCTCCGCCATGCCGGAGTTCATGCTAGGGAATCCGTCCGTCGATTTCGTGATCCAGGGCGAAGGGGAACGGCCGTTCGTGGAATTTCTCAAAGTTTTCCCCAAAAAACAGAAGTTTAAGAGTATCCCGAATCTCGGGTACAAAGAAAGCGGCAGGCTTATTTTCAATCCCCGGAAAGAGAATTTTCCGATCGAGACGCTTCCCTTTCCCGATCTCTCGGATCTCCCCCGGGACCATTACACTTTCGAGAAAAAGCCGCTTTGTTTTCTCATTACTTCGCGCGGCTGTCCCTACCGCTGCGCGTTCTGCTCGGTGCACAAAACATTCGGGCGCAAGTGCCGGCGGCGTTCCCCCGAAAATATTCTCGCAGAGATCCGGCAGCGTTACGCGGAAGGCACCCGTGTCTTTGACTTCGAGGATGACAATCTCACCTTTGACCGGAAGGAGATACTGGAGCTTTGCGAAAAGCTAATCTTGGCCTTCCCCCAGAAGGACCTTCAGCTCCTCGCGATGAACGGGATCTGTTACTGGACGCTTGACCGCGAAATCCTCGAACTCATGCGCCGGGCGGGATTCACGCATCTAAACCTTTCTCTCGTGAGCACCAACACAAAACTTCTGAAGGGCGTCTTGCGGCCGAACCGGCTCAAGAAATACCGGGAAGTCGTCAAGGACGCAACACAGCTCGGCTTCAAGGTGGTCGCCTACCAGATCCTGGGGCTTCCCGGCGACACCCTCCCTTCGATGATACAAACGCTCGTCTTCAACGCGAAACTTCCGGTGCTTTTGGGAGCCTCCCCTTTTTACTTGATCCCGAATTCTCCCATCGCCCGGCACTGCCCTGAACCTTCGGAAGCCGACATCTACAAAGCCCGACTCACAGCAATGGCGATCGAGACCCGAGATTTCAGGCGTGAGGACCTCTACACGCTGCTTATCACGACCCGCATCCTCAACTTCTTGAAGGGAATTCCTTTAAACGCTCCCAAGGTCTCCCTCCCGAAAGCGCTGGCGATCGCGAAAAAGCTGGACCTACGCTCGGCGCTCGGAGCCGAGATCCTCCGGCGTTTATTGAAAGAAAAAATTCTTCATGCCGCAACATCGAAAGGCTTGGAGCCGCTTTCCCGGTTTAGGCCCGAACTATTCTTCCAATTGTGGCGGAAACTTGCTACCATCACAACCCAACAGGGCAACACCCTTGTATTGAACCCTTTCAAGGAGGCTTGAACCATGCTGATCAAAGCCCTTATTGCTATTGTTCTTTGTCTTTCCGCCGGCGGGATCGGCGCTACCGTGACCACCCCTGCGATCCCCGGATGGTACTCCACCCTGGTGAAGCCTTCCTTTTCACCCCCCAGTTGGGTCTTTGCGCCCGCCTGGACCTTTCTGTATATCCTGATGGGGCTCGCGGCCGCAATGGTCTGGCAAAAGGGCCTTCAAAACCCACAGGTCCGGACCGCACTGGTGGTCTTCCTCCTGCAGCTCATCCTGAACATGGTCTGGTCCTTCCTTTTCTTCGGGATGAGGTCCCCGCTCTACGGACTCGTCGATATTCTGTTCCTTTGGGTGATGATCCTGGTTACAATAGCGCAATTTTCCAAGGTCTCGCTCCCGGCCGCCGTATTGCTCATCCCCTATATTCTTTGGGTGACCTTTGCGGCCGGCCTGAATTTCGGGATATTTCTACTAAATAAATAAAAATATCGGAGAACGTGGAACGGGAAACGTTGAACCATTCGCTTGTCGTTCCCCGTCACCCTTTCCCCGAGGAAACGGCTTTTTATCATGGAATGGCTACACGAATTCTTCTCGAAGCTCTACCACTTTGAAGAACTGATACGCTGGGGCGGCTATCTTGTCCTGACGATCATCATTTATGCCGAGACGGGCCTGCTCGCCGGATTTTTCCTCCCCGGAGATTCCCTGCTTGTGACCGCCGGACTCTTTGCCGCGGTCGAGGGCGCGCTTCGTATCGAGATCCTCATTCCCCTGCTCGCCGTAGCCGCTATCGCCGGCGATAACACCGGCTACTGGCTCGGCTATCACTTCGGACCGAGGCTTTTTAGCCGAGAAGATTCCTTTTTCTTCCACAAGGACCATCTGAAACGCACGCAGCACTTTTACGATAAATACGGCGCCAAAACGCTCATCCTGGCCCGCTTTATCCCGATCGTCCGGACCTTCGCCCCGACCGTCGCCGGTGTCGGCCACATGCGTTACCGGAAATTCTTCGCTTTCAGCATCTTGGGAGGACTCGGCTGGATCATGAGCATGACACTTTTGGGATTTACCCTGGGCCGCACGATCCCGCATATCGAAAAAAAGGTCCACTGGATCATCCTGATCGTGATCTTTGTTTCATTCCTCCCGATCCTGAAAGAATGGCTGCAATCGAGGAAAAAGCCTCAGCCATGAGAGCCATTGCTCTTCTCGTCGTTTCCAATATTTTTATGACCTTCGCCTGGTACGGCCACCTGCGTTTCAGAAGCTCGGCCCTCTGGAAGGTCATCGTGATCAGCTGGCTTATCGCTTTCTTCGAGTACTGCTTCCAGGTGCCGGCAAACCGGATCGGGTCTTATCAGTTCTCGACCGCACAGCTTAAGACCATCCAGGAAGTCATTACGCTCATCGTCTTCTGCGGTTTCTCTGTCTTTTATCTCAAAGAAGAATTAAAATGGAACTATCTCGTCGGTTTCGGTCTCATGATCGGCGCTGTCTTTTTTGTCTTTAAAAAGTGGTAAAGGGGCTCTTCCCCAAAACGAAAGGTCTGCATGGCACTTAAAGAAACGTATGAGAAACAAGGCGAATTCCTTTTCCGCGGACGAAGTTATCTCCCTCTCCTGGCGACTCCGATGGTCGTCGCAGCGCTCTTGGATCCTCTCTACCTCCATCCGACTCTGACGGGATTTTCGGGAAGAGTCTGGGAGGCGGCCTGCATCCTTATTTCTCTGACGGGCTTCCTGGTCCGCTGCCTCGTGGCCGGTTTTGTCCCCAAAGGCACCTCCGGGCGCAACACGCAGACTCAGGTCGCGGATAGCCTGAACACCACGGGGCTTTATTCCGTGGTCCGCAACCCGCTTTATCTCGGAAATTTCCTGATCATCCTGGGACTCCTTCTCTTTATTCAGGTCTGGTGGTTCGCGCTGGCTGGGATCGTCATTTTCTGGATCTTCTACGAGCGCATCATCTTTACCGAAGAATCCTTCCTGCGCCAGAAATTCGGTCCGACCTTCGTGGATTGGTCTCTGAAAACACCGGTCTTCATCCCCAATCTGAAACACTGGAAAAAGCCGGAGCTTCCCTACGCCTGGAAAACCATGCTTCGCCGAGAGCACTCGACGCAGTTCGGCATGATCTCAGCCTTAACGCTGTTGGGGGTCGCCGGAGATCTTTTCACAAAACAGGACCACAAAATTTCGATGTTCTGGTTTATCTTTTTCGGCACTTCTCTGGTGATCTATCTCGTGCTCCGCTACATGAAGAAGAAAACGCAGGCTCTGAACATCGAAGGTCGCTAGCACCACCGCAACGGAGGTTCTTATGAAAAAGTCTCTTGGCGCGAAAACGCTCCTTTTTCCCACTCCCGTCTTGATCATCGGGACCTATGACGAAAACGGCGTTCCAAACGCCATGAACGTCGCCTGGGGCGGCATCGCGAGTTCCGAACCGCCCTGCGTGGCGATCTCGGTGCGCGAACAACGGAAGACTTACCGGAACATCCTGGCCCACAAAGCTTTTACCGTCAATATCCCCTCGGAGAAATACATGAAAGAGTCGGATTATTTCGGGATCGTCTCCGGAAAGACTGAGGACAAGTTTAAGGCCACGGGGCTCACCCCCGTCAAAGGCGAATATGTGGCTGCCCCTTACATTGAGGAATTCCCGCTCGTGCTTGAATGCGTGCTCAAAGAGACTCATAAGCTTGGCGTCCACACCCAGTTCATCGGCGAAATCAAGGACGTCAAAGTGGAAGAGTCCGCTTTGAACGCCAAGGGCTTCCCCGACCCCGAGCTCATGAAAGCTTTCATGTTCGATCCCGGTACAAGCGCTTACTACGCGATCGGGAAATTCCTCGGTCAGGCGTTCACGGTCGGAAAAAAGAAGTAAGGAGAAGTCCGGATGGCAAAGTGGCTAGGGCTTGCGGCGGGAGGCATCTTCGGAACTTTTGCCCGTTACTTTCTCTCGGGAACCGTCTACCGCGTTTGGGGCAGCTCCTTCCCCTTCGGAACCCTGGTGGTCAACCTCCTCGGCTGCTTCGCGATCGGCTTTCTCGCCGTACTCGCTGAAGAAAAATTCCTGCTCGGGCCCAACGCCCGCATTTTCCTCATGATTGGTTTTTGCGGCGCCTTCACGACCTTCTCCACGTTTATTCTTGAAACGGCGAATCTCACCAAGGATGGTGAAGTCTTTTACGCGCTGATGAATATTCTCGTGAGCGTGATCGTGGGATTTTTCGTGTTCCGCCTGGGCGTCATGCTCGCGCGGGTGATTTAACAGGAGGTTTTATGAAAATACCCGAAGACGGAAAACTTTTAAGAGTTTTTATCGGTGAGGCCGACAAGTGGCAGGGCCGCCCGCTTTATGAGGCGATCGTCCATCTCGCTAAAAAAGAGGGCATGGCCGGTGCCACCGCGATCAAGGGATTCCTGGGATTCGGTTGCAAAAGCCACCTGCACACCACAAAGTTCCTCGAGCTTTCGACCGACCTCCCTGTCGTGATCGAGATCGTGGATAGCGAAGAGAAGATCACGAAATTCCTCCCGCTCCTTGAGCCCATGGTCAAGGAAGGCCTCGTCACCCTCGAAAAAGCCAACGTCATTCTCTACCGAGCGGGTTGATCCATGGGATTCCTCGAGACAAGCCGGCCCGTCTTTACAGCGCTCCTCGCCGGCCTTTTTACTTGGGGCATGACTGGAGTTGGCGCCGCCACGATATTCGCTTTCAAAACGATCAGCCAAAAGATTCTCGATGTCATGCTGGGGTTTGCCGCCGGGGTCATGATCGCCGCAAGCTTCTGGTCACTTCTTGCGCCCTCGATCAAGATGGCGACGGAACAGGGTATGATCCCGTGGCTTCCGGCTCTTTCCGGATTCCTCCTCGGCGCCGTGTTCTTTCGCGGGTTGGACAACATTTTGCCGCATCTTCATCCCCTTCTCCCGGTGGAAAAAGCCGAGGGGATCAAAACCCCCTGGCCTAAGTGCACGCTCCTGGTGATGGCCCTCACGATCCACAATATCCCCGAAGGCCTGGCTGTCGGTGTCGCCTTCGGGTCCGCCGCGATGAACCCCCACACCATGCCGCTTGTGAGCGCGATCGCGCTTGCCATCGGCATCGGGATACAGAACTTTCCGGAGGGCCTCGCGGTCTCTTTCCCGCTTCACCGAGACGGTTTTACGAAGGGGAAAAGCTTCTGGTATGGTCTGCTCTCTGGCGTTGTGGAACCCATCGCTGCAGTTTTCGGTGCCGCGATCGTCATGCTGGTGCAGCCGCTGCTTCCCTACGCGCTTGCTTTTGCCGCCGGAGCGATGATCTTTGTCGTGGTAGAGGAAGTGATCCCGGAATCTCAACAAGGCGGGAACGGGGATCTTGCGACCATGGGCACGATGGTGGGGTTCGCCCTCATGATGTTCCTCGACGTCGCTTTCGGAAAGTAAGCGGCTCCGAACTAGCCCGGATCTTGGCGATTCCGGCGGTGCTTGAGAAAATCACGCAGGGAATAAAAACAACCGCAATATGGCTGACGGTAGAAATTCTGCTCTCGGATGATGCGGTCCATTTGTTCTTGCCCCCCCTGAAGTCGCCAGTTCTGGGCCCAATAAACCACACCCGGATAATCTGACGCCGCTTTCTCACCCGCCCGGTTTACTTGCTCGAGATCCTTCCACCGCGAAATGCCGAGGCTTGTCGCAAAGACTTTAAAACCATTCTCTGCCGCGTAGGCCGCTGACTTACCCAAACGCATCTCAAAACAGAGACTGCAGCGCTCCCCACGTTCCGCGTCCTCCTCGTGGCCCTCGACAGCGTCAAACCATTGATCGAGCTCATGATCCGCGTCGACAAAAGGTATCTTCATTTCCAGGACATAGCGAAGCACTTCCTTCTTGCGGTGTTCGTATTCCTCCCGGGGATAAATATTAGGATTGTAGAAATAGACTGTCGTTTGAATGCCGCTTTGTTTCATCCTCTCGAGGATGGAGCACGAGCACGGGGCACAGCAGCAGTGGAGAAGAACCTTATGGCCTTTGAGAGCCGACAGATCGTGATCGAAAGGTTTGATGCTCATAGGGTCTTGCCCCAGGGGGAATCGGAACAGCAAGAATGAAAATCCGTCCCAGTTGTTTTAAACGTTATCTTCGACGTCCGACTCGTCTTCGACAGGGGTGGCTTCCGAGTAATCCCCATTGGGATTGGGGAGAAGAATATCGCGAGGCTTGGCGCCGTCCGAAGGACCGATCACACCATTGGCCTCCAGCTGGTCGACCACACGCGCGGCTCGGGCATAGCCGAGGCTCAGCCTGCGCTGCAGGTAAGACGTGGATGCTTTACGCGTCGTGAGCACGATACGCTTGGCTTCTTCGTAGATCTCGTCTTTTTCGCCTGAAGCTCCCGCTGTGACACCGTTCTGCGCGGCCTGGATCTCGGAATGAAATTCGGGTTTTGCCTGGCTAGCCACAAAGGCCACCACCTTATTGATTTCCTCATCAATGATAAGCGGCGCCTGTCCCCGAATCATGTTGTCGCTTCCAGGTTGAATGAACAGCATGTCCCCGCGACCCAGCAATTTTTCCGCGCCCTTCGCGTCCAGGATGGTCCGGGAATCCACGACCGAAGCTACTTTAAAACCGACACGAGCGGGAAAATTTGCTTTGATAACGCCGGTGATCACATCCACGGAGGGACGCTGGGTGGCCAGGATCAAGTGGATACCGACCGCTCGGGAGAGCGCCGCGAGGCGCGTGATGGCCGTTTCGACCTTGTCCTGAGCCACGAGCATGAGATCCGCGAGCTCGTCAATAATGACCACAATATAAGGGATTGAAACGGGAATCACATTCTCGGATTCTCCGGCCGCCTCCACCTGCTCGGCGCCTGCTTCGGAAATTTCCCGCGTGTTGAACCCCACGATATTTCTCACGCCGACCGTCGAAAAAAGTTTGTACCGCTTTTCCATTTCCATGACAACCCAGTTAAGGGTGTTCGCGGCCTTGCGCACGTCCGTCACGACCGGCGAAAGCATGTGAGGGATCTTGTTGTAGACGGCAAGCTCCACCATCTTTGGGTCGATCATCACCAGCTTCAGCTGCGATGGCGTGCAATGATAGAGAAAGCCCGTGATAATGGAATTAATACAAACCGTCTTTCCGCTTCCCGTCGTCCCTGCGATCAAAATGTGCGGCATAGAGGCAAGGTCCGGGATCATCGGGCGGCCGCTGGTGTCTTTGCCCAGGACCAGAGGAAGCATACATTTTTGGGAGCGGAAATCGGGGTTTTCGATCATCTCGCGCACCAGGATCGGCCGCGAAAAAGTATTGGGCACTTCGATCCCGATCGTTTGCTTGCCCGGGATCGGAATGATCATCCGAATGCTTGTCGCCTTAAGCGCCATCGCGATATCATCTTCGTAGGCTGCGATCGAATTGGCACGAACGCCCGGCGCTGGAAGGATCTCATAAAGCGTGATCTTCGGACCCTGTTCCACCTCGACCACTTTCACTTCGATCTGAAATTCAGCGAGAGTAGCTTCAATGGCTTGGGAATTGGCCGCAAGATCGTCACCGGCTCCCGTCACATCCTCCTTCGGTCTCTTTAAAAGATCCACAGAAGGGAATTGATAATTGGCGTCAGCCTTGATCTGGGACCCGATCACCCCCTTAAAATCAGATTCACCGGTGGCCCCTTCACCGGCCTTATCTTTCTCCGAGGCCTCACCTTTTTGTACCATAAGCGGCGCGGCAGGCTTTTTAACAAGGTCCCGGGGCTCTTCCTTAGCTTTCTTTTCGGTCTTGGTCTTATCCTCCCCCATCCCCGCGGTGGGCTGGTAGGTCTTGATCTTGAGGGGCATATCGGGAATCCGTGGCTGGGGTTTTTCTTTTTCCTTCTCTTGAGCCTTTTCCTTTTCGAGAGCAGCCTTTTCTTTCAGACGGAGTTCTTTGAGCTGCTTTTCCTGCTCCTTCTTAAGAGCGGCGATGTCATTCCCATTCTTCTTGGGCGCGCGCTTGAAAAGACCCGTAAATACTCCGAAGACCGCCTGACATTTTCCAAGGATCGCACGAAACAGTGGGTAAAGGAGAAAATCTGTGGCCAAAAGAAGCGACAGGAGAAGCACGCCTCCGACGAGGATATAGCTTCCAAGCTTGCCAACATAGCGAAGAAGATAGTTTCCAACCACGTAGCCTAACGCGCCACCGCTCACGAATCGCTGCTCAAGACTCACGGTGATCCCGACAAGCGTCGCACTTGATAGAAGGGCGGCCGCGAGTCCCAGGAATTTGAAAAACTTTCGCTCGGGAACATTCTGGTGGAAAAAACATTCGGCCCAGAGAAGGAAGACGAAAGGAATCACGAAGGCGCTCACGCCAAACGCAAAGAAGAGTCCGAACGCGAGATAGGCCCCGGAAATACCCGCATAATTGGCGGCGGGAAAATTGGGATGAGAGGAATAAAAAGCGATATCTTCCGGGTGATAGAATAAAAGACTCGCCAAGGTGAAGAGTCCCAGCAGGAGGAAAAAAACGCCCGAAATCTCGTTAATTCTTTCTTTTTTCATAGGAATGAAGCCGGAAGATCCTGCTTAAGATTTTTAATGCGACAGGTGCTTGATCAGTGGCCGGTATGGCCGAAACCGCCAGCACCCCGGCGCGTTCCGTCAAGATTATCGACTACCTCTAGCTTTGCCTTAACCACCTCGGCGATCACCATTTGGGCGATGCGCATGCCGCGCGTCACGACGAAAGCTTCCTTCGCGTGATTGATCAAAATGACCTGGATCTCCCCGCGATAATCCGCGTCGATCGTTCCGGGGGTGTTGAGAAGCGTGATACCGTGCTTAATCGCAAGACCGCTTCGGGGACGGATCTGAGCTTCAAACCCAGGCTCGAGGGCAATAATAATGCCGGTCGGAACAAGCGCTCGATCTCCCGGCTGCAGCGTAACGGGTGCCTGGCAGGCGGCAAGAAGATCGATGCCGCTCGCGCCTTCCGTCTGATACTGAGGCAGCGGTAAACCTTCAAAGTGGGGTAAGGTTTTGACTTCGAGTTTTATTTCTTTCATAAATCCAATCTTAAAAAAGAAAAGGGGACAGCCCCCATAAAGCTTTGAGGGACTGTCCCCTATCTGTTAACTGAACTTAACGACGGGGACGGCCCCGGCCGCCGCGATCATCACGATCACGTCTCGGCGGAGCGGCTTCCACAACCGTGCGCTGATCTTCGGGAAGGATCGGAAGAGGTTCGGTCATCGCCTGCTTGATGCTCAGGCTGATCTTGCCCCGTTCATCGATGCTCAGGACCTTGACCTTGACCTTGTCCCCGACGCGGAGATAATCCCCGGCGCTTTTCACGAAACCTTCCGTGATCTCGGAAACGTGGCAAAGCCCGTCCTTGCCCGGCAGCACTTCACAGAACGCGCCGAACACCATGAGCTTCTGGACCGTGCTGTCGTAGATCTTGCCGATCTCGGCGTCTTCGGTCACCGCCTGAACGCGCGCGATCGCGGCAGCGGAAGATTCTTCACTCACCGCAGCGATAAAGACGCGACCGTCATCTTCGATGTCGATCTTGGCGCCGGTCTCTTCAACGATCTTACGGATATTTTTGCCTCCGGGGCCGATCAGCATGCCGATCTTTTCAGGGTCGATCCTGAGGGTCGTGATGCGCGGCGCGAATTCTGAGAGTTCTTTCGGTACTTTGATGCATTCGGCGATAAGATCGAGGATCTTGAAACGCGCCTGCTTGCCCTGATCAAACGCTTCTTTGAGCTGCGCTTCCGTGATACCATCGATCTTCATGTCCATTTGAAGCGCCGTGAGCCCCTCGCGAGTCCCCGCGGCCTTAAAATCCATATCACCCAAATGGTCTTCGATCCCGGCGATATCCGTCAGAACCTTCCAGCGATTCTTGTCCGTCACAAGCCCGATCGCGATGCCCGCTACCGGTGCCTTGATCGGAACGCCGGCGTCCATCAATGCCAGCGTGCCGCCGCATACCGTGGCCATGGAGCTTGACCCGTTCGATTCCATGATCTCGGAAACGAGACGGATGGTGTACGGAAAATCTTCCTGCGACGGGAGAATGGGTTCGAGTGCGCGTGAAGCAAGCGCCCCATGACCGATCTCACGACGTCCCGTTCCACGGTTCGGCCCGACCTCGCCCACGCTGTAGTGCGGGAAGTTATAATGAAGCATGAAACGCTTGAAGGTCTCTTTTTCCAAAGAATCGACCCTCTGTTCGTCGTCGCCCGTGCCGAGCGTCATCACGCTCAAGCTCTGGGTCTGACCGCGCGTGAAAAGCGAAGAACCGTGCGTTCTCGGCAGGATGCCGATCTCGCAGGTGATCTTGCGAATATCCCGTTCGCCGCGTCCGTCCGGACGTTTGCCGGTCGAAAGCACAAAGTCGCGGATCTTTTCATGTTCGATGCGAGCGAACGCGATCTTCGCGAGCGCTTCGGAAAAACCTTCCGCTTTAGTATCACACACGGAAAGGGCCTTTTCATAAAGGCTCTTGAGGAACGCTTCCTGGGCTTCTTTGGTCGGCTGGGAGAACAGTTTCTCGAACTCACCGCCGATAGCAGCCTTGATCTTGTCTTCCATGCCCGAGGGGAATTCCAAAGGCTTCACGGCCTGCTTGGTCTTGCCGGCCTTTTTCACAAGTTCGAGCTGCAACTGCACGGCCTGCTTGACGGCTTCGTGTCCGACCTTGAGTGCCTCGAGCATTTGTTCTTCAGAAATCTCTTTGGCTCCGGCTTCGATCATGACGATCTTTTCCAGCGTTCCGGCAACCACAAGATCGAGAGCGCTCTTCTCAAGCTCTTCATGCGTGGGGTTCACAATAAATTGCCCGTCCACGAGCCCGACGCGTGCAGCGCCAAGTGGGGTCGTGTAAGGAATGTCGGAGATCATGAGCGCCGCCGAAGTCGCGTTCATCGCGAAGATCTCGGTCATGTTCTCGCCGTCGACGGAAAGCACCGTCACGGAGACCTGCACTTCATTCAGATAATCTTCAGGGAAGAGCGGACGTATCGGACGGTCGATCAGGCGCGAGGTCAGGATCTCCTTCTCGGAAGGACGCCCTTCACGCTTGAAAAAGCCCCCCGGAATCTTGCCAGCGGCGTAGGTGCGCTCGCGATAATCCACGGTAAGCGGGAAGAAATCACGGATCTCTTTCTTATCCGCTGCGGCAACGACCGCCGCCATGATCACAGTCCCGCCGCATTGAATGATCACGGCGCCGTGGGCCTGCTTGGCCATGCGTCCGGTTTCCAGAGAGACTTCACGTCCCCCGATCTGACTTGAGACTTTTTGCATATTTGACATGGTGGCTACACCTTTCGATTGTGAGGTTGAAACACTGAAGGATAAAGACCGGCCGGAGCGAGGATATTACTTCCTCAGATCAAGGGCTGCGATGATCTTCTGGTACTTTTCAGGGGACTCGCTGTTCAGATGCTTCAGAAGCCTTTTGCGGCGGCTGACCATCTTGATAAGCCCGTAGCGCGAGTGGTGATCCTTGACATTTTTTCCAAAATGCTCGGAGAGACCATTGATGCGCTCGGTCAGGAGGGCGATCTGGACTTCGTCGGACCCAGTATCGGTCTTCGTGATCTTGTATTTGGTAATGATTTCTTTTTTCTTCGTCTTGACTAATGCCATTTTTTGTCTTAACTCCTCGTCTTTGTTTGAGTTACATCGTTTTTTTTATCCTGTGAAGTGTTGGAGTATACTCCAGCATCCCCTTCCTTGTCCAGATTTTATTGAATGGCCTTCCTGAGCGGGCCAGCAAACCCGTCAGGAGCCCTAAGAATCCTTTCGAACCCCACGAATACGGCCGACCCTGTCCCAAAGCCATGAAACGATCACACAAGGGACCACGATCACAAAAAAGAGACGGTACGCGATAAAAAAACCCGCCAAAAGCAGGGACAATGGATGGCTGGGGTCAACGCCCTTGCTAAACCAGAAAGGGGCATGGACGATCAGCAGGAGGACAAAATAAAAAAGGGAGACCCGGAGACTGAACCGGACGGGTTTCGAAAGTTTTTTGAATCGCTCAAGGATATTCATTTTTTCCACAAAGGCTGCCAGGGGCATGCCGTTTTCATCGCGAGCAGGATCGCGTCACCAAGCACCGGGGTCACGGCATATCTTCGCCGGGAACCCTGCGTGATCGTCGTCGCCAGAAGTTCGAAAGATCTCAGCAACTGGGTTCGAAAAACATCATCGCCGAAACGTTCGGCCCCGGCGATCGAGAAAGCGCTTGCGGTCGCGCCGAGCCCGAAGATCACAGGCCCCGTATCACAATCCATGGTAAACCAGTGGCCGGAGGGAAATTCCTTCACAACTCCAAATCCAAGGGCTTCTTTTCCGTAAAGCTTTTTCAACAAAAAGAACTGCTCGCGGGCAAAAACCGGATCGATCAACGGAAGGAAAAAAGAATTCCACCCGTTATTGGAGCCGCGGGCAAACTGAACCGGTTTCCCGGTGAACGTATCGATCCTGAACGGCACCAATCCCGAAGAGGTTTGGGCCAGCTTCTTTGTTTTCGTGATCCATTCCTGAATAAGTCCGGAGTAAGACTCTCCGAGCACCTTCCCCGCGATGCTCAAGGAAGCTACCGACACCGTGTTGTCCGGAGGATAATTTTGACCCGGATACGTTTCCACATGCCGGTGCGGGTACCGTCGCATGCGGCGCGCGATCGCTTCGCTCATTTGCTCGTGCAACTCTCTGAAGCGGCTATCCCGTACCAGCAACGCGTAACAGCCCAGCATGAGATTGACGTGACCGTAGTAGCCAATATGCCCCTCGTCCCCGCGCAGCACGACCGCATCCAAAGGATTCTCATGCCACTCCCTTTCATCGAACCGCCTGACGTCGGGTCCCAGACAGATCTCGATCCATGAGGCAATGGCCTTTGCGGACTCTTCCACAAGTTCGGGGTGCTTCATGCAGAGGTTCGTCAGCGCGAAGGTGGCCATCGAATAGGTGACAAGTGTCCACTCGCCCGCGAATTGAATATCCTCGCTGCGAAAGAAGGTTTTCCGGGCATCCAGCGCGCTCAAAAGATAATTGCGCCGCAGGAGGGCATCCTTGTCCTTGCTATCCTTTTCGGGAAGTCGCGCAAACGAAGATACAACGATTAGAATTGAAAGCCCGCAAGTCGCAATCTTAAGGATTTTTTTAAACATCCGTCTCTTTTTTCTCCCCTCTTTTCATGATCCAAATGGAAAAACAAACCCAAGGGATCACGAAGAGCTGGCTCCAGACTATCGGAAGAATCGAGTAGAATACAGCTCCCCCGTAGAGAGCCCCGCGTGAAGCCACGCCCTCGGCGGACGCCATCGAAGTGCCTCCTATCGCTAGCAATACGAAGTACCCCACTGAAAAAATTTCAATAATCCAAAAACCATAAACGATCAACCCCTTCATCAGCCACGCCGAGGCCCGGAGATAAAGACGATAACAAACGGTCAGCAGATAAAAGAGGAAAACGGGCAGCAAGGCCATGAGGAATGCCTCAGAGATACGGCTGACGGACCATAGCTTGGAAAAAGACAAATCGCTACCTTTGGGGACACTAAAGGAAATCATGAGGTTCAGAGCTAAACCGATCCAGAGCATAGCTGCTAAGTTTACGAGCGGCACCACGACGGGGCCAAAGCACCATGCAACAAATTTCCAGAAATGCGTCTCCCGAAAAATCATCCGCAATGTCTTTTTATCAGGCATATCAATCTTTTCCTTTAAATCCAATAAGGTCGTGGTATGAGCGAGCTGTTTTTACGTCCTGGGAGATCCGTGCCCGCAAAGCGACCTCCGAGGGGAATTTTTGCTCGGGACGGACAAAGTGGTGAAGGGCGACTTCCATCATTGCCCCATAGACCTGCCCCTTAAAATCCAGAAGATGCAGTTCTAGGATCGGCCGCGGCGTTTCTTTTTTGGGATAGGTCGGCCTTTTCCCGAAATTCATAGTGCCGGGAAGCCATGGACCCGGGGAACGGCAAACGGCAAACGGCAAACGTAGCAACTCAAGGCTGTTTCGTTGCCCGTTGCCCGTTCCACGCGCCCCGCGAGATAAAAACCTCGCGGCTGCCACATAAACGCCCAATGGCAACAGGACCTCGGACTGAACCTCGAGGTTCGCTGTCGGAAAACCGAGGCGCGCGCCATGACCTTTCCCGTGGACCACCTTGCCGAACACACTAAAAGGCCGGCCGAGACATTTCCCGGCTTTTTCGACCTCCCCCTTTATCAGAAGTTCACGGACCCGGGTACTTGAAACGGCCTTGCCACCACTCATCACGGGCTTCATTTGCCTGAAAAGGAATCCGTGTTTTTTCGCGAGCTTGTCCATTAAGACAGTATCCCCTTTTCTTCCGCGGCCAAAATGGGCATCGTATCCCATACAAACCTCGAGCACATGAAGTTTTTTGACGAGGAACTTCTCCACAAAATCCTGGGGCGTCATTTGCGAGAATGCCCGCGTGAAGGCCGGAAGAAAACAAAGATCCATTCCGGCTTGGGCCAGATAAAAAAGTTTCTGTTCGACGCTCATCAGCATCATAGGCTTTCGGTCGGGATGAAGAATGCTGTGGGGGTGCTGCGGAAAGGTTAGGACGGCGGAAAGGGCACCGCGGCGCCGGGCCTGGTCTGCGACATACTGCAGGAGCTTCTGATGGCCCAGATGAAATCCGTCGAAATTCCCGAGCGCGAGAATAATGGGCCGGGACGAACGGGCCTTATATTTTTGAAGATCCGGAATGATCTGCATGGGATTTAATCACGCTCAAAGGAAGGACTTTTTCACGAAGCTGGGCTGGGGTAAAAGTTTTCAGGTCTTCGATCGTCACACTGTTCTCGATCCTGAAATCCCCGCTCCGGAGACGACGCAGACGCGCGAGGGTCGCGTAACACCCCAGGGACTCGCCGAGATCATTCACGAGTGTCCGCACATAAGTCCCCTTGGAAACATACGAGAAGAATTCCACGAACTTTCCGTCTTTTTTCTCGAGCCGGAATTCACGCACCGTAACCGGCCGGCCGTCCCGCTCCACGATCTTGCCCTGGCGCGCGAGTTTGTAAAGTCGCTGGCCTTCATGCTTGAGGGCCGAGACCATCGGCGGCACCTGAACAATGGGTCCGGTAAATTCCGCGGCGGCTTTGGCGCGCAACATTTCAAGCGTGATGTGTTCCCAGGGCGCTTCGGCGGTCACCTTGCCATGGCGATCATGCGAATCGGTTTGCACGCCAAGCTCCATGGCGCCGAAATATTCCTTGTCGCAACCGCTGAGCTCCATCGAACTTTTGGTTCCCCGCCCGAGAAGAAGCACCAGGAGGCCGGTGGCAAGAGGATCGAGCGTCCCCGCGTGCCCGACCTTTTTGATCCCGAAGCGACGCCTGACAAAAGCGACCACATCGTGGGAGGTCCAGTTCTCGGGTTTATCAACCAACAGCACACCGTCCAAAAGTCCCACATTCAAACTGGAAGCTGGTCGCGAGGGGGCAAAGGACCGCGCGGGGGTCGCGCTTGGGATTATTTCTTCAGGAGTCATCTTCGCTCTGAATCTCTGGGCTTGCCGCATCATCCTTTAAATCTTCAGAGAGAGGATGGGGCTTGTCCTTTTCCTCGATCTTGCGGATGACCTGACCGATCTCAAAATCCTTGTCGAGAGAATCATCGAGCTCGAACTGGAGCTTGGGCGTGAAGCGCATTTTGATCGCCAGGCCCACCTCGTGCTGGAGAAATCCGGCCGCCCGCTTCAGGACTTGCAGCGACTCATCTTTTTTCTTTTGATCTCCCATGATGCTCACGAATACCACCGCGGACTTGAGATCCGCCGTGATCTTCACGTTCATCACCGTCACAAAACCCAGGCGCGGGTCTTTGACCCTTTCCAAAATTAGACTGCTCAGCTCCATTTGAAGCAGCGATGCCACGCGGTCGGTTCGTTTTCCCTGCATAAGTAACCTCCTGGTCCCAACTCTTATCAATTTCCTCCGACAAGAGGAAATTGGGATCATCCCTGTCGCCCGTTAGAAAATCAAGGCCAAGGATGGAATTAAAAAGGCGTTACTGAAAGCGCCAGAATAATCTCCCGGCTTTCTCCATCAGTAACGCCTCCGTGATATTATAATTTCGCGGCCGTCTTATCGATGCGGTAAGACTCCAGCACGTCGTTCTCGCGAAGGTCATTGAAGCCTTCCAGAGCCACGCCGCATTCATATCCTTCGGCGACTTCCTTGACGTCATCTTTAAAGCGCTTGAGGGAGGAAAGCTTCCCGTCGAAGATGACGACATTGTCGCGCACGAGCCTCACATGATGCTGACGCGAGATGCGTCCCTTGACGACGATCGCGCCACCGATATTGCCGACTCGGGAGGACTTGAAGATCTGGCGAACCTTGGTCTTACCTTCAACCACTTCTTTGAGGTCCGGCTCGAGAATGCCTTCCATCGCCTTGCGGATCTTCTCAACCGCATCATAAATAATGCTGTAAAAATGGATGTCCACGCCCTCTTTTTCCGCAAGAATCGTCGCCTTCGGATCGGCCTTCACGTGAAAACCGATGATGATCGCGTCCGATGCGGCGGCGAGCATGACGTCGGACTCATTGATGCCGCCCACGATCCCGTGGATCACCTGAAGCCTGCATTTTTCAGAGCTGATCTTATCCAGTGACTGCGTGAGCGCTTCGATCGAGCCTTGCACGTCCGCCTTGAGAATGATCTTGAGTTCCTTGAAATTACCTTCCGAGATCTTATTGTAAAGACTCTCGAGCGACATATGTTTCGGGGTCCCGCGCATCTGCCTCTCACGAAGCTCCAGGATCTTTTGCTCCGTGATCTTCTTGGCGGTCTTTTCATCCTCGACGGCATAAACCGTTTCTCCGGCATCGGGAACGCCGTTCAAACCGCTGATCTCCACCGCATATGCGGGGCCGGCCTCTTTCACCGTTTTGGCGCGGTCATTTTTCATCGCACGAACACGTCCGGTGTACTGCCCAGCCACCACAACATCGCCGAGCTTGAGCGTCCCTTTTTGAACGATCACGCTTGCCACGGGACCGCTGCCCTTGGAAATATGACTTTCGATTACAACGCCCATCGCCAGCCGATCCGGATTCGCCTTCAGCTCCAACACCTCGGCCTCGAGAAGCAACATGCCCAAAAGATCCTCGATCCCCTTGCCGGTCTTCGCGGAAACTTTCACCACGATCGTTTTGCCGCCCCACTCTTCAGGCACCAGTCCGATCTTTTGAAGTTCGCCCAGCACCTTCGCAGGATTCGCATTCGGGAGATCGGTCTTGTTCATGGCCACCACGATCGGACAACCGGCTTCGCGCGCATGGTCAATGGCTTCGATCGTTTGCGGCATCACGCCATCATCGGCCGCGACCACGAGCACCACCACATCGGTCACATTCGCTCCGCGGGCGCGCATCGCCGTAAAAGCCTCATGGCCCGGGGTATCCAGAAAAGTCACATGTCCCTTGCCCGGAATATCCACACCGTAGGCACCAATATGCTGGGTGATAAAACCTTTTTCCTTGGAAGCCACACTCGTGTTCCGGATCGCGTCCAGAAGCGAAGTTTTGCCGTGGTCCACATGCCCCATCATGGTCACGACCGGCGGCCGCGACTTCATCTTGGTGGCATCTTGATCTTCCACGCCCCCGCTTTCGATGATCGCCTTGGCTTCGTCGGCCTTTTTCCGGATCTCAATCCCGAGGACTTCTCCCGCCGCGAAAACGATCTCTTCATTTAAGAGTTGATTCACATTCGCGAAAATACCGATCCCCATAAGTGCCTTGATGACTTCCGGGATCCTCCGGTTCATCTTTTGCGCCAGATCGCCGACCGTGATCGGAAAACGCAACTCCACCGACGGTTTCACGGGAGGAGTAGGAACCACCGCTTTGGGAGGTTCGGGAATCACGACTTTGACCGGCTGCGGCGCGGGAGCTTCAATCTTTGGCTTCGGCGGCTCCACCATGGGCGCAGATTTGGCTTTAGGCGCTTCCGGAGCCTTCATCTCCGCCGGCTTCGGCTCGGGCTTCTTCTCGGCCACAGAAACAGGTCTCGGCTCTTCTTTTTTGACGGACGCTGCGAGAACCGCCTGAGGAGGAACCGCTTCTGCCGCCTTAAGTTCGGGCTTTTTCAATTCAGGGGAAACAGGAACTTTGGGAGTGATGGCTTCAGGAACGATCCCGACTTCGAGAGGTTGCTTTGCTTTAGAAGCGGCTTTTGCGGAAGGCTTTTTTTCTTTGATCTCTTTGGCCGCTTTTACTTTGACAACTTTTTCAACGGTTTTCTTGGCCGTCGTCTTTTTCTCGGCGGGTACTTTAGGCGCCTTTTTGACTTTCTCTTTTTTCTCAGCGGCATCTTCTTTTTTTTCAACCATCTTACTCGCCCTTTTCTGCTTGTTTTTCTCCATCGCCCGTTGCTTCAGCTTCCGGTTCTTCGCCTGTGACTTCCGGGGTAACTTCTTTTTCAACAGCCTTGAACACCAACCCTTTGCCTGAAGCGGCCTCCTTGGCCGAAGCCAGGATCCTTTCGGCGGTCTTGAGACCGATGCCCGGCATCTCGGAAAGCTCTTCCACCGTTTTCTTCAAAAGTTCCCGGATTCCGCGTATGCCCGCCTCTTTCAAGATCTCTTCCGTCTTTTCGCCGACGCCGTCCAAGGCGCTAAGAGGGATCTTCTGGAACGCACTCCGCACATCAAGCTCCCATCCGATCAACTTGGAGGCAAGCCGCACATTCTGCCCTTTTTTTCCGATCGCCAGAGACAACTGATCATCCTCCACCAGGATCTCGGCGCTTTGCCGGTCCGGATTCAGCTTGATCGACTTGAGCTCCGCCGGGGCCATGGCATTCTTGATATAGGTTTCCACATCATCACTGTAACGGATAATATCGATCTTTTCGCCGCCGAGTTCGCGCACGATGCTTTTGACGCGCTGGCCGCGAACCCCGACGCAGGACCCGACGCAATCGATTTTCTCATCGGTCGAGGCCACGGCGATCTTGGTGCGGGACCCGGCTTCGCGCGCGACTCCCTTAACGTTGACCAAGCCATCGTGGATCTCAGGAACTTCCATTTCAAAAAATTGTGTAACGAGATCCGGATGCGTCCGTGACAAAATAACCTCGGGACCCTTGGAGGTCCTTTTCACTTCCATGACATAAGCACGAACCACATTCCCCTGGCGGAAACTGTCGAGCGGCGATTGTTCACGCGCCGGCAGGATCCCCTCGGTCTTTCCGAAATCCACAATGATCGCCTTGGCCTCGACCCGGTGAACGCTTCCGGAAACAATATCCCCCTGCTTGTGACTGTATTCATTAAAAATGGAATCGCGTTCGGCTTCACGGATCTTCTGGATAATGACTTGTTTGGCGGTCTGCGCGGCAATGCGCCCAAAACGTGGATCGTTGATCTCCTTGCCGTCGAGGAACATGGTGATGCGGAAAGTCTTCGGGTCGATCTGGACATCAAAGGCATCCCCTTTTTCAGGAGATCCCTTGCGACAGGCGGAGATCAGGGCGTGACGGAGCGCGTCCAGGAGCACCTCTTTGGTGATCCCTTTTTCTTTCTCGATATATTCCAGTGACGCCAAAATATCCTGTGACATTTTGTCTCTGATCCCTTCGTTTCTGGAGAAAAAAAAGAAGTGGGTTTACGCGCCCACTTCTTCGCATTACTAAAATTGATGGGCTTATTATATAGAGGATACTCCAAAAGTCAATGAGAGACTCGGCTCCGCCGTATTCAGCCGTGGCAGAAATCGAAAGGACCGCATCGCCCTTAAATCATTTCCATGAAATGATTTGCGGCAACTTTGAGGTGTCTTGAAAGGCTATTTTTGATTAGGCGGAGTGCGCCACCTGCGGTGGGCCCAGAGCCAGTCACCGGGGCGCTTCCGGATCTCTTCTTCGATCTTCGCGACATACTGCTGGGTATTGGCCAAAAGATCGGCCTGGAGATCTCCGGTCCGGATCAGGGGAAAGAGAGGACCATACTGCATACGGGAGTGGCCGTTTTCATTGCGATAAAAAAAAGCCGGTACAACGGGATAATCATATTTCAGAGCCAGCATCGCGGGAAGCGTGCTTGTCGCGGCCTTCCGTCCAAAAAAATCCACCCATACGGATCCGCGGCTTTCATGTTGATCGATCAGGACGGCCAGGATCCCGCGCTGTCTCAAAACTTCGATGGAGGAACGCACTGCTCCCGACTTTTCGATGTTGGTCAGATTCGCGGCCTCACGCATCTCACGGACATACCGGTAAAGAAAAGGATTTTTCAGAGGGCGTCCCACGGCGTGGACGTGCATCCCGTATTTTTTAACCGGGATCGCAAGCCATTCCCAGTTCCCGAAATGCGAGATCACCGCGATATAGCCGCCTTTTTTTGAAACCGCCTCCTGGAGCGGGGTCACATCCGGAGATTCTATGTAACGTTCGGGGTACGCTGAAGCCTCCGGTGTACGGATAAACTCGAACACAAGTTTGCCGAGACTGCCCACGGACTGTTCGGCGATCCGAAGAAGTTCCTCTTCGCTCTTGCCTTCTCCGAACGCCAACCGGAGATTTTTCAGCATCGTCTCGCGCCGGATGCCAAGCACCCGGACCGCAAAGACGCCGAAACCATCTGCGATCGCGTAGCTGGTCTTGAGAGGGATAAGACGTAAGAGGAACGCCAGAAGTCGGAACCCGGCGTATTCGAGGAAAAACAGAAATTTTTTGAGACGATCCATGGAAAAAAGTTTCCGATTAGGAGCGCCCTGAACCGCATCGGGTTCGGGGCTGCTATGAACCGCTACGTGGTTCATAGCGGGCAGCGGGAATCGGCGCCCTTCACTTCGTTTCGGGTCGGCCACCCGTCCCACAAACATGACATCTAGTCATGTTTGTCAGCATGACTCCCTTCGATTCCCGAAAGCCATCAACGAACCACTTCGGGTTCAGAGAAGCTATGAACCCTACGTGGTTCATAGCGGGCAGCGGGAATCGAACCCGCATGACTAGCTTGGAAGGCTAGGACATTACCATTATGCTATGCCCGCATGTTTGACTTCTGAAACGGCGGTCATTCTAGCGAAGGAATGAAGAGTGCGCAACTTTTCAAATAGTGCGCAAAGGACAAAGCTCAAAGCAGGACTTACTTTGCGCTGGACTCTTTGCGCTTTGCGCCAGGTCGATACATAAGATTCGTAAAGAACACAACCGCCCGCCTCGGCGCAAGCCGCTCCGTGTAAATCATCATCTTGTTCCAAAAGCCATAGATCCCGGAGGGTTGGCTCGTCTTCAGGAATTTCCGGAGCGCAAAACGCGCGACATCGAGGGCCGACGCGCTGAAGAACATGCGCTGCCGGTCGATCCCGGCCGATTGGTGAAAGCGCGTCAGCGTGTTCCCGGGGCAAAGACAGAACACGCGAACACCGAGGTCTTTGCATTCGGCCCACAAAGCCTCGGAAAAGTTGAGCACGAAGGCCTTGGTCGCTGCGTAAACATTGAGCCGTGGAATAGGCTGAAATCCCGCGGTGGAAGCCACGTTCAGGATCCCTCCCGATTTCCTCTCAAGCATCCCCGGAAGAAAAAGCCGCGTGAGATGCGTGAGCGCGTGAATGTTCAGATCCAGCATGGCGCTTGTCTTTTCAAAACTTGTTTCCTCAAAAGGACCGTAGTGCGCGAGTCCGGCGTTATTGACAAGAACGTCCACAACCAGACGATTACTTGCCGTAAATTCAAAAAGCTTCTGACAATTATCCGGAAGACTGAGGTCGGCTGGAAAAACATCGACCTTCACCCCGAAACGGATCTTGAGATCTTCGGCCTCCTGCTCGAGTCGCTGGACATTACGTGAAACAAGGATCAGATGGGCTCCCTGCCCGGCCAATTCGCGCGCCAGCGCTTTGCCGATCCCGGAAGAGGCGCCGGTCACGAGCGCTGTAATGCCTTTAAACGAAGCGATCATACAAGATGCCTTCCGGACATGGCGCGGGAAAGCGTGGCCTGGTCCGTGTACTCAATGTGACTGCCGACGGGGATGCCGCGCGCGAGACGCGTCACTTTCACTTTGAAAGGGGCAAGCACCTTGGCGAGATAAAGGGCGGTGGTATCACCTTCCGTGTTGGGATTGGTGGCGAGAATGATCTCCCGGATCTTCTTTTGCTTCACCCTTTCCAGAAGGTCCTGGATACAGATCTGATCCGGACCGATACCGTCCAGAGGCGACAGCGCGCCAAGAAGAACATGATAAACCCCGGGATGCCCTCCGGTCTTTTCGATCGCCCCGACATCTTTGGGATCTTCAACCACACAGATCAGTCCCTGGTCCCGGCCCGGGTCGGAACAAATGTGGCAGAGCTTTTGATCCGAAAAATTGTGACAAACACTGCAAAAAACGACTTTTTCGCGGAGCTGCTTGATCAATTCGCCAAGCGTTACGGCCTCGTCTGTTTCCGTTTTCAGGAGATAAAAGACCATGCGCTCAGCGGACCGCTTGCCGATCCCCGGCAACCGGGAAAAGGCCTCCACCAGCTTTGTCATGATCTCGGAATAGGCTTTCATAATTTCCTCGCCAACCGAACCATTTCAAGCTACGAGGTTGAAATGGTTGGCGGCTCGTTCGTAAATCGTTATAAGGATTTTAGGGGCTGCGGAAAACTAGTCTTTACGAATGACCTTGGAACCATCGAAGATCTCAAGGGCCTTCGCGACAATGTCCGGCATCGCCTCATCCCTCACCGGGGCCTTACCTCCGGGCGCCTCGCCTGTCGTTCCCTCTCGCTCGGTCACCACGCACTGAACCCGGACTTTCCGGCCAAGCACCTGAGCGAACGCTTCTTCGACAACCTGCTTGTTGAGTTCTTTCTCCAACGTTTCCTTATGAAAGCGGAATTCTGAGGGGAGCCCCAGCACGATCACCGCGCCGTCCACCTCCGCAGGTTGGGATTCGGCAAGGTAAAGACTCAAAGACATGCGCTTCATCTTCACGGCCTCGATCACCTGCGGCCACGCGCTTTCCACATCATTAAGCGTGAGCTCTCCGGAAGAAGCAATTTTCGAAGGCAACGGGGCGGGCTGGTTTTCCTGGGACCGGTTCTCTGCCGAAGGCATCATGCCAGCCTCCTTTTTAAAAACCGGTTTCTCCTCCTCGCGGAAAGGGACCGCAGGTTTTAGCGTTTTTTTTTCCGCCACCGGAACCGCAACGGCCGATTTCGACGAAGCTTCCGCACTCTTGAGAAGCTCTTCGACCGAATGGGTGCCGTCGAGATAAACAAGCTTGAGTAGCGCAACCTCCGCGAGCAACTTCGGCGAAGCCACAGGGCGCCGTAACTGGATCTGCAGATTTTGAAGGATCGAAAGCCCAAGCAGTAATTCGCTCTGTGAGAAATCGGTCGCCTTCTTTTGAAGCGCCGCCACCATTTCCGGACTTGCCTCGATCAGGGCTCCGGCCTTCGGCGCTGTCTTGAGAATCAAAAGATGGCGGAACACCTCGAAAAGCCCTTTGGCGAATTGCGCGAGGTCGGCACCATCCTCATAAAGTTTTTTGACCAGACCAAAGATCTCCTCGCCTTTTTTCTCGCGGATCGCCGTCAATACGGACAGATACATGTCTTCCGGCGCGAGTCCCAGAAGCGTCAGGACATCCTCTTCCTTGATCTTCCCCTCGGAAAAACTCGCCAGCTGGTCGAGGAGGCTTTCCGCGTCGCGGAGCGCGCCTTCGGTGGCTTTCGCGATCATGAAAAGTACATTCTTCTCGCACTTGAGTTTTTCCTGCTGGGCGATCTTCTCCAGTTTCTCGACCGCCTCCGGAACAGAGATCCTTTTAAATTGGAGTCTCTGGCAGCGCGACAGGATCGTGAGCGGCACCTTGTGGGATTCGGTGGTGGCAAAGATGAATTTCACGTGCGCCGGGGGTTCTTCGAGGGTCTTGAGGAGCGCGTTGAAGGCATCCCCGGTCAGAGAATGTACTTCGTCGATGATGTAGATCTTGTAGCGGCCCGACGAGGGCTTGAACTTCACATTCTCGCGCAGCGTCCGTATCTCTTCGATCCCTCGGTTTGACGCGCCATCGACTTCCAGCACATCCATGGAATTCCCCTGCTCGACCTCTTTGCAGGATACGCATTTGCCGCAGGGTTTTTCCGTGGGACCTTCTTTGCAATTGAGGGCCTTGGCGAGAATGCGCGCGGTGGAAGTCTTCCCCACACCACGAGGACCGGAAAAAAGAAAGCTCTGCGGAACGCGCTCCTGGCGAATGGCGTTCCGGAGGGTCGTGGTGATGGTCTCCTGCCCGACGATCTCTTCGAAAGTCTGCGGTCTGAATTTTCTGGCGAAAATTAAATAGTCCATGAATGCCTTATGGGAGAAATGTCGTATTTTTCTGGGACTTGCGAGTTCCTATGATGCGGGAAAAGGCCGGGAACTTCAAGTGGTTCTTCCAACGCAAACCTTAACACTTTCTTAGTTCTCAGAATCTCAGGAGCGCCTGGAGAAACCCGGCCGCCTCAAAAAAGCTACTAACTTGTAAGCTTGAACGTTTTAAGAGCTCTTTCAAACACAGGCGAGAATTGATTGTATTGTTCTGCCGTACCGGCGCACGTGATCCGATAAGAACGGTCACCCTGTGTGAGCAAAACGATGGTCTTTTTAACCAATACATCTTTTGCGTTTTTCTTCCAAAGGGGAAGCCTTAAAAAGTGTTCGAACGTTGCGGTCGGACAATCTTGGCCTTGAATCCGGGTCATTTTTCTCTCGAGAATCTTGAAACCTTTAAACCTATTTGTCTCTTCCAAAAACACATCCAGGGAATCCATCTTAAGCTGCTCTGGCGTGAGAGTTCTCACCCCGACGGAAATATAAACGCCGTACTCCGCTTTAGCGTCCTTGGGGCCCAGGATTTGAACTGCATCATATTTCTGAGAGGTCCCTTGGGATTCCTCGGAAGTCCATCCAACAATAGGATATTCAAAGCTGAAGTTTAAGACAGGATTGATACTTTTATAAAGCGTAAAAGCTCCTTTCGCCTGAGTGCCTGGCAAAACTTTGTAACAGTGGCTTGCAATAACGCCCGCGCAAAGCAGGACGAGAATGCCGAGCAGTAACACCTTTCGACTCTTTGCATTTGAATTCATGGTCATGTCCTTTTTTATTTAATAAGGAGGAAGATTCTGCCCTGCATAAGCTCGAGCAACATCATCTTTGGCCGCCTGCTCATCTGCGAAGGTTCCG
>CAISGE010000029.1 GCA_903884815.1 Candidatus Omnitrophota bacterium | reverse complement strand
TGCATAAAGCCGCAAGCCACGCTTCGAATTTCATGTTCAACCGCGAAAAACAGGTCGAATATCTGCATGATTTTATGGGCCGCAAACCTCTCATCGTGGCACCTTACGATGCCGAGCTTTACGGACACTGGTGGTATGAAGGTCCGGAGTTTCTGAACTTTTTCGTGCGCAAGTCCGCTTTTGATCAGAAGACTTACCGGCTGATCGCGCCTTCCGATTATTTCAAGGAATACCCTGTGAATCAGGTCTCCACGCCATGCTTTTCAAGTTGGGGCTATAAGGGCTACAGCGAAACCTGGCTTTCCGGCGCCAATGACTGGATCTACCGGCATCTCCACAAGGCGTCGCTCCGCATGAGCGAAATGGCGCAGAAATTCCGCGGCCAGAACGGGACAGTCGGCCGTGCGCTCAAGCAGGCGGCGCGCGAACTTTTCCTCGCGCAATCCAGTGACTGGGCTTTTATCATGCACACCGGGACGGTGGTGCCTTACGCGGTGAAGCGCACGAAAGAGCATCTGCTCAATTTCACCCGGCTCTACGAAGATCTTCTCAATAACCGGCTTGATGAAGGCTGGCTCAAGGAATTGGAAGGGAAGAACAATATCTTCCCGGATGTGGATCACGACGTCTTTTAGGCTTTATCATTTTCACATTATTCTATCCTTGTCTTCGATTCTTTTCTTGAATGGTTGACAAGGATTGCCCAATTTCAGATTCTCTGAAATTAATGGGAATTGGGACTAACGCGGAAAGGGACTGAACATGCAGGAGCAATATTACGGGATCGGCGAAACGGCGGGAAAGATCTACAAGGCCCTGGAGAATAAGGGGGAGATGACTCTCGCAAAACTTCTCTCGGAAGTCGGGACGGATGAGGCGCTCTTCAACCAGGCGGTCGGCTGGCTGGCGCGTGAAAACAATATCAATTTCAGCAAGATCGGAAAAAGCATCAAGGTCTCTCTTCTGAAGGGCTAGTTTAAAAGCATCCGGCAGTAATCTTTCAAGGCGTGGGGCGGTCTTAACCGTCTCACGCCTTTTCATTTTAGTCCTCAGTATAGGGCGCTCAGTCCATAGCCGGTTAAGTCCAAAGGACTTCGGACCCCATACTCATACGGTCCATCAAGGAAACTCCATTCAGAACCGATAATCATAGGCGAAAGAACGTATCCGATCAGATCGAACCGGACAGGCCTATCCCAACTTTAGATTTTTTTACATAAAAGGTAGTTGGGATTGCCCCAATTTCAGATTCTCTGAAATTGATAGGAATTGGGACTATGAAAAAACATCCACAGCTTCTGGAACTTAATGCTTTCTTTTTTATCTCCCGGATGTCGGAGAAATACGGTCGCCGGCTGACTCTCGCGACGGTCCCTCCCGAAGAATGGAAGTCCTTCGCGGAACAGGGGTTCGATGCTCTTTGGCTAATGGGCGTCTGGACCCGGAGTCCGGGAGGGCGCGCCCACGCCGCCAAGGAACCGAATCTTTGCCATGCCTACGATCTGATCCTTCCGGATTGGAAAGCTGAAGATGTGACAGGTTCTCCCTATGCGATCTACCGCTATGAGCTGGACCCTTATCTCGGGAAGCCGGAAGAACTTCTGCAGCTCAAGATGAAACTCAATGGGTTCGGCCTCGCGCTGATCCTCGATTTTGTGCCCAATCATCTCGCGTTCGATCATCCCTGGACCGTCCAATCCCAGGAAGTGTTTGTTTCCTGCCGTCCGGAGACCGTACGGGCGCATCCGGACTGGTCCTTTATCACCGCCGACGGAAAAAAGATCGCGCACGGCCGGGATCCCTATTTTGCTCCCTGGATCGACACGGCCCAGATCAACTTCTGGTCTCCCAAGGCGCGCGAGGCCTGGCGGACGGAACTTCTCAAGATCGCGAAGGTGGCGGACGGGGTGCGCTGCGATATGGCCATGCTTGGTCTGAATGATGTTTTTCAAAAAGTTTGGGGAGAGCACATCACCGAAACGCGGCCGGAGACGGAATTTTGGGCGGAGGTGATCCCGGAGGTTAAGAAGGTGGCGCCGCATTTTCTCTTTATTGGAGAAGTCTATTGGGATATGGATTGGACGCTCCAGCAGTTGGGTTTCGATTTTACTTATGACAAAAGGCTTTTTGACAGGATGTTCTTTGATTCGCCCAATTCGGTGCGCGATCACCTGAGAGCGGAGCCGGCCTACGGGGACAAGTGCCTGCGCTTTATCGAGAATCATGACGAGGAGCGCGCGACAGTGAATTTCGGGAAGCAAAAATCCAAGGCTGCGGGGATGATCACCTCGACGATCCCGGGACTTCGCTTTTTTTATGACGGTCAAATGCAAGGCCGCAGGATACGGACGCCCATTCATTTGAGGCGCGAGCCCAAGGAGGCCCCGAATCCGGAGATCACCGAGATGTACCGCCGGGTTCTTCGTTTCATCAAGGGGCCGGTGACTCATGAGGGGGAATGGATGCTTCTGGAGACCAAGCAGGCATGGGAGAAAAATGAGACCTATCCGGCGATCCTCGTGTGGCTTTGGGGCTGGCAGCAGGATTGGAAGATGGTCGTGATCAACTATTCGCTCATCCGGGCCCAGGCGTTCATTCGCATTCCCGAATTCTTGCTCCGCCAATTTTTTATCCAGTTCCGGGATGCACTGACCGACCGGGTCTATGACCGCACCGGGGAGGAGCTCGCGCAGCGCGGGCTTTACGTGGACCTTCACCCCTGGCAGTCGCATCTCTTTGAATTTAAAGCCTGATTCCTGCCTTGGAGCGGAGCCTATTGTTTGCTAGACTAACACACTGAGCACAGATCCTATTAACCCCGGACAGGAGATTTCCCATGCCGCGAGCGAAGAAGAAGACCGAAGAAACAATAGCTCCGGAACTTTGGCATTTGGAACACAAGGATATGAGCAAGGACGGGCTCAAGGCCTCCTTCAGCTCCTGTCTCCAGTACGGGCTCGCCAAAGACCAGTACACCGCGACCTCTCACGACAATTTTATGGCACTTGGCATGGCCCTGCGCGAGCGGCTTGTGGAGCGTTGGATCCAGACCCAGCAGCGCTATCACCGCAAGAACCTCAAACGCGTCTATTATCTTTCCCTGGAATTTTTGATCGGCCGGTTGCTGGGAAGCTATGTTCTAAACCTCGGGCTTTGGGATCAGAGCCAGAAGGCCCTGGAGGAATTCGGTCTCGATATCGAAAAAGTTCGCGAAGAAGAAGTGGACGCGGGGCTTGGGAACGGTGGTCTTGGGCGACTCGCTGCTTGCTTTTTGGACTCCATGGCCACTCTCGGCATTCCCGCGCACGGCTACGGCATTCGCTATGACTATGGGATCTTCAATCAGAAGATCGTGAACGGCTACCAGGTTGAATCTCCGGACGAATGGCTTAAGCACGGCAATCCCTGGGAGTTCGCCCGTCCCGAATACGCGCAGAAGATCAAGTTCTACGGAAACACGAACATGTACCATGACAAACAGGGCCGGCTTTGCGTGGAATGGGTCAATGCCGAAGAAGTGATCGCCATGCCTTATGATATTCCTGTCCCGGGCTATCAAAATGACGTGGTGAACACCCTTCGTCTCTGGTCCGCACGCGGTTCCGAAGAATTTGATTTCAAGTATTTCAATGACGGGGATTATGAACATGCCGTCTATGAAAAGATGTTCTCCGAGAATATTTCCAAGGTGCTTTACCCCAACGATGCCACCTCGATGGGGAAGGAGCTCCGGCTCAAGCAGGAATATTTCTTCACCGCAGCGTCCGTGACCGATATCATCCGTCGCTTCAAGGAAGACAACGCGCTTTTTAAGAGCTTTCCCGACAAAGCCGTGATCCAGTTAAACGACACCCATCCCGCCCTTGCCATCGTGGAATTCATGCGGATTCTTCTCGATGAGGAACAGGTCGACTGGGATATCGCGTGGGATCTGACCGTTCGCACTTTCGCTTACACGAATCACACCGTCATGCCGGAGGCGCTTGAGGCCTGGCCCGTGCCGGTGTTCGAGAAACTTTTGCCGCGTCATATGCAGATCGTTTATGAGATCAACGACCGGTTCTTGAAAGAACTCGCCGCCGAGTATCCCGGCGATCCGGACCGGTTGGGGCGTATGTCCCTCATCGAAGAGGGGAATCCCAAGAAAGTACGCATGGCCTACCTGGCGATCGTCGGGTCTCATTCCATCAACGGAGTTTCGGAACTTCACTCCCAGCTTCTCAAAGACCAGCTTTTCCGGGATTTTTATGAGATCTATCCCGACCGGTTCAATAATAAAACGAACGGGATCTCCCACCGGAGATGGCTCATGAAGTCGAACCGTCCTTTGACCAAGCTTCTTAATGAGGCGATCGGGGATAGCTGGGAAAAGGACCTCCGGGAACTCGCAAAACTGGCACCCTTTAAAACCGACCGGCTGCTCAAAAAGAAATGGCAGCAGGTTAAGCGGGACAATAAAAAGGTCCTCGCTCAGGTGATCCTCGAACAGAACGGGATCCAGGTCAATATTGACTCGATGTTCGATGTGCAGATCAAGCGTATGCATGAATACAAGCGTCAGAGCCTTTTCATCCTTTATGCGATCTCGGAATATCTAAAGCTGCGTGAGAATCCTGAGGCGACCATCACGCCGAGGACTTTTATCTTTGGCGGCAAGGCCGCGCCGAGCTATTTTATGGCGAAGCTGATCATTAAGTTTATCAATAACGTCGCCAATGTGATCAATCATGACAAGGCGAACAAGGACAAGCTGAAGGTCGTGTTCCTGGAGAACTACCGCGTTTCTCTGGCGGAGAAGATCTTTCCGGCGAGCGATCTCTCCGAGCAGGTCTCCACCGCCGGCACCGAAGCTTCCGGAACGGGCTGTATGAAATTTATGATGAATGGCGCTCTCACGATCGGGACCCAGGACGGAGCGAATATCGAGATCGCCGAAGAAGTCGGGGAGGAGAATATCTTCACCTTCGGTCTGAATGCCCAGGAAGTTCAGTCACTTAAAAATCGCGGGTATAATCCCGGAGAGTTTATCGGGAAGTCTCCGCGGCTCAGGGAAATCCTTGGGATGATCAAGAATAATTTCTTTTCGCCCATGGAGCCCGGGATCTTCGAGCCGCTTGTGAACAACCTCATGTATTCCGATCCGTTCCTTGTCTGTGCGGATTTTGAGTCGTATTGCGCGGTTCAGGACCGGATCTCGGAAGAGTATCAAGACCAGGACAAGTGGACTGAAAAAGCCATCCTCAATGTGGCGAAGTCGGGGAAGTTTTCAAGCGACCGCACGATCGTTGAATACAGCCGCGATGTCTGGGACATTCCGATAGGCCTGGGGAAGTAACTTAAAGCGAGGCGAGGTACTTCGTGGCATGTCCCAAGTACCGTTTTAATCCTTCCAAAGGGAACGTTTCAGGAAAGACAGAAGGCCCCAATTCCGTTCTTTACCAAAGAGCGGGCGTATTCCCACCACGCTGAAAACGAGCTCCACGCTAGACGCATTTTGGACCGTCGCTCGAACCTCGTGAAATTGACCCGAGAGCAGAAAATGCGAGAAAAAGCGCAGAGCGCCCGAGATCACAAAAAGGGTCAGAATGCGCGAGCCCTGCAGCATCGGAAGCCGTTCCGCGAGATAGCCCCCCAAGCCCGCGCCTATAAAAGTCGCGACGCCGTTGATGAAGCCGAAATACCCCAGACAGCGGACTCTTTTTCCCGGGCTTACGGCGTCGTAGATGAAGTTTAGAACGCAAAGGTTGAATCCTCCCCAGACAAATCCCGCGAAAACCTCGATCGCGAACAGATAGAAAACGTTCGAAGAAACAAGCCAGAGAATCGGGATGACCGGGATCAGGAGGCTGGTGGTTTTGAGCACCCTGGCGTTTCCGATCCTGTCGGCGTGTTTCCCCCATATCGGAAAGGAGACAAGGCTCGCCACGATCGCGCCCATGTGAATGAACATATAGGTCAGATAGCTGAAGTGCAGGTCCCGCAGCATGTAAACGCTGAAATAAGGCGCGGCGAGGAGTGTGGCGAACGTGATGCTGGCGACATAGAAGACGAATTTGACAAAATTGCTTTTTTTGAAAGCCCGTAAGAACATGAAAAAAGTAAAAGTGTCTTCCGGTTTTTTTTGTTCCGGGAGATCCTGCATGCGGTACATTAAACCGGAAGAAACGAATCGGGCGGCGGCGGTGATCCCGAAAAGGATGGCGAAACCCGCGGCGGTCCAAAAGGATTTGAAGGCATTCAGCAGGACCCCACCCGTGATCGTTGTGGCCATCCCGGCGATTCCCGTGACACGCGAGCGCCAGCCAAAATATTTTCCACGCTCCTCCGGCGCCAGATAATCGCTCGTAAGCCCGCCCCAAACCGTGGCGATCAGGTTGGCCAGGATTCGGAACAGCGTGACGAAGGCGATCAGTATCAGGATGCGCGAGGGGAAAACAAACAGCGGCAGAAACAAGACCGGGACGAGGAAGAGCGCCTGGAGTATGGAGGCCCGCACAAGGAATTTGAGACGGCTGCCGGCGAGTTCCACGGCCCTGACCGCGAAGAATTGCGAGATGGATCCGAGGAGATGCGGGACGGCGACGAGAAATCCGATATCCATCGGTGTCGCCCCAAGAAAGAGCCCAAGCGGGATGAGGTATTCATCGACCGGAGCTTGCATGATGCTCGCGGCAATGCCTTCTTTCCACGAGAGGGACAAGCTGGCGTAACACGGATTATTCTTGAACGGTTCGAGAGCTTTTATCATGGCTTGGTTCCACTCTTTTATCGGCCGAGGCGTTTGCCCTCTGAACCATTGTATCTCGAAGATCCGTATAGGGGTTTGTGCTTGTTGCGGCGGAAGAATGGATAGCAAAAATGTCTGGGGAATGGCCATTGACTCAATTTGCACATATTGATACAATTTGCACGATAGTATTAATTACGCGGTGCAAGGCGATGCCGAAGGAACCAATCGATGGGGCTTATTCCCGGATCCAAAAAGTGTAAAACTCTCCCGAAAATCAACCTATTTCGAATCAAAAAAATCCATCGATGCCGCCCGTTGTCCATGACGTTTAGTGTATGGGTCTATAAGACTTTCTAATATCTGAATAGTCTCTATGGATCGTTAACTTATGCTTTTATCTATCAATACTGATCGATTATTGCACATCGCTCTTCCGAAATTAGAAATGCTATAAAATCTATAATATGCTATTTCATACTATACAAATGCTATGTTGTGCTATGTGTTTGATGTTAGGCATTGCTATATCAAACTAGTTTGACAGCCATTGCACATGTCTTGCGTGTCATCAAGGGTTTAACCAAGAAGGGCAGAATTTATCCCTAGAAATGAAATTTAAAAAAATCGGAGGTAGAACAATGAATCATACCCTGATGAATCGCGGAACGGCATTGGTATTAAGTTTGGTGATGTGTTTTTTTTCAGTGCCCGTGACACCCACGCATGCGATGGTCACCCAAAGACCGGTGGTTCTTGACACCTCCTCGAAAGGATCCCAGCAGCCCGGGGTTCCTGCGGATAAGGTTGATACGACGGCGAAGCAAGAAGTGCCGGCGGATCCGAATGCGGGCTTCATGCTCTCCTCGGCGATCAGCACCGTGAATACCCCTCCCGTGGCGAAAGCCGCGAGCGTGACGGCGACGGAGGATGCGGCGAAAGCCATTTCCCTCGGCGGAACGGACGCAAACCGGAATCCGCTCACCTATGAGATCGTTAGTGGGCCGCAGCACGGAACGCTCGTGCGGAATCCCGCGTTCCCGAATGATTCCAAGCGCTATCTTTTCACGCCGGATAAGGATTACAACGGCAAGGATTCGTTCACGTTCCGGGCGTTTGACGGTAAGGATTATTCGAATGTCGCGACGGTGTCTCTCACGATCAATGCCGTGAATGACGCTCCTGAGGCGACTCTTAGTTCTATTTCCACGATGCAGAATACCGCGACGACCTTTGCTCTGACGGGGAAGGATGTGGACGGGCAGACGGCATTCACGTACACGGTCACGACCTATCCGAAGAACGGCACGCTTTCTTATAACGCGACGACCAAAACATGGACGTATAAACCGACAACGAATGTTGTGGGGGACAATGCTGATTCGTTCCAGTACAAGGTTTATGACGGGAAACTTTATTCCGCGGTAAAGACCGTTTGGATCAATATCACGCCGAGCAATGTCGCGCCGGTGGTGGAGTTGAACCCGAATACTCCTTCCCTGGTCAATGTGAAAACACTCACGGTAAGTTACACCTCAGACGGCGTCACGAAGACGAAGACTTTTCCGAATCTTGTGGAAGGCGTCAACGCCCTTACGATCACGGAGACTAATCTTGCGGGTCTTTCCACGGTAAAGAATTTCAACGTGACGGTGGATAGCGTTGCGCCGGTTGTGGTGGTGGATGCCAAGACCCCGACGCTTATTAATATGAAGACACTTACGGTGAGTTACACGGTCGATGGCGTCGCCAAGACAAAAACCTTCACGAATCTTCTTGAAGGCGTCAATGCGCTTACGATCGCAGAGACGGATGCTGCGGGGAACCAGAAGGTGGTGAATCTTAATGTGACGGTGGATACGATTGCGCCTGTCGTGGTGGTGGATGCCAAGACCCCGACGCTGATCAATACGACGTCGTTCACGGTAAGTTACACCTCGGACGGTGTCGCGAAGACAGTGGCCTTTAACGATCTGTCGGAAGGCGCGAATGCGCTCACGATCACGGAGACGGATGCTGCCGGGAATCAAAAGGTCGTGAGCCTTAAAGTGACGGTCGATACGATCGCTCCCGTCGTGGTGGTGGATGCCAAGACCCCGACGCTAATCAATACGACGTCGTTCACGATAAGTTACACCTCGGACGGTGTCGCGAAGACAGTGGCCTTTAACCATCTGTCGGAAGGCGCGAATGCGCTCACGATCACAGAGACCGATCTTGCGGGGAATACCAAGGTTGTCACTTTCAGCGTGCTCGTGACCCTGCCGGTTATTCCTCCCACAGATCCTACGGCCTACGTCGCGCCGATCGGTATCCCGGCTCCCGTCTTCGGGATCACACAGGACGTTTCGATGTACAAGCTTGCTCCGGGAGAGACATGCGCTACTAATGCCAACAAATGTTTTGATTTTGGGGACGGCCAAGGATTGGTGCCTTATCGACAGACCCCGACGGGCGAGATTTATACCCATTACATCGATAACACGACAGGCGACGATACCAATAATCCTTACGGAACCTTCGAGCATCCGAGGAAGACGCTCCCCACGACTGTTGCAGCCGGGTCTGTCCTTGAGATTTACGGCACTTATTTGGTCCCTAAAGACAGCTATGTTATCGGGTTCAATTCGGATCCCAATCACCCGCCGACCGCCCAACGCCCAGCATTTATCCGGGGATCTGTCGGGACGGTCATAGGAGTGTCACAAGAGGCCATTGATGCGGGCGTGCCGGCAAGGATCGAAGTCGGAACAAACAACTTGGCTTATACCATCATTGAGAACATTCATTTTGAAAGGATCCCCATGGGGATCGCAGGCCACGACACTCACGATGTTGTTGTGCGCAACAGTGAATTTTCGGGACAAAATGCGGCAGCACTAGGCGTCACGCCCAGCGAGCCTTGGGCCTATGACACTCCTTTTACGGTGGACGCAGCCTCGGATGTTTTAACCACCTACTATGCCCATGAAGTTCATACAGGGGACGCGGTCAAGGTGGGACAGTGGGATAGCCTTCCAACGGGCCTTGAGGCAGGCATCCCCTATTACGCGATCGTGCTTGACGGCCACTCGCTGAAGCTGGCGACGACCCAAGATAACGCAACAAAAGGGATCGCGATCGATCTTCAGGGCGGAAGCGGATCGAACCCTCTTTCCAAATACACCGTCAGCGATGTCCATGACATTGTTTTTTATAAAAATCTAATACACGATACGCTGCTTTGGAACGATACCTCGCATGATTGGGATTATCACGGGATCGGTATCGATACGTACGGGCGCTCTGAGACCACCCGGCTTCAAGACGTATGGGTGCTCGACAACACCATTTATCACGTGAGTGGTGACGGCGTGCAAGTCAACGGGAATACGGCCGGCAATGCGGGCGTAAGCCATATTTATATCGGCGGGAACACGGTTCATGAAAACCGTCAGTCGGGTTTGTGGGTGAAGCAGGCGAGCGATGTCATTATTTCGCAAAACACGATCTATGACATGACCGTGGAAGGGCCGGGATTAAGTGGAGCCGGGATGGGTTTCCAGTATGGACCCGACAAGGTGTGGTTCCTGTTTAATGAAGTTTATAACTGCAGCTTCGGGATACGCCAGTCCGATACCGACGGGAGCCTGGCTACAGCCAGCAGCGCTTATATCATCGGCAACTATATTCACGATCTGCGGCAAATCTCAACCGATGATGCGGATGTATGGGGTTACAACGATTCGGGATTTCCGTCAGGCTGGGGGATTGGGCTCTTGCATGGGGGAATGAACCGGTATGTGGTGGGGAATACCCTCGCGAATGTCTATGGCGGGATCCTGGAGATCCAAGCGGGCCCCGTCTACGCGACAGACAATATCATCTACAACATCAAGCCCATCGAATATGATCCCGCGGGTTTTGGGGCCTACCGCGGCGCTATCGAGATCAGCGGGAACAACAGGGGCGTCGATATGTCTTTCACCCACAATCTGATCTTTGGTCAGGGGGGGAGTGCGCAGCCGGCCACGATCAACTGGCTCGGCGTCACATACGCCACGCTTACGGACGCACAGGCGAATAACGCAGATTTTTCAAACAACATAGCGGTAAATCCATTGTTAGACGGTTCAAAATTGCTGGCGGGTTCTCCGGCCATCGGCGTGGCGGAGCCCCTAACAGAGATTATGGTCAAAGATCCGAGAGATCCCTCGAAATCCATCTCACTCGCAGAACTTTTTCACAGCCTGTATGGTGTGGAGCTGCCAACGAACCCGGACCTCGGCGCCGTCCAAAGTAAACCCGCTCCGGTCATGTTGCCGGCCCCGCAGGAGGGGAAGACGGGCGAGAGCCTTTCAGTCCAGGTCCTGCAGAATGGCGCGCAGTTCACCCTGGACGGGAACGCGCTTCCGGAAGGTGCGGTATACCATGCCGACACGGGCAACTTTACCTGGACCCCCACGTACAACCAGGCGGGCGTTCATGTGCTGCAGGTCGTCAAGGACCAGAAGATCTACCAGATGCTTCTCACCGTCAACTACGTCCCGCCGGTCGGTGTCTCCACCCCCGAGTTCGGGATCATGGAGAGTTACCGGATGTACGATGATCCCGCCAAACGACCCGACAGTAATCATGATGGTATTCCCGATCTTACCTACTATCAGGACGCGGAAGGCGGATTCTACACGCACTATATTGACAACACGAACGGCATCGATACTAACGAGGATGGGACTGTGAACAATGGAACCATTGATCATCCAAGGAAGACGCTCCCCGCGACTGTCGCCGCCGGGTCGGTCATTGAGATCTACGGTCAGTATGTGATCCCTCTATCAGGCTATAACCCTCAAATTAACAATGATCCTGCGAACCCTCCCACGCTGGCTGCGCCGGCATTCATACGCGGCGTTCACAATGCGGAGATAAACGCTACGGAGGAGTTGTTTGCTAAGACGGGCAACTACCTGGGCTTTTACATCGGCGCACAGAATGCTTCCTACATGATCGTCGAGAACATCCGGTTCAACCGGATTGCTCTAGTCATCACGACGGATCATGCCTCCGTGGATCCGAATGCTCCCCAAAAACTCACGCATGACATCGCGATTAGAAATTGCGAAGTGACAGCAGCAAAATCTACTTTGATCGGCGTGGGTCCATCGGATCTTGGGAAAATACACAATGTCGTTGTTTATAACAGTAATTTGCATAACACAACCGATCAATACGCTTGGGATGATCCTACGAAGGACGAAGATAATCACGGGATGACCGTTGGCACCTATGGTTTACAGCCCGGATCAGAAGCGAGCAATGTTTGGATTTTGGATAGTCAATTCAGTTATTTGAGCGGTTGCGGCGTACAGGTCAATGCTCAGAATACCGGAGTGAATGCTGTCAATCACGTTTACATTGGAAGGAACATAGCCCATTCGAACAGGCAAGACGGTTTTGGGTCTAAAGCGGCGACCGATGTGGTCATATCGCAAAATACTATTTATGACATGCGGAACTACAACCCAACTAACCCCGCCCACGGAATAGCCTTCCAATACGGACCGGATCGTCTGTGGATCATTGAAAATGAAATCTACGATTGTAATTTCGGCATCATGCAAACGGATACGCCTTCCGAGGCGAGTGATTATTCCGTCTATATCATCGGAAATTATATCCACGATCTAAAGCAGGATAAAGACATCAGTCACTGGAGCAGTCCCGAAGGCTGGGCGATCTCCTTTTGGTACGGGGACGAGCACCGGTATGTGGTGGGGAACACCTTCGCCAATGTCTATGGGGGCATCGAGCAGATCTTTCCAGGCCCGCTCACCGTGGCAGACAACATCATTTACAACCTCATGACAAGCAACTTTCCTGAAGAAGCATCGTATAGCGCTGCCTTTCAGATCAGTCAGTGGAATCAGGGTGTGGATATCGAGAACAACCTGATCTATGGCCAGGCGGGGGGCGCCTATCAATCCATGATCAATTGGATGGGGTACCAATACAAGACTCTCGCAGACGCGCAAGCACCAACGGGCATTGCTGCGGTTAATGCCTATTGGAATGACTACTACAACACCGACGTGTACAGTGGAAAATTAGAAAATAATATTGAGGCGGATCCGCTTTTCACCGATCCCTCGCACGGTGATTTCACGCTTCATGAGGGTTCTCCGGCTATCGGTGCGGCCACGCCTCTTACGGGGATCATGACCAAGGATCCCATGGGGAATCCTATCTCGATCGCGGCTCTGTTTCATCAATTGTACGGTATCAATCTGCCGGCGAATCCGAATCTCGGGGCGCCGACGATGCCCACCGAGCTGGTGATGCCAACTCCGATACAGTGAGGGTTTAAGGGAGGTAGCAAGATGAATCATAAAATGCTGAATCGCGGAACGGCGTTGGTTCTAAGTTTTGTGATGTGTTTTTTTTCAGTACCCGTAACACCGGCGCATGCGATGGTCTCCCAAAAACCTATTGTTTTTGATACCTCCTCGAGGGGATCCACGCAGCCCGTGGTGCTTTTGGACGCGAACGGAAATCCCGTGGTGAATTCCAAGACGGCGACAGCCGTCACAACGACGGTACCAGGTGATCCCACCGCCGATCATTTGATGAGTGGAGGCCTCAGCGCGTCTACGGGGAACACGGACACATCGTTTGGAACCAGTACCAACAACTCCGGGACCGCTGCGGCGACCACGGCAACCACGGCTGCTTCATCTACAAATACCGGCGGATCGACGGCCTCTGTGACAACGACAGATAATAATCCGGGGACGAGCACCACGACTGCGACTTCGAACTCTACTATTAATACGGTTTCAACCAGCACCCCAGCCGTGACCCAGAATGCCGCCAGCACCACGTCAACGCCTACGGTCCAAACTGTGGCGCCGAAACTGGTGCAGGCCGCTGCAGCTGTTAACACCTACACGGTCAACATCAATGCCCCGGAAGGGAACGGGAATTACAATACGATCACGAAATGCGCGAATGCCGTCGGAGCGGGTGGCACATGCCTGGTCAGCGGGGGCACTTACACGGAAACATTGACGCCGTCGACTTCCGGTACTGCTTTCAGCCCGATCACGATCAAAGCGGCAACGAACCCGGACGGCACGACCGCGGACGTCAAGATCAAAGGAGTGAATTTGGATACGGTGGATTATGTGCAATTGGAGGGACTCAAGTTCCATTCCGTCAGCCAGTGGGGGATCAGCTGGACTTTTAGCACGTATTATGCGGCGGGCACATTCGCGACGGATGATTTCTGGGTTCAGGCAGTAAACGGCGCGGTGACGATCACTGCGACGGATCCTCCGAGCGGGAGCGATTTTCACGGAACGTATCCTCCTCCCGTGTGGGTGGACAAGGATGGTGATGGAATAAAGGAAACCCCCACATGCGGCGCGTACACAGAGGGTAAACTCTGCGGTACGACAGTTACTAATCTGGTGAGGAATGGAACCATGGTCAATCCTGATCCCGCGACGCTCAACGGACACGCCCAAGGGTTTGACAGCACGATTCAGCACTTCGCGGATTTTCATTCGGACCTCAATGTCGCGCCGGGCTACACGGGAAAAGCCCTCTCGGTGACGGCAGGTTCGACGGTTGTTACCGCGAAGTCCATCGATGACGGAACTATCATTACCAATACTTCGGATCCCTATCTGCAGACCGCTGCGGTATTGACGGTGGTTTCGGCGCCGCCTCCGGCAGGCTCTTTCCGTCCGCCGATGGTGAATACTGCTAGTGATAGAAATCAGACTCCTATCTACTGGAACGTGAATTCGCTTCAATACGATGGGTTTCTTCGAAGTCTCGATCTGCCGCCGGATCCGGATTCTACGAAATCCTTTCCGTCCCTTGCATGGCTTGAAGAACAATTGGAAAAGCCATGGCTTGTGTTGGGGGAAAATTCCTCTGTTCTGGCCATGTCTCCCGTGGATAACATGCCTAAATATGGTCGGGATCAGTCAAATGTGGTGGCCCAAGCTCTGCTTTACCTGCAGCTTAAGTTAGACCCCGACCCGCTGAAAAACGCCGCCCTGAAGAAAAAACTCTACAGCGAGTTGGTGCAATACGGTATTGATGTTTACGGGACGGTGAAAGCAGGAATGATTTATTTAGGGAAGGGCGGCAACAATGCCGGGCACAAGGCCCCCATGGTATTTGCAGGGCTCGCGTTGAAAGATGCCGGCATTCAAGCCTGGTCGAACGGCGCAAATCATCCGGTGTTCTGGGAGGACCAACAGACATTTTTTGTGTCACAAGCCGATGTGAATGTGCCCCGGACACAGATAAGCGGCAGGACATGCGACATTTACACGAGCTGGCAATATGACTACGTGACGGTTCCGCCTACCTATTACCCGAACGGTATCCCGGAGTGGGACGTGGAACCCTATGCGACCGGCCCAACTTATGCGGGCAGTAACTGGACATCTGCTTACTATCGCTTTATCGAGGGGTCTCAACTTGGAGGAAAACTGGCGATCAGTCTTCTCGAGGGAGGAGAAGCCGCGTGGAATTGGCCGGCGGCTTTTGCCTACTCAGACCGTTTCTGGAAAATTGAATCAGCTAACGGGTATAGTGGTCAATCCCCATGGAGCGGGACTTCGAGTACTGGGTCGAATAACATCCAACCGTTCGTGTTCGCCATGATGAAAGCCTACAGCGACGCGAATCCACCGACGCCGACCGGGAACAAGCCGGTGGTGACGGCGCCGACGCCTGTTTCCATGGATGAGGACACGGCCAATGGCGTTACGGGGAACATCCTGGCGACCGATCCTGACGGGGATCCTTTGGCCTTTTCAGCGGCAAACGGCACCAACGGTATCGTGACGATGAATGCCACCAACGGCGCCTACACTTATAAGCCGAACGCCGACGCGTTCGGAAGCGATTCGTTCAAGGTCACCGTGAGTGATAATCACTATAATCACGTTGTCGTAACGGTGAATGTTACGATCAATCCCGTTCCGGACGCTCCTAAGGCCGCACCGATCACGACGGGTGTGCGCACGAACACGTCCCAGGCGATCACCTTAAAGGGCAGTGACGCGGACGTGGTCGGGGATACCTCTCTGACTTATGCGATCACTCAAAACCCCGGACACGGGACGGCCTCGATCGTCGGGAATGTTCTGACTTACACGCCGGCTACGGGTTATAAAGGGGCGGATTTTCTCCTCTATCAAGTCAAGGACTCGCCGCCGACAGGACTCCTTTCCAATATCGCGCGTATCGATCTGACGGTCTCGGATATTCCGCCGGGACAGATCTATCAGGATCTGACGGTGCATACGTTCGACGGGACCAATCCGCTTAATCTGGGCGGCATCGGAGGCGGGATCACCACACAAATGACGGTTTCGGTGTGGGTGAAGCGAGAATCGATCGCCAGTAATTATTCGGCTGTCATAAGTGACGAGAATTATCCCGGTAAGGCGGGCTATTTTCTCGGCAATCTTTCTAACAGCAAGGATGCGAAGTATTGTTTTCGCGTGAACGCGGACTCGACTGCCTGTGAAGCTTCGCCGATCGTGGGGACGGAGGTTTGGGTGAATTACGTGGGCGTGTTTGATGCGGGGAAGGTCTTCCTTTACAAGGACGGTAAATTGCTGGCCTCTTCGACTCCTTCGCCGCAAACGAAAACGTCGGTCACCCCGGACTCGGGGGACGCGATGCTCGGGGGAGGCGTCAATGAGCAATTCAACGGACAGATCGGGAACATGATGCTTTTTAACACCGCCCTTTCCGCCTCCGACATTCAAAATTTTCTCTTTGCGAATCCGCCTGTGGAGAATACTCCGCCTGTGGCGACGGCGCAGACCCTGACGTTTAATGAGGACACGGCGCAGAAGATCACCTTAAGCGGTACGGATCTGGACAATAATCCGCTCTCGTACACGGTTGTCAATTATCCGGCCCACGGGACACTTGTGCATGATCCCGCGTTTCCGACCGATCCCACGAAGTATGTCTATACTCCCGATCCGAACTTCAACGGCCCGGATTCCTTTACGTTCAAGGCGAATGACGGGACCGTGGATTCAGCTGTTGGGACGGTGGATCTCACGATCAAGGCGGTTAATGATGTTCCGACGCTGGATGCCATCGCGCCGGTGATGATCGATGAAGACGCAGGTACGCAGGCCGTGCAGTTGACGGGAATCACCGCGGGGGGTGGTGAAACTCAGGCCCTGACGGTAACCGCAACCTCAAGCAATGCAGTGCTGACGGGACCTGTGACGGTGGATGCGGCGAATGTTCTGAGATTCACTCCCGTTGCGAATGCTTTCGGAACGGCGACGATCACGGTGACCGTGAACGACGGACAATTGCAGAACAACCTTACGAGCCAGACATTTACCGTGACCGTCAATGCGGTGAATGATGCGCCGACGATCAATGCCATCGCGCCTGTGACGATCGATGAGGACGCGGCCCAACAGACGGTGAATCTCGCAGGGATCACCGCGGGTGGAAGCGAGAGCCAGACTCTGACGGTGACCGCGGTTTCTAGTGATGCGGCCCTGACGGGAGCCCTTACGGTTAACTACACCAGTCCGAATACGGCCGGGACGTTGACGTTAAAGCCGGCGGCCAATGCAAACGGTACGGCCACGATCACAGTCGATGTATTCGACGGGATCGTTCATACGCCAAGCAGCTTTTTGGTGACCGTCAACGCGGTCAATGACCCGCCAACCGTGTCGGATATTGCGAACCAAAGTGTTGCGAAGGGCGGAGTGCTCGGTCCAATCAGTTTTACGGTCGGGGACATCGATACCGCGGTGGGGACACTCACCGTGACGGGGACGTCTTCCAATACGACCTTGGTTCCCAATGCGAATATTGTGTTCAGCGGGACCGGAGCGAACCGGACATTGACGATCACACCTGTCGCGACTCAATCGGGAACCGCGACGATCACGGTGACCGTGAGCGACGGCGCTTTGAGCATACCCAAAACCTTCGTGCTGACGGTCCCGTCCGGCTGGCAGGTCCCGGCGGGCTCGGCTTTTCAGAACACGATGGATGTAGTGCCTCCAGTGAGCGCCACGAACCCGACGCTAACCACGGGTCCCGACGGTTCGGGGGCGTATCACTTTGACGGGAACGATTTTGTGACGATCCCCGGAGCCGATACATTCAGCGCAACGGCCGTCACGCTTTCCGCGTGGGTAAAACTGGACGCGATGCCCACGGAAAATTGGGGTGTGATGCTGGGCAAGCAGTATGGGACCGGCAGCGTGGACTCGCTTTTTCTTGCGGTCTCCAAAGCCGGCAAGGTAGGACTGGGCGCGACGACGAACACTTCTTTTGCTCAGTCGAGCCAGGCTCTTCTTACGGGTCAGTGGTATCACATCGCGGGAGTGATCGCGAACGGGACGCTTCAAATCTATATCAACGGGGTGTTAGCCGGGTCCGGAAAGTATTCGGCGCTACAGTACGATACCAATCCCATCACGATCGGCGGGCAGGAAAACGGCTCCACGAGCACTCCCAGCGAATATTTAAAAGGATCGATGGATAATGTCTACGTTTATGCCCGCGCGCTGACGGTTCCGGAGATCGGCCAATTGGCACAATTGCAACCGAACCAGCCGCCGACGATCAATGCGATCACGCCCGTAACGATTAATGAAGACGCAGCTCAGCAGACGGTCAATTTTTCCGGGATCACAGCAGGTGTAGGAGAAAACCAGCCGCTTGTGGTGACGGTGGTTTCCAGTAATCCGGCCCTGACGGGAGCCCTAACGGTTAACTACACCAGTCCGAATACGGCCGGAACGCTGACGTTTAAGCCGGCGCTCAATGCTAACGGCTCTACCACGATCACGGTTGATGTGTTCGACGGGATCGTTCATACGCCCAGCAGCTTTTTGGTGACGGTGAACGCGGTGAATGACCCGCCGGTCCTTGGGAGCGTGGCAGCCCAGAGCGTTTCATCCGGAAGCGTCGTCTCCTTCCCGCTGGCGGCGACCGATGTGGATACCGGGGATACCCGCACGTACGAGATCGATGGCGTGACGTTGAGTGGCGCGGCTATTTCGCTTCCGGCCGGGGCGTCTCTGAATGTCGGGACAGGTGCTTTTTCATGGACCCCGACCGCCGCCCAGGTCGGTGCTTATGTTTTCCGGTTCAAAGCGAAGGACGCCGCGAGCGTCTATTCCAACATCGTGAGCGTAAACGTGACGGTCACAGACGGCGGGACGACGATCATCCCGGCGAACCCGTTACTCCTGGATAATTTGGAAACGTCTCCCTCGGGCACGATTCCTTCGGGCATGACGCTTCCGATATTGAGCAGCGATCACGTGCAGGGGAATTACTCCTACGCATTCAATGGCAGCAATAATGTGTTCAATCTCGGATCGGCCGATCCGGCCTCGGGCTCTTCCTTGACGGTCTCAGTCTGGGTTTACCGGGAATCGGCAAGCAATGAATATGCCTCTGCCGTGGCCGACGAGAACTATGGCAACAAGGCGGGCTATTTCCTGGGAGATCTTTCGAACGGCGGCGCGAACGAGAAATATTGTTTTCGCGTGAACGGCGGCGTGGGGACCACGGTCTGCGAGGCGGATACGACCTTGAACCAGTGGGTCCAGTACACCGGGGTTTTTACCGGGACTTCAATGAGTCTGTACAAGTTTTATGCGAATGGGACTTCCGCGACACCGGTCACTAAAACCTTTGCACAGACGGCCTTCAAGCCTGACACCGCGGATTCAACCCTTCTTGGGTTAAACGGATTCAAAGGTAAACTGGACCAGGCCGTGGTCTACAGCCGGGCATTGACGGGCGCCGAGATTGCGCAGCTGGCGGCTCTGCCTCCCGATACCGTTGCTCCGACGGCGCCGGCGAATTTGAAAGTCGCGACAACTTCGAACTTAAACATTTCGGGAGTTTCCGCGTCCCGTCTCCAGCCCAGCTTGGCGTGGGATGCTTCGACGGATGACAGGGCCGTGGCCGGTTATCACGTGTACCGGAACGGCGTCATGATACAGACCTACCGCAGCGACGGCGTTTTGATCCCTTTGGTCACGGGGACGAACTATATTGACACCACGATCACGGCAGCGGATGCGGGAAAAACCCTTTCCTACCAGGTCAAAGCCGTAGACGCAGCGGGTAATGAATCCCTGCCTTCCAACCAGATCACGTTCACGCCGCAAGCCGTAAGTGCGATCCCTTTGACGGTCAGCGCTAACGGGCACTACATCCAGACAACTCCCACAACGCCTTTCCTCTACATAGGAGATACCGAATGGATTTTGCAGCAACACAGCGACAGCGATATTCTCACTCTGCTGGATGACCGGGCGGCCAAGGGATACACGGTAATCAAGCTGGCAGCCACAGGAATCACTACGGGGATTGCGGGGGATGTCCGGACGGATTATTACGGCAACCTTCCATTTGTAGGCACCAATGTTACCCAATTAAATACCGCTTGGTGGAATCACTTTTCATGGATCGTGGACCGGGCCGCGGAAAGGGGACTGTACGTGGAATTGACAATCGGCGGTCCCGGAAGGTTAGACGAGATCCATGCGACCAGTAATGCCCAGGCCTATGAATATGGCCGGCAGGTCGGCAATCTTTTTAAGGGGAAGAAAAACATTATCTTTAATATCGGGCAGGACATGCATGCCAGCGATCCCGGCGGAATTGGCGTGGCGGGATGGTGCGCGATCGCCGAAGGTGTGGCGGACGGCACCAATGGGGTCAATGCTTACGATCCTATTAACAATACGGCCGATTACAGTACAACGTTCATGACCTTTCATCCGGGAGGACTCCCGCCTTACACTTCTTCCGGCGAGTTTGTAGGGCATGATGCCTGGCTGGATACAAACGGGATGGAGGTGTGGAGCAATAATGGCGGTGTTTATCAGGTTGTGAATGGCGATTACAACCTGGCAGTCACCAAACCCACGCTTGTGGTCGAGGGGACTTATGAACAGGGAACGGGGTATACGCTGAACGGCAATACGGATACCACTATCATCAGCGCGCAGTATGTCCGGGTTGAGGCATGGAGCAGTTTTTTTGCGGGCGGGGCAGGCTATGACTATGGAAACGGTCTCTCCTGGAGTAACCATGCCGCCAACATCGACTACATCAACAGCCCGGGATCCGTGCAGATGGGCATTTTGACGAGTTTCATGAAGGCCCGGGAGTGGTGGAAGCTTGTTCCGGATCAAGCCATGATCACGTCGGGCGCAGGAAGCGGCAATACCCGGGTGGCGGCTGTTAAATCCACTGACGGCGATGAAGCGTACGTGTATTTTCCAACACGGACTACGGCGACGATCAACCTGAACCGGATCACCACCAGTTCGAAAGTGACGGCTCAATGGCTTGACCCACGAGGTATTATTCAAGATCCGATTGCGGCTGGTGTATATACGAATTCTCAAACCGTCACATTCACTCCGCCATTCGGTTGGGAAGATGCGGTTCTGATGTTGACCGCGGGATAAATGTTTTTTCTCATCTCTTAGCCAGCGCGGCCAGAAATGGAGCGGCGGCTAAGAAAACCGCAGTTTCGGCTGCGGCAGTTGTGACGGCCGCACTTGATCCGGCTGTGGCTCAAGCGCGGCGCCGGCGTGAACGACGGAGGCTTTGTCTGGATCGGGCGAACCGGTCTTGACGGGGCCGCGCGGCGAGAACGACAAAGCCTTCGTCCCGGACAGATTACTTACTTTATCTTATGATCGTAAGCTCGGATGTCGTATGGAGAATGTCGTGCGTCGAAGAAATCCCAGCCCTGTTTTGGCGACATACGAACTGCGATCTACTACATACACTTACCCTATACGCGATCTTCCGTGGCGGTATTGAAAAACATCGCTTAACCAGACGAAATTCCGGGTATATAATCCACGCATGACTTCATCCAAGCATCTGGTGGACGGCAAGTACACCATTAAAGACCTCGTCGACATCAAAAAACTGCAGCGCATCTTTCAGCACTTCACCGATACGATGGGTTTCACCATCGGCTTCTTGAGCGTTCCCGACATGGAGATCCTTGCCGCGACGGGCTGGAGGGATATCTGCACAAAATTCCACAGGCGCTGCCCCAAGTCCGCGGAAAATTGCCGGAAAAGTAATGCCCGCCTCGTCCGCCAAATGACGAAGCCGGGAAAGATCGTGATCGAGCTATGCGCGAACGGCCTCGTGGATTGCGCCATGCCAATCTTCATTAAAGGAAAGTGTGTCGCCATTCTCGCCACCGGGCAGGTTCTCCTCGAAGCCCCTGATCTTTCACGGTTCCGCAGACAGGCGAAGGTTTTCGGCTGCAATGAAAAAAAATACATGGCCGCGCTCGGAGAAGTCCCGGTGATCTCCGCGAAGCGGCTCAAGGAGGTGACGGGATTTCTCAAAGAGATGGCCGCGCTTGTCGCCGAATTGGGCTATGCCCACCTTAAGGAGAAAGAAAAATCGAAGCAACTGGCGCTGGATATTTTCGCAAAGAAAGTGGCGGAGGAAAAGTTGCGCGGGTCTGAAGGACTGTTTCGGGCGATTGCCGAGCGCGGCAATGTCAGAATCGGTATGACGCAAGGCCGGAAGATCATCTACGTTAATAAGTGTTTTGCCGAAATGCTGGGCTACGAAGTGGATGAGCTCGTCGGCAGGAATTTTGATAGTTTTGTTCTCCCCGTTGATAGGCCGCGGATGCTTGCTATCTCAAAAAAAAGATTACGTGGCTTCCCTGATCCGGAGCGCTATGAAGTTAAAGCCGTGCGCAAAGACGGCAGGGTCATTGAGGTCGAGGTTCACTCAGGCGCGACGGTCGATATCGTCGGCGTTCCCACCGTTATCGCCGTTTTCAGGGACATCACCGAAAGTAAACTGGCGGCACAGGTCCTGAAGAATGAACACGCTCTGACGAACGCTGTGTTTGATGCTCTTCCGGGAACCGCCTATCTCTTCGACGAAGACGGAAAATTCATTCGCTGGAATAAGAATTATGAAAAGATCTTTGGCTGGACCGATGAGGACATGGCCAAGATCTCGGCGTTGGATACCGTGGCCCCTTATGACCGGAAGCGGATGCTGCAGACCATGCACCAAATGATGAAGACCGGCAAGAGCGCCTCGATGGTGCTTGATACGCTTACCAAAGACGGGCGGCCCGTCCCTCAGTTGTGCACCGCCGTGATCGCGGATTTTTACGGGAAGCCTTGTGTGGTGGGCATGGCGCATGATGTGTCGGACCGCATCAAAGCGGAAGAGGCACTCATCGAGAGCGAGGCGCGGTTCCGGCGGATCGTTGAGCAGGCGCCTATCGCGATGGCAGTCGTCAACTCGGGCGGGATGATCGAATTCATTAACGGGAAGGCGGTCGAGGTCTTTGGCTATCAGTCGGCGGACATCCCGACTATGGCGAAGTGGTGGGCCCAGGCTTATCCCGACAAGGCTTATCGCAGGGAATCGATTGCTGACTGGACGGGGCGTGTCAAACGCGCTCTGGCGAAGGGCGTCGAGATCGAGGGCGCCGAGTACCGGGTGACTTGTAAGGACCGTACGGTCAAGACCGTGTTCATCTCGGGGGCTCCTATTTCCGGGAAGGTGTTTGTTTTGTTCGAAGATATAACGGACCGGAAACGGTTCGACGATCTTCTGAGGCAGCGCGAAGCTTATCTGACCTCCATTATTGACAACCAGTCCGGGATGGTCTGGCTGAAGGATAAGGAAGGCCGGTTTCTGGCGGTCAATCAGGTGTTCGCGAAAATGGCAGGCGCGAAAAAGCCCGCAGATGTGGTGGGCAAGACCGACCTCGATTATTGGCCTCCCAAATTCGCCGAAGGGTACCGCGCGGATGACCGGAAGGTGATGAGAAGTCGCAAGCATGTTACGGTCGAGGAACTCATTTCCAAAAAAGGCGTTGCGAGATGGCATGAGACTTTCAAGACGCCTGTTTTCGATAAGGATGGAATAGTCATCGGGACCACCGGCTATGCCCGGGATATTACGGATCGTAAGCAAGCCGAAGATGCGCTCCGAGAGAGTGAAGGGAAATTTCGCGCCATGTTCGAAACATCCGTGAGCGGGATGGCCCTTTGCGAAATGGACGGGACGCTTGTTCAGGTGAATCAGGCCTATTTGGACATGATCGGGTACACCCGGAAAGAAGCGCTTAAACTGACCTATTGGGACTTGACGCCGAAAGACTATGCGAAGGATGAGGAGAAACAGCTTCGTTCCATGGAACGAAGCGGGAGCTATGGACCTTACGAGAAGGAATATATCCATAAAACAAGGAGACGGATCCCTGTTTTACTGAATGGGGCGATCGTCGTGGGTGCGGATGGGAAAAAGCGCATTTGGTCCGTGGTGATGGATATTAGCGAGCGAAAGAAGGTGGAGAAGGCGCTGCGTGAGAGTGAAGAAGTTTTCGCGCTCTTTATGCGCCACTCGCCCTTTTTCACCTTCATTAAAGAGGTGACCCCCAAAGAGAGTCGCGTGCTGAAAGCTAGCGAAAATTTTCATAAGATGATCGGCATCAAGGGAAAGAATATTATCGGAAAAACAATGGGAGAGCTTTTCCCTAAAGACCTCGCCGCGAAAATCACTGCCGACGATTGGACTGCCGTCTCCAGCGGTAAGGTGCTGAGACTCGAAGAGAACTTTAACGGCCGGAACTATCTTACCATCAAGTTCCCGATCACTCAGGGGGATAGGGTATTGCTGGGGGGTTACACCATCGATATCACCGAGCGAAAGAAGGCGGAGGAAGCGCTTAAAGAGAATGAGCGGTCGCTCCGGGAGTCGCAGTCGATTGCCGGGGTGGGGAGCTATGTGCTGGACCTTTCTTCCGGCAATTGGACTAGCTCGCCGATCCTCGATAAGTTGTTCGGGATTGATGCTCGTTACCCGCGTTCCGTTGCAGGGTGGGAGGACTTGGTCCATCCCGATTGGCGTGCGGAAATGCGTGATTATTTTGATAAAGAAGTCGTTGAAAAAAAAGGCCGTTTTGACAAGGAATACAAGATCCTCCGTCACAGGGACGGTAAGGAACGATGGGTCCATGGTCTTGGAAAGCTGGAGCTGGACGCGAATGGCAAGCCCGTCAAAATGATCGGCACGATCATGGATATCACGGCGCGCAAGGAAATGGAACAAGCTCTAGAGAAAAGAATTTCGATGCTAACACAGCCGGCGGGCGCTGGTGATGGGGTTGAGTTTGAAGATCTCTTCATTACGGAGGAGATACAGCAGATCCAGGACGAGTTTACCAGAGCCACGGGGGTGGGCTCGATCATCACCCGCGTCGACGGTACGCCCATCACCAGGCCGAGCAATTTTTGTTCTTTGTGTCAGGACATTATCCGCGCAAACGAAAAGGGCCGTGCGAATTGCTACAAGTCCGATGCTTGTATTGGGCGAATGAATATGGCCGGTCCTATTGTTCAGCCCTGCTTGAGCGGGGGGTTGTGGGATGCCGGGGCCAGCATTACCGTCGGAGGCCGGCACGTGGCCAATTGGCTGATCGGACAAGTGCGGGACGAAACTCAGTCTGAGGACAAGATCCGCGCCTATGCCCGCGAGATCGGCGCGGATGAAGATAAAGCCGCCGAGGCATTTCTGAAAGTTCCGTCCATGCCGCGAGCACAGTTTGATAAAGTCGCCCAGTTGCTTTTTACGATGGCCAGGCAGCTGTCGCAACTCGCCTACCAGAACCTTCAGCAAGCCCGGGCGATCACCGAGAGCCGGCGCGCGGAAGCGGTGATCCGGGAAAGCCGCCATCAATTGTTCCAGGTGATCGACACGGTACCCCATATGATCTTCGCCAAGGACGCGGAAGGGAAGATCCTTCTCGCCAATCGTGCTGTGGCTGCGATGTACGGGAAAGAAGCAAAAGAGTTGATCGGGGTCCGGCGCCGCGATATCCATCCCGTCCCTTCTGAGGTTGAGGCCTATCTCAAGATCGACCGGGAAGTGATTCAGACGGGAAAACCGAAGATCGTCGCGGACGAGATTTTTACGGATGTTCATGGCCGGAAGCATGTGATGCAAACGATCAAGGTGCCGTTCCATATGGTCGGGGTCAAAGAAACGTGTATTCTCGGGGTTTCGGTGGACGTCACGGAACAGAAGAAGGTCGAAGAGTTCCGTAACGAGATCGTGAGGACCGTTTCCCATGAGCTTCGCACCCCGCTTTCGATCGAGAAGGAAGGAATCAGTCTTCTTGTGGATGAGGTCGTCGGACCGGTGAATCCGGAGCAGAGGGAGATCCTCCAGACGGTGATGCGGAGTATTGACCGCTTGGCGCGCATGATCGCGAGTCTCCTGGATATTTCCAGTATCGAAACGGGGAAGATCAAGCTCCTGCCCCAACCGATGGACCTTGCGGACCTTGTGAAGGATGTGATCTTTGAATTTGAAAAACGAGCAGCGGAAAAAGGGATCGTTCTTAAAGCAAAATTGTCCGGATCACCGGTCCGGGTCCTTGCGGATCCGGACAAGATCACACAGGTGTTGACCAATTTGGTGGATAACGCCTTGAAGTTCACGGCGAAAGGTTCCGTGGAGATCTCCTTGATTCCTTTGAAGAAGGAGGTGGAGTGCACCGTGCGGGATACCGGGATCGGGATCACTCCTGAGAATGTCAAAAAGCTTTTTGAGAAATTCCAACAATTCTCAAGGATAGCCGGACCCGGAGAGAAAGGGTTCGGTCTTGGACTTTCCATCGCGAAGGGGATTGTTGAGCTGCATAAGGGGCGCATCTGGGCGCATAGCGAATTGGGACAAGGGACTTCGGTCACCTTCGCCCTGCCTCTTGCTAAGAAGAGGGGGATTGAGCATGAATGAGAAGAAGATCAAGATCCTTTTTATCGAAGATGAGCCGGACCAGATCACGATGATCTCCTTGCGCCTCAAAAAAAACGGTTATGAGGTGATCGCGGCTCAGGACGGTGAGGAGGGGCTCAAAAAAGCTGTGGAGGCAAATCCGGACCTGATCCTGCTGGATGTGCTGATGCCGGGGATCGATGGTCTCGAGGTTTGCCGCCGACTTAAGAAGGACCCGCGAACCCTTCATATCCCCGTGATCAACACGACCGCCGCGGGAATGGACGATATCGAACACGCCTGCCGCATGGCCGGGGCGGATGACTGCCTCCGCAAACCTTATGCTTCTGAAGACTTGCTCTTGAAGCTTGAGCGTTTGCTCAAGAAATAGACGGTCCCTCCGAATGTCTCGCGAGAAATCCATTCTCGTCTGGTTTCGCCGGAACCTTCGCCTTGAAGATAATCGTGTCTTAACCTCAGCGATTTCGCGGGGAGGTCCCGTGATCCCACTTTTTATCGCGGATCCGAAAGTGCGCCCCGGGGGACCCAGCGCGTGGTGGCTCGGCCGTTCTCTGGCGAGTTTGCAAGAAAGTTTTCTTAGGAAAAAATCGAGACTCATCCTCCGTAGAGGGAACGCTCCCGACGTGCTTGCTGCTGTGGTCCGTGAAACCGGTGCAGCGGCCGTTCTGTGGGACGAATCCTTTGACCCGGTTCAGCGAAAGATCGACGAAGCGGTTCATGCAAAACTGACTCGTGCCGGTATCTTCTGCGGCGCGTTTAACGATTCTCTTCTTTATGATCCCCGGACAGTAAGAAACAAGCAGGGCACTCCTTTTAAGGTTTTCACGCCCTTCTGGAATCATTGCCTCTCTTTGGAAGAACCCGCCGCTCCGGTCAAATTTAATGGGAAATTGATCGCGCCCTCGGTTTGGCCGCGTTCCGAAAAACTGGAGAGTCTGGGGTTCGTATCTCGCGCGCAGTGGACGGAGAAAATTGGGCGGTGTTGGGATCCCGGTGAGAAGGGGGCCAAAGCCGTGCTTCAAAAATTCCTCAGAAATCGCGTGGCAGATTATTCCGAGGGGCGCGATCATCCCGCCAAGGAAGGAACCTCTCGGCTTTCTCCGTATCTTCATTTTGGGGAGATCAGCGCGCGCCAAGTCTGGCACGAGACGCGGCAGCACATGATTGCGGACCGGCGTCCCGGGATCCACCGGACCGGGGAAGCTTTTTTGAGACAGATCGTCTGGCGGGAGTTCGCCCATCACATGCTCTTTCATTTTCCGGAGAGCGTCATACGGCCTCTGCGTAAGGACTTCCTGAAATTCCAGTGGCGAAAGGACGCGCGCCTGTTGCGGGCCTGGCAAAAAGGCGAGACGGGTTATCCGATCGTAGATGCCGGCATGCGTCAGCTTTGGGCGACCGGGTGGATGCATAATCGCGTGCGGATGATCGCGGCTTCATTCCTCGTGAAAGATCTTCTTCAACCGTGGCAGGAGGGCGCGGCATGGTTCATGGAGACGCTCGTGGATGCTGATCTCGCGAACAACACGTTTGGATGGCAGTGGGTGGCGGGATGTGGCGCGGACGCGGCGCCGTACTTTCGTATTTTCAATCCGGTTCTGCAGGGGAATAAATTCGATTCCGAAGGGGATTATGTCCGGCGCTGGATCCCGGAGCTTTCCAGGGTTCCCGCCAGGTTCATTCATCAGCCTTGGGAAGCGCCTTCCGAAGTGCTCGCTTCGGCCGGAGTTCAGCTAGATAAGAATTATCCCGCGCCGATAGTCGACCATGCCGCGGGACGTAAGCGTGCCTTGCTTGCCTATCACCGTATGTCCGAACAGCGTCAGAAATAATTTTTACGAAGAGCCCATCCTTTTTGTGCAATAGCTTCGGTGAAACGTGTTGCCCCCCGCTCATTCCGTCTGTAGAATTTGAACTAAATCAACCAGGGACTTTCTCATGTACCTGATCCTCGAAAAGAAAAAGCTGAACAATAACGTTGAAGAAATGGTGCTTCACGCGCCTTTCGTCGCGCGGCATTGTGAGCCGGGCCAGTTCATCATTCTTCGCGTGGATGCGGAAGGGGAACGCGTGCCGCTTACGATCGCGGAATATGACCGCGCGAAGGGTTCTGTTTCTATAATCTATCAAGTGGCCGGCTACACCACCCGCAAGCTCAGCGAGAAAAAAGAAGGCGAATCGATCGAGGATGTTGTGGGGCCGCTGGGTCAGCCTACCGCGCTTCATCCCATGAAACGCGTCATCGGGATCGGCGGCGGGGTCGGCGCGGCGCCTCTTTACCCCCAGCTCAGGAAACTGAGCGAGATGGGAACTTCGGTCGATGTGATCCTCGGCGCGCGAAGCAAAGACTTCATTATCCTCGAGGAAAAATTCTCCCAATTCTGCAAGAATGTTTATGTGACCACCGATGACGGGAGCTACGGGGCCAAGGGGCTCGTCACCACGAAGCTGAAAGAGCTTGTCGAGGCCGGCGAAAAATATGACGAGGTGATCGCCATCGGTCCCGTGATCATGATGAAATTTGTCAGCCTCTTGACGAAGCCCTGGGGTCTCAGGACCAATGTCTCGCTTAACCCCATTATGGTGGACGGGACCGGTATGTGTGGCGGATGTCGCGTGACGGTGGGCGGTCAGACAAAATTTGCCTGTGTCGATGGGCCGGATTTTGACGGGCATCAGGTGGATTACGACGAGCTCATGCGCCGTCAAAGCATGTATAAGACCGAAGAAGCCCATTCCTGCAAGATCGGTTTGAAGGGTGATTGATATGGCCCCCAATATGAGCCCCAAGAAAGTCCCCATTCCTGAGCAGAAGCCGGAAGAGCGCGTCAAGAATTTCAGGGAAGTCGCGCTGGGATATACTCCCGAACAGGCCCAGGAGGAAGCGCTTCGCTGTCTTCAATGTAAAACGCGGCCCTGCGTGGCGGGTTGTCCCGTCAATGTCGGGATCCCGGAGTTCATCAAGAAGGTTGCGGAAGGGGATTTTGACGGAGCGTTCAGGATCCTGGCCAGTGAGAATTGTCTGCCGGCCGTTTGCGGGCGGGTTTGCCCTCAAGAGACGCAATGCGAAATTCTTTGCGTGCGCGGCAAAAAGGGCGAACCCGTGGCGATCGGTCGCCTGGAACGTTTTGTCGCGGACCACGCGATGGAGCATCTGCCCGAGGAGATCCCCGAGATCAAGAAGAACGGTATCAAGATCGCGATCGCCGGAGGCGGGCCAGCCGGGTTGACCTGCGCCGGGGAACTCGCTCGGATGGGTTACGACGTGACGATCTTTGAAGCGCTTCACGCCTTGGGAGGCGTTCTGATGTACGGGATCCCGGAGTTCCGACTTCCGAAGAGGCTTGTCGCCAAAGAGATCGCGAAGGCGCTCAACCTGGGTGTCAAGATCGAGAAGAATGTGATTATCGGAAAATCGATCAAAGTAGACGAACTTTTTGAAGAGGGTTTTAAGGCTGTTTTTATCGGATGCGGCGCCGGCTTGCCCGCTTTCATGAAGATCGAAGGGGAGAATCTTAACGGAGTTTACTCCGCCAACGAGTTTCTGACGCGGGCCAATCTGATGAAGGCCTATGATTTCCCGAATGTCCCGACGCCGGTCAAGATCGGAAAGCGGGTCGCGGTGGTGGGCGGAGGGAACGTGGCCATGGACGCCGCCCGGACCGCCAAGCGTCTTGGCGCCGAAGAGGTTTATATCGTCTACCGCCGGAGTGAGGCGGAGCTTCCGGCTCGCGCGGAGGAGATCCATCACGCGAAAGAAGAGGGCATTATTTTTCAGCTTCTCCGTAACCCGGTCAAGGTCCTCGGCAAGGACGGCTGGGTTGCGGGATTAGAATGCGTTGAGATGGAGTTGGGCGAACCTGATGAATCCGGCCGGCGCAGGCCCATCGTCAAAAAGGGGAGTAACTTTGAATTTCCCGTGGAGACGGTCATTATTGCCATCGGCGGAACCCCGAACCCACTCATCCGCCAGACCACCCCGGGACTCGAAGTCCAGAAATGGGGCGGCATCATAGTCGATGAAACCACGATGAAAACCTCCAAAGACGGCGTCTATGCCGGCGGCGATATTGTGACCGGTGCCGCGACCGTGATCCTCGCGATGGGGGCCGGTAAAAAAGCCGCCCGCGCGATCGACGAAGCCCTTCAGAAAAAAGCCTCTTCGGATCCTTCCAGACCATCCCCCTGTTGCTAAGAGCGCCGCAATTTTCTTAGTTTAAAGTTTGACTAATGATACCAAAGTGGTATCATTAGACCGTGAAGATGATCACGAGAAACACCGATTATGCGATGCGCGCCCTGTGCTACATCGCCGAGAGCAAAAAAAAATCTGTTACCGCCGACGAGATGGTGGGCGCGCTCCGGATCCCCCGCCCTTTTTTGAGGAAACTTCTTCAGCAGCTGAGTTCGGAAGGAATTTTGAAATCGTTTAAAGGTCAGGGGGGCGGCTTTGCGCTGGCCCGGAAGCCGGGCTCCGTCAAACTCACCGAACTGATTCATATCTTTCAGGGAACGGTCGAGCTTAACGAATGTGTGTTCAAGAAGAAGCTCTGTCCTAATCGGGCAACCTGCAGGTTGAAGCGTGAGATCGATTCGATCGAGCGCGACGTCTTGGAAAGGTTGTCCCGGGTCAGCATTGCGTCATTGATGAACCAAGAGAACGGATGCGCTCGCGTCCGGAGGAGGGGCCATGCTGGTTGAAGCCACGGATAAAGAGACACGGTTCAAGGGACTGCCCCTCAGCCCCGGGGTCGCGGTCGCTTCCGTGTGTCTCTTTAATGAGAAGCGGCACATGAGTCTTCCGGTGAAAGATATCACCGCTCAAGAAGTTCGGAGCGAAGGGGACCGTTTTCGGAAAGCGTTGGCCACGGTCCGCGAGAGGCTGACTCTGCTCTATAAAGAAGTGGAGGAGCGGGTGGGGAAGGCCGAAGCCGAGATCTTTACGGCTCAGAAAATGATCCTCGAAGATCCCGCGCTGATCGAGCGCGTGACCGATCACATCCGGAGCAAGAATTTCAGCGCCGAGAAGGCTGTCATCAGCTCCCTAGATTTTTTTGAGGATCAGCTTGCCAAAATGGATCATGACTACCTCAAGGAGCGGGCTTCCGATATTGGCGAAGTGAAAAGGCGGCTCCTGGATGCGCTCGCGAATCTGAGTCCGTCCTTCCAATGCCAAAATGATTTTTTCTGCCAGAGGGGGAAGAATCGTATCGTGATCGCCGAAGAGTTGACGCCTAGTCTGACCATGGAGCTCAACACGGATTACATCAAGGGTTTCGTGACCGATAAGGGGGGCGTGGCATCGCATGCGGCCATCCTGGCGCGTTCCCTGAGGATCCCCGCTGTCAGCGGTATTCCCGGCATTCATGACCGGATCTTTTGTGGAACCCAGGTGCTTGTGGACGGTGACACCGGGGAGGTGATCATTTGGCCCAGTCCGAAAACGCTGGCGCAATATCCCCAGATAGAACGACCCAAGGATGCGGAGGTGAAGGCGGTTCCGCCTATTCCGGGCCTTCGTGTCTACGCGAACCTGAATGTCGCGAAACGGGTCCAAGAGGCCGTGGATCAGAACGCGGAGGGGATAGGCCTTTACCGGACGGAATTCGAATTTCTAATCGCCAAAAAACAGCTGAGTGAAGACGAACAATACGAGCGATACACCCAGGTTTTAAAGGCCATGAAGGGCAAACCCGTTTATTTCCGGATGCTCGATCTCGGCGGCGATAAGGGGGCGGATTTCCTGGAATTCCCGAAGGAACAAAATCCGGCCTTGGGATTTCGCGGCAGCCGGTTTCTTTTGGGTCATCCTGAAGTTTTCAGGACGCAGGCGCGGGCGCTTGCCCGGGTTTCGCGGCATGGCCGGATTCATGTGATGTATCCGATGGTGGTGGATCTGTCACAGTATCGTCTTTTGCGGGAGAAATTCGCGGCGGAAACGTCGGATCTTCCGCAGGGTGAGATCCGGCATGGGCTTATGTTCGAAGTCCCTTCCGCGTGTTTGGATGCGGAGGATATTCTGAAGGAAGCAGATTTCGGGAGTCTCGGGACGAACGATCTCATCCAGTACCTTTTTGCTGTCGACCGCGATAACGAGCTTGTCTCTAGTGATCATCATCCGGACCGCAAAGCTTTCTGGACACTCGTGCGTCACGTCGCGCAGGCCGCGCGCAGGCACCGGAAACCGCTTTCTGTCTGCGGGGAGCTGGCCTCCAATCCCGTCTATGCGAGAAAATTGATCGCTCTGGGGATACGCACACTTTCTGTCTCACCCCGCGCGATCACAGGACTCCGTATTGCGATCAAGAACAAGCCCGAGGCGGTCAGGGAGAAGGCCATCAGGATCCTTGCTGTCAGAAAAAAGTCTAAATCCACAAAAAAGAAAGGCTGAGCCCATGAAAGCGACGGACATATTGGAAAGTGAACACCGCGTTATCGAACAAGTGTTGGAGTGTCTTGAGAAAATGGCAGACTCCAGTGAGGAAAGCAAACGGCTTGACTGTGACGCGGCGCGCGACATGATCGATTTTTTCCGTGGGTTCGCGGATCGCTCCCACCATGCTAAGGAGGAACAACATTTATTCGTTCTTCTGGAAGCCCTCGGGATGCCGCGTGATGGCGGTCCGACCGGCGTGATGCTTGCGGAGCACGAGATGGGGCGCAGTCTTGTTGGGAAAATGGAAACAGCCGTTGTTGCTTTTGAACATGGGAATGCGGCAGTGCTGAAGGATTTTTTAACCGCGGCCCGGGCGTATATCCCCCTGCTTCGTGAGCATATCGAAAAAGAAGATCACTGCCTCTTTGCAATGGCTAATGAAAATCTGAGCTCTGAACAGCAGGAGAAATTGCTCCGGGCGTTCCGCGCCGAGGAGCTCGCCATTTCCAAGGATGTGGGGCTCGACTTTTATACCCAAAAAGCGCGGGCTCTTGCGGAACGGTTTCAGGTCAAATCTCAACAGGTGGAAGCTGAAGCCCCCGTGTCTTGCGGCCATCATGAATCGGGGGGATGTTGCGGGCATTAAAGTAAAAAAACACCAGGGAATTGAGGGAAAGGTTTTTATGAGTTGGGGTTGTCCTCATATCGAGGGCGAGAGATGCGGGAAACTGAAAAAGAATTGTTATCCGACCCAGCGGGGTTGTGAGCTACACGGCAAGGTTCGTATGCAGGATCCGGGCTTAGTGCGGCGATCATGGCCCGATGGCTGGAGTGGGGGAGTGAAACATTTAAAAATCGCAACAAAGAAAAAGCTTGGGCTGAAAGGCGCAGGCACAAACCAAGGGAGAAAATCAAAATGAGTATGTTTTGCTATCAGTGCGAACAGACATCCAAGCGGAAAGGCTGTGACTCGAAAGGCGTGTGCGGCAAAACGCCGGAAGTGGCGTCGCTGCAGGATCTTTTGATCCATGCGGCGAAGGGGATCTCCATTTATGCGTTCTTGGCCCGTGAGATCGGGATCAAAGATCGCTCGGCGGATCTTTTCGTGATCGAGGCGCTTTTTGCCACTGTTACGAATGTGGACTTTGATCCGCAGAGATTGCACGAGACACTTTTGCGCGCTTATCATGTCAAAGAAGAGATCAAGAAGCTTTTTCTGGCAGGTTATAGCAAGAAGAACGGTCGTGAGTTTGACGGCGTGCTTCCTGCGGCGGCTGCCTGGAAGCCCGCGATCACGTTGCCCGGGCTTGAGGAGCAGGGAGAAGCGGTGGGGATCCTTTCTGACAAGACCCTTAATGAGGATATCCGCAGTCTTCGCGAGCTTCTTCTCTATGGACTCAAGGGGATGGCGGCTTATGCGGACCATGCCATGGTTCTCGGACGTGAGGATGAGTCCGTGACGGCGTTTTTCCATAAGGGATTGCGTGCGATCACGGATAACAGTCTTACCGTGGGCGATCTCGTGGGACTCAATATGGAGTTCGGTCTTGTGAATCTGAAATGTCTTGAGATCCTGGACAAGGCTCACACGGATCATTTCGGGCATCCGATTCCGACCGGGGTTTCGCTCGGCGTGAAAAAAGGTCCGGCGATCCTCGTTTCGGGTCACGACCTGCTTGATCTCGAACAACTCCTACAGCAAACCGAAGGCAAAGGGATCAGTATCTACACGCACGGCGAAATGCTGCCGGCGCATGGCTACCCGAAGCTTAAGGCGTATAAACACCTTGTCGCCAATTACGGCGGGGCTTGGCAGGACCAAGCCAGGGAGTTTGATGCTTTTCCGGGATCGATCCTGATGACCACTAACTGCATCCAGGAACCACGCGCAAGTTACAAGAGCCGGATCTTTACGACGGGGCTTGTGGCGTGGCCGGACGTGGAGCATATTTCCGCGGTGAACGGCAAAAAGGATTTTAGCCGGGTGATCCAGGCCGCGATCAAGGCCGGGGGTTTTCCCGCGGACGTCGCGGCGAAAAACATTGTGGTCGGGTTCGGCCATAATGCTGTATTGGGCGTCGCGGACAAAGTGGTGGGTGCCGTGAAGGCCGGGCTGATCAAGCATTTCTTTCTGGTCGGCGGATGCGACGGGGCGAAACCCGGCCGGAACTATTACACGGACTTCGCGCAGGAAGTGCCGAAGGATTGCGTGATCCTGACGCTCGCTTGCGGGAAGTTCCGTTTCAACAAGCTCGAGTTCGGGGATATCGGCGGTATTCCGAGACTTCTCGATATGGGGCAGTGCAATGACGCTTATTCCGCGATCCAGGTGGCGCTTGCGCTTGCCGGGGCCTTTGGATGCGGTGTCAATGAGCTACCGCTTTCGATGATCCTTTCCTGGTATGAGCAGAAGGCGGTTTGCATCCTCCTGACGCTCTTATCCCTGGGGATCAAGAACATCCGTATAGGGCCTTCTTTGCCGGCCTTTGTGAGCTCGAATGTGTTGAACGTGCTTGTTGAAAAGTTCAACCTCAAGCCCGTGACCACGGCGAAAGAAGATCTCGCTGCGATCTTAGGGACCGCGAAGGTGTAAAAGGTTTTACCCGCTTAATTCCGGGAATTGGTTTTACCGTACCAATTCCCGGAATTGATGGGGTGTTTTGGGAATCCCTTTTGCGAAAGAGGGATTCCGTGCTTAAATGAAGGTGATTTGAAAAACCCCCCGGGAGAACTGCTGAGGGGGTTTTTCTCTATAGGAAACGCGAGCGATGGATCAACCGAAACACAAATACATCTATGGGCCTGTCACTTCCTGGAGGATCGGGAAGTCTTTGGGCGTGGACCCGGTGTCCACCCTCAAGAAAACTTGTACGTTCGATTGCGTGTATTGCCAGGTGGGACGGACGGAGGTTTTTCCGAAAGACCGGGAAGTATTCGTTCCGACCGAGGCCCTTCTTAAAGAGATCCGCGCTTTGCCGGATCTCGAGCTGGATTACATCACGTTTGCCGGAAGCGGGGAGCCGACCCTCGCGAAGAATTTGGGGGATATGATCCGGGGGATCCGTTCGATCCGGAAAGAAAAGATCGCCGTGATCACCAACGCTTCTCTCATTTCGCGACGGGACGTTCAAGAGGATCTGAGGCTTGCCGACCGCATCGAGGCTAAACTCGATGCCTCTTCGGGAGATTTCTTAAAGAATGTCAACCATCCGAGCCCCGAGATCACTTTGGTCGAGATCGTGGACGGCCTTAAGGCCTTCCGCAAGATCTATCACGGCCATTTGACCCTGCAAGTGATGTTCATCGCGAGCAACAAGAAAGACGCTGCGGGCATCGTCTCGCTTGCCCGGGAGATCCATCCGGAGGAGATCGAGATCAATACACCGCTCCGCTCCTGTGCCGTGAAGCCCCTGCCACCCGAGGAACTTGAGCCGATCACCCGGATCTTTCGTGAGGCCTGCGGCGACGGTGTCCGGGTACGCAGTGTTTATGAATCCAAACGGGAAAAGAGCAATCCTTTATGCCAGCCTTCGACGGATTGGCGAAGGGGTCAAGAACCCGCTTAGTGGCGGGGGGTTCTCAACTTGCAAGGGACGCTAAAAGAAAGTAAACTTAGCGCCACTCTAGAGGCAGGATAAAAATGAATCATCTTCCTAACGACACGTTAGCGCAGGAGCTTCTCCGGCAGATCGACCTCCTCAAAAAGGAGCGGGAGGCCGTGATCCTGGCGCATAATTATCAACCACCCGAGATCCAGGATCTTGCCGATTACACCGGGGACTCTCTGGAGCTCAGCCGGATTGCGGCCAAAACTCCGGCCAAAGTGATCGTCTTCTGCGGCGTGCGCTTTATGGGCGAAACCGCCGCGATCCTTTCTCCGGATAAGACGGTGCTCTTGCCGGTGCTGGAAGCCGGCTGTACTCTCGCGGAATATGCGACCGCAGACCAGCTTCGCGCGATGAAGAAAAAACATCCGGACGCCGTGGTGGTGACCTATGTGAATAGCTCCGCGGAGGTCAAGGCGGAAACCGATATTTGCTGCACTTCCGCCAACGCCGTCCAGATCGTCCAGTCGGTCGATCGTCACCGTCCGATTATTTTTGTGCCGGACTACAACCTGGGACATTACGCGGCCAAGGTGACGGGCCGGGAGTTGATCTTGTGGGACGGTTGCTGCCCGACGCACGCGCTTCTCTCGACTTTCGCGGTGGCGGCGGCGAGAAAGAAATGGCCGGGGGCGCAGGTGATCATGCATCCCGAATGCAAACCTGAGACCCTGGAACTCGCGGATTTTGTGGGAAGCACGTCGGGCATGCTGGCGTATGCCAAAGCCCAACCGGCGGGGGCTTCTTTTATCGTTGGGACCGAGGTTGGATTGCTCCATCGCCTGCAGAATGAAAATCCCGACAAGGTGTTCCATGTGGCGTCGGATTATCTGATCTGTCCGATGATGAAAATGACCACGTTGAAGGATGTGAAGGTCTCTCTTGAGAAAATGCAGTATGTGGTGAAGGTGGACGAGAGTGTCCGTGTTCGCGCCAAAGCGGCGGTGGACGCGATGTTGCAATACACGGGCGCTGTCGCAAAGAAATCTTAAATAAGGAGTGAAAAGAATCCGATGAGAAAAGCCGTGAACTCCGGGATCGAGGCCATACAAAAACATGGAAGCCGCGTGATTGGCGATGGCACTCACATGCTGCCGGCCGCGGGGCTGATGGTGGCGGCGGGCATTCTTGATAAGGTGTCGGATCGTCAGAAGAAATTCGTGACCGTGATCAATTCCTACACGACGCACATCCCGGGGCACATGCACCTGAACGTTCTCGGGGAGAAGCTTGTCGCCGCGCTTAAGGCCAAAGGTTATAACGTCTGGTATGCCAATATCGGTGCCGCGATCTGCGACGGTATCGCCATGGGGCATTTTGGGATGAAGTATTCGCTTCCGTCCCGTGAGCTGATCACCGACCAGATCGAAAGCATTGTCGGAGCGCACCCTTGTGATGGCTGGATCGGGATCGGGAACTGCGACAAGATCGTGCCGGCCATGCTGAACGCCATGGTGCGGCTGAATATCCCGTCGGTTTATGTGAGCGGCGGTGCGATGCTTGCCGGGCAGAACAAGTCGGATCTTATCACTGTTTTCGAGGGAGTTGGGAAAGAGGCCGCCGGGAAAATGTCCCATGAGCAGCTGGAAAAGCTCGCGAACACCTCTTGCAAGACCTGCGGCAGTTGTTCCGGCATGTTTACCGCGAATTCCATGAACTGTTTGGCCGAGGCGATCGGCCTCGCGCAACCGGGGAACGGCACCGTTCCGGCCGCCGCATGGACTGACGAACAGAAAATGACCTGGGTGATCAATCCGGAACGGATCAAACTGGTCGAGCAGGCTGCGGACACCTTGGAGAACGCGCTGCTCAACAACATCCGGCCGCTGGATATCGTGACGAAGGCGTCGATCGATAACGCCTTTATTCTCGACATGGCGATGGGAGGTTCTACCAACACGATCCTCCACACGCTGGCGCTGGCATGCGAGGCCGGGATCAACTACCCGATCAAGCGCCTCAATCAGCTTGCCAAAGTAACGCCCACGGTTTGCAAGGTTTCCCCGTCTCGCCCGGACGTTCACATTCAGGACGTGCATCGCAAAGGCGGGATTGCCACGATCTTGAAATCTGTGCACCAAGACGGGCGAGCGCCGCTCAATCTGGATCTGAAGACTTGCATGGGGAGTCTCCGCAACATGGTGGAGAAGGCCCCGGAGCCGGACGGCGATGTGATCCGAGCGGGCGAGAATGTGTTTTCCAAAGAAGGCGGGCTTGTGGTCCTTTACGGGAATATCGCCCCGGAAGGCTCGGTGGTGAAGACTGCGGGGGTCGATCCGGAGATGATGCAATTCACGGGTCGCGCAAAGTGCTACGACTCTCAGGAAAGCGCCCTGGACGCGATCCTGGAAGGGAAGGTCAAGGACGGAGATGTTGTCGTGATCCGTTTTGAAGGCCCCAAGGGCGGACCGGGGATGCAGGAAATGCTTTCTCCCACCTCCGCTTTGAAAGGTCGCAATATCAAAGCGGCGCTTATCACGGACGGCCGTTTTTCGGGCGGGACGCGCGGCCTTTGCATCGGACATATTTCTCCGGAAGCCGCGGCCGGGGGGCCAATCGCGATCATCCGGGACGGCGATATTATCAAGATCGATGCGTCGAAGCGGACGATGAACGTCGAGCTTCCTGCGAAGGAGATCAAGAAACGTCTTTCAAAACTCAAGCCCTTCACGCCCAAGGTTACGGGCGGTTGGCTCGGACGCTATGCCCGTCACGTCTTGAGCGCTCATACGGGCGCCGTGATGGACAACACAGTGCTTTACTTGTCAAAACAGAAAAGAGGGAAATAAAATGATCACCAAGAAAATGACCGGGCTTTTGAACGAACAGCTCAACTTCGAATTCCATTCGGCCTACCTTTATCTCGGGATGGCGAACTACGCGGCTTCTCTCGGATTAAATGGTTTTGCCGGATGGTTCAAGTTCCAGGCCACAGAAGAAATGCAGCACGCCGTGAAGTTTAACTCGTATATCCAGCAGCAAGGCGGGGATGTGGTCCTCGGAGCTGTGGAAGCACCGGTGCAGAAATATACCGGGGCGGCGCAGCTTTTTGAAGCGTCTCTCAAACATGAACGGATCGTGACCCAGAAGATCAAGGATCTGGCGGGCGCCGCGAGAAAAGAAGATGATTATTCGACCGAGGCTTTTCTCAACTGGTTCCTGACCGAACAGGTCGAGGAAGAAGCTCAACTGCAGGACATTCTCCAGAAGCTTGAGATCGGCGGCAAGACGGGCAACTCGCTCTTGATCCTTGACGGGATCCTGGGCCAAAGGAAATGACGATTTTTGTCATCCCCGCATTTTTTAAGCGGGGATCCATGGATTCCCGACAAAAACATTCGGGAATGACACACGGAGGAGATTTATGAAGGCAATACCTATCGCGGAGAATATCTGGTGGGTCGGGGCGATCGATTGGAATGCCCATCATTTTCACGGCCAGACCTTCACGACCAAGCGAGGGACTACGTATAACGCCTATCTGATCCTCGATGAGAAGATCACATTGGTTGATGCGGTGTATGGTCCTTTCGCGGAGGAGATGCTTCAGAGGATCCGTTCGGTGGTGCCTGTCGAGAAGATCGATACGATCATCGTCAATCACATTGAACCCGATCACTCCGGAGCTTTTCCGGAAATCGTCAAGCATTGCCCGAAGGCCAAGCTTTACGGAAGCGCGAAGGCAGGTCAGGGACTCGATCGATACTACCACCAGCCGTTCAACTTCTTTCCGGTCAAGACCGGGGATCGGTTGAGTCTCGGGAAAAAGACGCTTCAATTTATCGAGATCCCGATGATCCACTGGCCCGACAGCATGATGAGCTATCTCATCGAAGATCAGATCCTTTTTTCCAATGACGCGTTCGGCCAGCATTACGCCACAAGCGAACGCTTCGACGATGAGGTCCCGGAAGAGACCCTCATGGAAGAGGTGGGGAAATACTATGCCGGTATTTTATGGCCGTTCAGCCATTTGATCGCGCAGCGTATTCAGGAGCTCGAACGGATGGCCATTCCGATCCGCATGATCGCGACGTCTCATGGACTTAGCTGGCGGAAGAATCCCGGGAAAGTGATCGAGGCGTATAAGTATTGGGCCGCGAACTTGACCAAGAAGAAGATTGTGGTGGTTTATGAAACCATGTGGGGTTCGACGGCGAAGATGGCGAGGAAGATCGTGGAAGGGATTACCGACGCGGGCGGGGTGATTGTGGAGCTTTATGATATGGCACAGTCAGACCGGACCGATGTTTTCAGTCAAATGCTTGAGGCGAAGGCCTTTATCGTCGGTTCCTCGAACCATGATAGCGGTATTCTTCCGAACATGACTTCCTTCATGGAAATGCTTAAGGGGCTTCATCCGAAGAACCGCATTGGTGCCGCCTTTGGCTCTTACGGCTGGTCGGGGATCGCGATCCAGTCCCTTCAGAATACACTCGCCGCGGCGGGTGTGGAGATCGTTCAGCCTTTGCTTTCTGTGGTGTATGCACCGGACGACACCCAACTCGCAGCCTGCTATCAAATGGGCAAAAATGTAGCTGAGTTGGTCAAAAAGGGGTGATCCATGGAAACCTTTGACGCTATCGCAAAACGTGCCAGCGTGCGCGACTACATGAATCAACCGGTTCCCAAGAATCTCCTGGAGAGTCTTGTGGACGCGGGGCGGCGGGCTCCTACGGCGCGGGCGGTGGAGCCCTGGGAATTCGTTGTGATCACGGAGCGCTCGATGCTCGACACACTTGCGGGGATCATCAGCACCGGGGTTTTCCTCAAGCAGGCGACCGCATGCATCGTGGTTTTCTGCAAGGATACCAAGTATTATCTCGAGGACGGTTGCGCCGCGACTGAGAATATCCTTCTTGCGGCAACCGACCTGAATCTGGGCACCTGCTGGATCGCCGGCGATAAAAAGGAATATTGCGCTGAAGTTTCAAAGCTTTTGGGCGCGCCCGAGCATTTAAAGCTCATCAGTCTGATCTCCGTCGGCTGGGCGACTCGCGAAGGAAAACAACGCAAGAACCGCACTCTCGAAGAAGTTCTCCACTGGGAAAAGATCTAGCGGTTCTCTGCCGGAGCTAGTTTTGAGAGGAGGGATCATGCCCTACAAACACACCCAGATCGGCTATTCCGTTATTCTTGCCATGCTCGTTTTCGCAGGCGTGGCGTTGATTTTCCATTCGCTGATCTTTTTGTGTGTCTCTCTGCTTGGGGGAGTCTTGTTGTCAACATTAACCGTCTCGGTCGAAAGTGACGGTGTTAGCCTCTGGTTCGGGCCCGGCTTTCTTCCGACGAAGTTCTCTTTGGGGGATATCGAATCCTGTCAGATCTCGAAATCCCGATGTTGGGGATTGGGAGTTCTTGGTATTCCCGGGAAATGTCGCTATTTTCATGTGTCCGGGGCCCATTCTGTGGAGCTTAAAATGCGGCAGGGGGGGAAGTTTTTTATCGGAACGGATCAGCCTGAGGCCTTGGAGAAAGCCATTCATCATGCCATTCAGTTTTCGCTCCATCGGGCCATGAAAGGTGAGTAAAAAACAGATTAGAAATAAGATGCAAAGCAGAGGGATTTAACGTATATTACGCCAACAAAATGACGTCTTTTGCGGGATGGTTGTCCCGGAGGGCGCGTAAAATAAAGAAGGAGATTCACCGTAATGGCAAAAGGTAAAGTGAAGTGGTTCAACAATCAAAAAGGTTATGGGTTTATCACGCCTGAGAACGGCGCTGATGTGTTTGTCCATCACACCGCCATCCAGGGCGAAGGCTACAAGTCCTTGGAAGAAGGGCAGGCTGTGGAGTTCGAGATCACCCAGGGTCCGAAGGGCGATCAAGCGGTTAACGTCGTCAAGATCTAAGCGTTCATGACACGTGGGGCCCGGTTTTTGAACCGGGCCCCGGTTTTTTAGTACCGCATCATTTTCAAATCAAAGGGTGTGCGGTACAATAAACAGCATAGAGTCTAAGTTCTTCTGTCTTTTTCCCCTGCTTGAAGAGCCAAGGTTCGCCTCTCAGTGTTTGTTATTTCATTGAATCCCGTCTGTGGGAGCTCAGCTTCTCCAGCGGCGTAAAAAAGGATTTATGCCTACTCAGAAAAGACGTAAAGATGTCCGGAATGTCGCGATCGTGGCTCACGTGGACCACGGGAAAACAACGCTGGTCGACGCTCTTCTCAAACAGAGCGGCGCTTACAAGTTCGAGGCAGGGGAGTCCACCATCATGGATTCGAACGATCTAGAGCGCGAGCGCGGGATCACGATCTTTTCCAAGAACGCCTCGTTTCGCTACAAAGACGTTCAGTTTAATATCGTGGACACCCCGGGCCACGCGGATTTTGGCAGCGAAGTCGAGCGTATTCTCAAGATGGTCGACGGCGTGCTGCTTTTAGTCGACGCCTACGATGGCCCGATGCCGCAGACCAAGTTCGTTTTGAAGAAATCCCTGGCGCTTCACCTCAAGCCGATCCTCGTTGTGAATAAGGTGGACCGCCCGAATTGCCGGCCGCATGAAGTCATGGATATGACCTTCGATCTTTTCTGTGAGCTGAATGCCACGGACGAGCAGTTGGATTTTCCCGTGGTGTATGCCTCGGGTCGCGAAGGTTGGGCCGCGATTGATCTTGAAGATGAACACAAGGATATGACCCCGCTTCTTGAAACCATCCTGCACCGGGTATTACCTCCGATCGCCGATCCCGAGCAGCCGTTCCAGATGCTCGTGACCATGCTGGACCATGATAACTATGTCGGTCGTATTGCGATCGGGCGCATTGCGCACGGTCAGATTCGCTACGGCGATCCTATGGTCGTGGTCAAACATAGCGGCGAAGTGATACGCGGCAAAGTGACCAAGATCCTGAAATATCAGGGACTGAAGCGCGTCGAGGCTCAGGACGCGATGGCCGGTGACATTATTTCTATTGCCGGAATCGATGACATCAAGGTGGGGGAAACGCTGGCTTCTCCGGATAAACCCGAAGCGCTGCCTTCCATCAAGATCGATGAGCCGACGATCTCCATGAATTTTTCGCATAACACGAGTCCGCTTGCCGGGAAAGACGGAGGCCGTTTCCTGACCTCGCGCCATATCCGCGAGCGTCTCGCCCATGAAGCCATGATGAATGTCGGCGTCAAAGTGGAGGAAGTGGAAGGGGGGGAGCGTTTCAAGGTCTCAGGACGCGGGGAACTCCATCTCGCGATCCTGATCGAAACGATGCGCCGTGAAGGTTATGAGTTGGAAGTGTCTCCGCCCCGAGTGATCTTGAAGATGATCGACGGGGAGCCTTACGAGCCCGTGGAAGAAGTCACCGTGGAAGTGGACCCCGGATATCAGGGGTGGGTGATCGAGGCGATGGGGAAGCGTCATGCCGAGATGAAGCATATGAACATGAGCGCCGTGGGCGGGACCATGCGGATGGAATTTCATGTTGCGTCGCGCGCGCTGTTGGGGTTTCGCAATGAATTCATGGTCATGACCCGCGGGACGGGCATGATGTATCAGAACTTTTTTGAGTACCAGCCGTTCAAGGGCGATATGCCGACGCGTCAATCAGGCGTGCTGGTTTCGCAGTTGGATGGGAAAGCGGTCGCTTATTCGCTTTGGGGTCTTCAGGAGCGCGGGGAGATCTTTGTTCAGCCCGGCAGCATTCTTTATGAAGGTATGATCATCGGCGTGAACAATAAAGGTAATGATCTTGTGGTGAACGCGATTCGCGAAAAGAAGCAGACAAATATGCGTTCCTCCGGTGCGGATGAAGCGATCCAGCTGATCACGCCAAGAGAGATGACGCTGGAATTTGCGCTGGAATTCATCGAAGAGGACGAACTCGTGGAAGTGACGCCTAAAAATGTCCGGCTGCGTAAACGGTATTTGACTGAAAATGAACGCAAGGCCATGGCGCGAGTGGCTGTCGGGAAGCGGCTCGGGTCTTCGTAATATTGGTAATGGATTAACATTGTTTCAACCTTGAAGGGAGTTGCCATGAAGAAATGGTTCTTGATCTCTTTTTGTTTGCTTCTCGCAGGATGCGCGACATCCGGGTCAAAGAGTTCACCCGCCAAAACGCCGTTGGTGCCTGAAGGTGCCGTTGCCTCAAAGGCTGTTGTGCCTCAAATTCCCGTCACTCAAACCGTAACTCCGGAAACCGGAAAGGAAGATAAAATCGTGAAGATCAAGATCGAAACGACCCTGGGAGATATTTACGCCGACCTGAATGAGACCGAAGCTCCGAAAACGGTGGAGAACTTTGTGACGCTCGCTCAAAAAGGATTTTATGACGGGATCATTTTTCACCGTGTTATTCCGAATTTTATGATCCAGACCGGCGATCCGACGGGTACCGGGATGGGCGGACCGGGCTATCAGTTCAAGGATGAGTTCTCGAAGAAGCTGCGGCACGACAAGGCCGGCGTTCTTTCCATGGCCAATTCCGGACCCAACACCAACGGTAGCCAGTTTTTCATCACCGATAAAGAGACCCCGCATCTCGATGATCACCACTCTGTTTTCGGGCATGTGACTGAAGGGATCGATGTGGTCCATAAGATCGCCCGAGTCCCGACGTTGAATGACAGGCCCGTTCAGAAAGTCGCGATGACGAAGGTCACGGTAATCAAATAGGATCTTCCTTAGGAGATCTTCAAGTGTTTTCAGGGACGGTTCTCTCATGGAGAACCGTCCCTGTTTTGTCTCAGGAGGGTGGGAATCATGGAACCTTATGATGTTGTAATTGTGGGTGCGGGGCCGGCGGGTCTTATGGCGGCGATCCCCTGCGCGGCGGGCGGACTTCGCACTTTGGTGCTCGACGGCAAAGAAACGATCGGGGCCAAGTTGCTCATCTCGGGCGGCGGACGTTGCAATGTGACCAATCTTAAGGCCGATGAGAAAGATTATCAGTCCGGCTCGCTCCGTACGGTTCGTAACATTCTGCGGTCTTTCCCTCCCGAACGAACCCTTCAATTTTTCAAAGATCTTGGCGTGGAGATGGTCCTGGAGGAGGGGACCAAGTATTTCCCGAAGGAGCAGTCGGCGAAGGTAGTGTTACAGGCGTTGCTTCAGGCCGCTCGCCGGGCCGGCGTGGTGATCGAAAAAGGCAAAAAAGTCTCCACTGTTGTCTCGCAAGAGAATCTCTTCCGTATCTCCGGACAGGATTTTGAATATTCCGCGAAGAAACTTGTAATTGCCACCGGAGGCCTTTCGTATCCCGGTACGGGAAGCGACGGTTCCGGTTATGCGCTGGCGAAATCGCTGGGGCACACTCTTCTGGCAACCACCCCCGCCCTTACGCCTCTTTTGACGCATGATCCTGATTGGAAGAGTCTTTCCGGGATCACGCTTCCGGTGGAGTGCGTGCTGATGGCCGCCGGAGCGAAGATCGCTCGCAGTGAAGGCGCCCTTCTTTTTACGCACGTGGGGTTCAGCGGACCCGCGGTCCTTGATATCAGCGGGTCGTGGCTTCGTTGTGAGAAAGAACCCAAGCTTCTTCTCGTGAACTTTTTTCCCGAACGCCGTGAGGACGATCTTGCGGCCGAGTGGTCGGCTCTTGTCGTGGAACATCCGGACCGGAGTTGGAAAAAGTCTCTCATGAAATATTTCCCTGAGAGGCTGGCCGAAGTGCTTCTTAAAAAATCGAAGATCGATGCCCGTTTGCGGCTTGATCAGATCTCACGCAAAGATCGGGAGATTTTTGTTCGTTCGCTGTTTCGCTATCCTGTCAAGGTGAACGGTGCGCAGGGGTACGACAAGGCGGAGGTGACGGCCGGAGGTATTGACCTGAAGGAAGTCGACGCGAAAACGCTTGAATCGAAACATTGTCCCGGGCTCTTTCTGGCCGGGGAGGTCCTGGATGTGGACGGACGGATCGGCGGATTCAACTTTCAGTGGGCCTGGGCCAGTGGTGCGGTGGTCGGGCAGTCGATACTCCGTGTTGGCCGGAGCCATTAAGCCTCCCGTAGTTCCGGCCGTTAAACATATCCATAAAATGATGGTCACGGATTGTTTTTGTGAGTACATTGTGCCGTGACGCGCTGTTGTATTTCCTTCAAAAAATATTAAAATGAGGCCCTCATGAAGAAAAATATTTTGTGTCTCCTCGCCTTCTTACTTCTTTGCTCGAACGCTTATTCCGATGACGAGCTGCCGCCGCTTCCGAAGGGGCCGATGATCCTCACGAGCGCCACGCCCGCGATGCAGTCGCCGGAGTACTGGATCAAAAGGATCCCGAACGCTGAGGCGCCCATCAAAACGATTGATCAGATGAAGCACTTCAATGAGGAGATCAAGAACATGGTCCCCGAAAATATTGATGTGCTGAAGATCGAAAAAGTCCGTCCGGGCAAGGCGGTAGTCGACCAGCTTCAACTCGAGTACGACACGCTACGGAATCGCAAGCTCTTTGACGCGAAAGACAAGGTGGTCCCGCAGAGTTTGTTCGATCTCGAGATCAAGCCGCTCATGCAGATCGATCAGGTCCCTTCCAAGATCAAGGTGAAATATGCCGTGGCAACGCGGGCGACCTCGGTGCGCGCGATCCCGACCATGATCGAGATGATCGAAGGCAAAGGGGACGTCGAATTCGACCAGCTCCAATTTTCACTGATCAAGCTCTGGACGCCGGTGGCGGTTTATCATAAGTCCAGCGACGGTAAATGGCTTTATATCCAGGCGCCTTATGTTCGTGGGTGGGTGAAAGCCAAAGACATCGCGCTTTTTCCGGACCGTGAAGAGCTACGGACTCGCTTGAAAACGGGGATCCCGCTCGTTGTGACGGGGGAAAGTGTCCGCGTGTTCAGCGACGCGACGTTGAAGGAAGTCGTCCAGCACCCCAGCATGGGGACGGTGATCCCGATGGCGACTTCAAAGTCCGCCGACGGAGCTTATGCCGTTTGGCTCCCGACCCGTTCTGAGGACGGGAGCGTGAAGCTCGTGAAAGGTTATATCAGCCGGAAAAGCGACGTGACCAAAGGATTTCCCGTTTACAGCCAGGCAAACGTGATCCGTCAGGCTTTCAAGCTCCTCGGCGCGCGTTACGGTTGGGGCGGGATGTACAACGGCCGGGACTGCTCGGGATTTACCCACGATGTTTTTCTGAGCATGGGCGTGGATCTTCCTCGCGACTCCAAGCAACAGGCCATGGTTGGCACGCAACTCGGCTATTTCAAGCCTTTTCAGGATGACACCGAAAGAAAAGCGGCCCTGCGTTCGGCGCGGCCGGGGATCACGCTGCTCAAGCTGCCGAAGCATCAAATGATCTACATCGGGACCGTGAACGATCAGTTCTATGTGATCCATTCGACCTGGGCCGAGCGCACGGGGGAAGATAAAATTGCCGATGAAAAGAACCGAATCAATCAGGTGGTTGTCTCGGATCTCGAACTGAACGGCAAGTCCTGGGTCGGATCGCTCGGGGATCGCATTCTTTCCATCAATGAGGTTGATTAGCTTGCGCCGTAAATACTGGATCCTGTTCCTTACCTTGAGCCTGATACTTCCTTCCGCCTTGCTCCGCGCGGAGGATGCCGCACCCGCCCAACATCCCTTTACTGTGTCGCCTTCCGGTGAATGGATGAAATTGCCCCTGCCGCTTCAAGGCGTGCTGGTTTCCTATGGACGGAAAGGGACCCTGGCAACTTTCCATATTACCGAGCGGGATCTCGAGGCCGGGAAAACCCTGGAAGCTCTGCGCTGGGAGGACCTTTTCAGCCCTCAGTTCAGTTCTATCGACATCCACAAGAAAGGGGATGCCGTTCTGGCCGGAGAAAAGGCCAAGTATTGCATTTACACGCTGAAGCCCGGTGAATTTAAAGACACCATGGAAGGGAAGATCGCGGGCAAATACATCAATTACGTGCTTCTCCATGGCGGCAAGCTTTTTTCTATTACGTTTTATGATACCGAAGAAGGATTCTCCGTGGATTACCCCTCTTTTCTCACCGCGATACGGACGCTTCGATTTGATGCGCCGCTTGCCAGTCACGTTCGGAAAAGATCATGAGTTTCCAAGAATTGCTCGCCGCAATCCAGTTGCTGAAGCTTGTCGAGAAGCGCACGGAAGCTGCCGATTATCTGGAGGTCGTGGTGGATCGCGAGCATCTCGCGTCCCTTTGCCAGCTGCTCGAAGTTTATTTCGGGTCGCCTCTCAAGCCCGAAGGTCAGGCGCCTTCCGGAAAGGCGAATCAACTCGCCCAAGCCTACGGAGGGATACGTGCCGACCAGACGATGTATTGGCGGCAAAGCTCTGAGCATGACGAATTCGCGCTTCTTTGGCCTTGGGGGAATGGGGTTCGTTTAACCGCCAAGATCATTCAGGCTCCTCCGTCTCCGCAGAGTTGCTGTTTTATGTCCTTTTTGGGAGGCCTGTTTTGCCGCAAGCCCTAACAGTTTTCAGCAAGACCCCGTTAATTCCCAGTGTTTCGCGGAATACCGGGAATAAAGAGGGTGGGCGGCGGAACACTGATCTTATTGTGTTGTAAGGAGCAACTATCAGGAGGTTATGTCTATGCTAAACGCGCGTTCTTCTCTCTCTCTTGTAAAAAACGCATGAGCCGTCTCCCCGGTTTGGCAAAGCGCGAAGCGCCTGTCATCCTGTCCCAATCCCTTTCCATTTCGACGGAGTTGAAATTGGGGCTGCACTGGTCACCTTTTATTAAAATAAGGCCAGTGCTGAGCCCGTTTTGGGCGAAGGATCTTGCTTTGAGATTCTTCCCTCTCTCTTGCTTTCGCAAGAAAGCAAGAGGTCAGAATGACGGGAATTCTCTAGCAGGCTGCTGAAAAACGGTTTATTTTCACGAGAACGGTCCTGATTTTGAATCGTTGCGTTAAGTCGTTTTAAAAACGAGCGCTAAAAACCTCTAAAAACGACTCCAAACTATTGTTTTCTCGCACCAAGGCCCTACACGACGCCTAATTTTCTCAATCTGACCAGGTTGTAAGCCGCTGCTGCGAAAATAAACATTTGCCGGACCAGCAGTTTCCCGCGGTGCCGGGCTTTGC
>CAISGE010000028.1 GCA_903884815.1 Candidatus Omnitrophota bacterium | reverse complement strand
TCCCCGCTGTTTTCCTGCGTGATCGGGACGCTACGGCCAGAGAATAGGCCGCCAGAGCCCCGAATTAAATCGTTCAGGTAAAAATATCTTTTCCACCAGCCCGTGAAAAAACATGTTTCGAAGTCTATCTAGGATTTAGGGACGTCTCGTTTCGCTTGATTTTAAAGGACTTACTGCTATCATATTTTGCCATTTGATTAAAATCTATCGTCTTCATTCAAATCAACGGGGAGGAATTCATGGCAAAGATCAAGATCGCTATCGTCGGCGTCGGGAACTGCGCGGCTTCGCTCGTGCAGGGCATTGAACACTACCGCGCTATAGCCAACCAAAAGGCCGGCAAGAATAAGCCTATTGTCGAGAACTTTGGCCTCATGAACTACGAGATGGCCGGCTATGTCCCCGAGGATATCGAAGTCGTGGCGGCCTTTGACATCGACAGGCGCAAGGTGGGCGAACGCCTGGATATCGCGCTTGCTGCCAAGCCGAACTGCGTCTGGTCGATCGGCCCGCTTCCCAAGAGCAAGATCAAAGTCGAGATGGGTCCGATCCTGGATGGTTTTTCCGAGCATATGGCGCATTATAAGGCTGACCGGACTTTCCTTCCCTCGGACAAGAAGCCCTGCAACGTCGAGAAAATCCTGAGGGAAAGCGGCGCCGAGATCCTGATCAATTATCTCCCCGTCGGCTCCCAGAAGGCCACGGAATTCTATGCCGAGGCCTGCCTCAAGACCGGAATCAGCCTTATCAATTGTATGCCGGTCTTTATTGTCTCGAATCCGGCTTGGGCCAAGCGCTTTGAAGCCAAGCGCATCCCCTGCGTCGGCGATGACATCAAAGCCCAGATAGGCGCCACAGTCACGCACCGCACGCTCGCGAAACTTTTTATGGACCGCGGCGTTAAGATCGACCGCACCTATCAGCTGAATACCGGCGGTAACACGGATTTCTTGAACATGCTCAACCGCTCGCGCCTGGAATCCAAAAAGATCTCCAAGACCTCCGCGGTCCAGAGCCAGCTCGATATCCCGCTGGATGAAGACAATATCCACATCGGGCCTTCGGATTATGTTCCCTGGCAGAATGACAACAAGGTCTGCTACCTTCGTATTGAAGGCCGCGGCTTTGGCGGCTTCCCCGTCACGGCCGAAATGCGCCTTTCGGTCGAAGATTCCCCCAATAGCGCGGGCTGTTCCATTGACGCCATCCGGGCCTGCGAGATCGCCCGCGACCGCAAGATCGGCGGGCCGCTTATCTCCATGTCGGCCTACACCATGAAGCATCCGCCCAAACAGATCGTGGATTACGAAGCCAAGGAGCTGGTCCGGAAGTTCATCGCCGGCACCTGCCCTCGTTAGATCCGTTCGCTGTTAACCCCCTTTCAACCTACGCGGTTGAAATGGGTTCGCCCAGGAGGAGCCTATCATGTCATTACGCGAAACGCTGTATCCCAAGGTCGAACCGATCGCCAACGCCATCGTTTCTTTCCTGAAAACCCAGGGGATCACTCCGAATCAATTGACGCTCGCGGGCGCGGCCTTAAGCCTCCTCACCGGCGTGATCTACGCGAAAGGCTATCTTTTCCTCGGCGGTATCTTTCTGTTTGTGGCGGGAGCGGCCGATCTCCTGGACGGTCTTCTGGCCCGCACCACCGGAAAAATGAGTTCTTTCGGGGCATATCTTGACTCGGTCATGGATCGCTACGCTGATTTTTTTGTCTTTGCCGGCCTGGCAACCCATTACATCGTCGAGGGAAAGATCCTTTTGTTCCTCGTCATGCTGGGAATCATCCTCGGCTCTTTTGTGGTGAGTTACAGTAAGGCCCGGGCTGAAAATTTCATTAAGGATTGTGGGGTCGGCAGATTTGGAAGAGCCGAGCGGGTACTCCTCTTGATCGCGGGAAGTCTTATCACGCCGCTTCTGCCCTTCGTTCTTTGGGTTCTCCTCGTTGGAACGCATGTGACCGCCGTCCAGCGCATCCTCCACACCCGGAAATCGCTCGAGCAAAATCCGCAGGGTTAAATGGTGCGTCTCCCGCGTTCCCCCAACGGCGTGATGCCGGCCGTCCGCTGTTTCCTTTCCTTTTTCTTTATCTGTGCCTTAGGGATCCCCGGCCTTTGGGCCGCCGAAACGCCCCCGAACGCGGAACTTGAGGGCATCCTCCAGAAAATGGAGTCCCGGAATTATCGCTGGATCGCGATCCGCTCGGATGTCCTTGTCTTCTTTGCCAAGGCCAACAACACGCAGGCCATGTGCGGCGGAGAACTCCTTTATCAGCGGCTCGACGAGCGAATGCTGCTCAGCTGCGTGGACTCTATCGGAGAACGGGTGTTCGAATTCCGGACGCTCGACCGCCGCTTTGACCTTTATCTCCCTTCACAGAAAACCCTCTATCACGGATCGATCTTCGACCTCGAAGGCTCTCCGGACATTGAAAGCCATCTCAAGGCACGCGACCTTTACCGGGCCTTGAAGCCCCTCGCGGTGGACCCGCGGCACGCCAAGATCGAGCGGAATAATTCCGCGATCACAAGCCTGGAGGTTTTTAGCGCCCGGAACGGTGAGGAGACTCTCGCCCGGAAGCTTTTGCTGACGCCCGAAGGCGATGTCCGGGGGGAGGTTTATTTCGATGCCGCCGGCCGCCCCGCTACCGAGATCCAGCGCTACGACTTCCGGGAGATCCCGGGCCGGGCCGGCTCTTTCCATTCGATCATTTACCCTAAAAAGATCACGGTCATCTCTCCGGAAACACAAAAAGGCACCGCCCTCTTTTTCAGCAAGGTCACGGCCCTGGACACGATCGACCCGCTTGAATTCCGTTTGAGGGTGCCTGCAGGGACGAAAGAGGTTTTTCTGGATGAAAAAAAGCTGAGCTCCACGCCGACGAAAGTGTCAGTGACTGCGGTTCCCACGCCAGCGCCGGTCGTAGAAAAGATTCCCGTTTACTATGCCAAGCCCCGGGAAGTCCCTGAAGAAAAAATAGCGAAGATAGCGCGTCCGCCCGCACGAAAAGAGGAAAAAAAACCTGCCGCAAAGCCCCCCATCATCGCGGCGACAACGGTTCGGGAAGATAAAACGGCTTCCGCCGAAGCGGACATTGTAGTCGAAGCGCCTCCGTCTTCCCCCAAGGCTTCTGCCGAGACCTACGATCAGAGCACGCTCGACCCCTCCGTAGATCCTTCCGTGTAGACTAAAAAGCAAAGCTGTTCGCTTTAAAGATCCTCAGGTCGTCTCGAAGTGGTGGCGGACTTCCTTGCCCTGCTTCAGGTAGATCGTATCCTCCGCGATGTTGTTGGCAAGGTCCCCGATCCGTTCCAGGTTGCGGCTGATCATGACATAGCAGAGGGCGCGGCGGACGGAGGACGGATCTTTTTCCATGAGGGCGGCCATATCCTGGTAGATCGCGTCATTGTAGTCATCGATCTTATCGTCGCTTTGCAGAACCTTCCGCGCGAGTTCCACATTTTCGTTCATGAAGCAATCCAGTGCGTCACGGACCATCTTCTGCGCGGAGCGCGCCATATCCGCCATTGGAAATTCCGGCTTTAGCGGCGGTTGACTGAGAAGGTACTGGCTTTTCTCCGCGATATTCACCGCGTGATCCCCCATGCGCTCCAGGTCGGTGTTGATCTTAAGGATCATCGTCAGGAGTCGGAGATCTCCGGCCATCGGCTGGACCAGCGCGAACAGGGCATGCCCCTTTTCGTCGATCTCGATCTCGAGCTGGTTGATGGTCTTCTCATCTTCAATGACGGCCTTGACGAGGTCCTCCGACCGTTCCGAAAGGGCTTCGAATGCCTTTTCGATCGCGCCTTCGACCAAGAGGCCCATCTGGAACAATTTCTGTTTGAGCGTTTTTAATTCCTCGGCAAAATGTCTGTCCATGATCGCTTCCTCTCTTTTTGTATGTTATCCATATCTTCCGGTAATGTATTCTTCCGTCTTCTTTTCTCGCGGAGTCGTAAAAACCTGCCGTGTCTCGCCGTATTCCACCAATTTTCCAAGAAGCATGAACCCCGTCCGCTGCGAAACGCGCGCCGCCTGCTGCATGTTGTGCGTTACGATGACGATCGTGTAATTCTTTTTGAGTTCGAACATGAGCTCTTCGATCCGCTGGGTCGCGACCGGGTCCAGCGCCGAACACGGTTCGTCCATCAACACGATGTCCGGCGTGACGGCTACGAGGCGCGCGATACAAAGTCGCTGCTGCTGTTCCAGTGAAAGATTGAGCGCGAAATGATCCAGCTTGTCTTTGAGAACCTCCCACAGCTCGACATGCTTGAGGGCTTTTTCCACGATATCTTCTAGCTCCGCCTTGTTCTTGCTTCCGTGAGTCCGGGGTCCATATGCGACATTGTCAAAGATGGAGAGCGGGAACGGATTCGGTCGCTGGAACACCATGCCGACTTTTTTCCGGAGCAGGACCAGGTCCGTCTCTTTTCCGTAAATATTTTCTCCGTCGATCAGAACTTCGCCGGTGATCCGGACCCCGTCGATCAGGTCATTCATGCGATTAAGCGTCCTGAGAAGCGTGGACTTCCCGCAACCTGAGGGACCGATCAGGGCGGTGATCATCTTTTCTTCAACGGAAAGATTGACGTCGATAAGGGCCTGGAAAGTCCCGTAAAAAAGGCTCAGATTTTTCGTTTCGATTTTGTTCATGACATCACCCAAACCTTCCGGTCAGATAATCATTGGTCCGTTGATCTTTTGGTGAGGTGAAAAGCTGATGGGCTTCGCCGATCTCAACAAGCTCTCCCATCAGGAAAAAAGCGACACGGTCCCCCACGCGAGCGGCCTGCTTGACGTTGTTCGTCACAAGGATCTGCGTGTAACGGCTCTTGAGCTCGCGCATGGCATCTTCGACTTTGGCGGTGGAGATGGGGTCCAACCCGGAACACGGCTCGTCATACAGGATCACTTCTGGCTCCACCGCGAGCGTGCGGGCGATGCAAAGGCGTTGCTGCTGGCCCCCGGAAAGCTTCATCCCGGAAGAGGCCAGGCGATCCTTGACCTCGTCCCACAGAAAGGCCTCCTTGAGACTTTTCTCCACGATCTCCGCGAGCTGTTTTCTGTCCCGGATGCCGTGGCGACGCGGACCGTAGGCGACATTGTCAAAGATCGACATCGGCAGCGGGATGGGCAGAGCGAAGACCATCGTCACTTTTTTACGGACCTCTTCAACATCCATTTCGCGATTGATCTCTTTCCCGTTCAGACGGATCGAGCCACTCAGGCGCGAGGAGATATCCAGATCGTTCAAGCGATTCAGGGCTCTCAGGAAAGATGTTTTGCCGCTGTTGGCGGGCCCGATCACGCCAAGGATCTCATGCTCCTTGACGCAAAGGTTCACGTTCTTGAGGGCGTGAACGCCGCCGTAATCGATACAGAGATTTTCGATAACGATCTTATCTACCATTGTTTTCGGCTCCGGATATGAGAACGGACAAGGATCGCGACAAGGTTCAATAAGAAGACCATCCCCACAAGCACCAGCGCCGTCCCGTACTGGAGCGCAGGCTTCACGTTCGGGACTTGCGTTGAAAGCACATACAGGTGGTAAGGCAGCGCCATGCACTGATCGAAGATCGACTTGGGAAGCCGCGGCAGATAAAACGCCGCGACCGTAAAAAGGATCGGTGCGGTTTCGCCCGCCGCGCGGCTGATCCCGAGAATGGTCCCCGTTAAGATGCCGGGAAGCGCATTGGGCAGAACCACGTAGCGGATGGTCTGCCATTTGCTAACGCCCAAGGCCAGACTCGCTTCGCGGAACGAACGCGGCACGCTTTGGAGCGCCTCTTTCGTCGAGGTGATGATGACAGGCAGGATCATAATGGCGAGTGTGAGCGCCCCCGCGACGATCGAGACCCCCATCTTAAGATAGATTACAAAAAGTCCCATGCCAAAGAGACCGTAGACGACCGACGGCACGCCTGCAAGATTCACGATGGCAACCTCGATCATGCGGGTGAGGAAATTCCGCCGCGCGTACTCGACAAGATAGATCGCCGCAAGCACACCGAGCGGCAGGGCCACCACGATAGTCCCACCCACAAGATAGAGGGTTCCCATGATTGCCGGGAAAATGCCCCCGGCACGCATCCCCATCCGGGGCATCGTGGTCAGGAACTGCCAATTGATCGCGGGCCAGCCTTTCTGGATCAAGATCGCAAAGATCACGATCACGGGTACCACCACGAGGCTCGAGGCAATGCCCAGCAATGTGAAGGCGATCTTTTGTTGGGTCTGCGTCGACACTGAAAAGTGCGGCTTCGCGCGGATCTTCATTTTCGTTTCCGGTGCAGCGCGGCATCCGCGACAAGGTTGATCAGGAAAGTGATCAGGAAAAGGACCAGTCCCAGGGCAAAAAGAGCAAAATAATGTTCACTGCCGCGCACCGTCTCGCCCATTTCGGCAGCGATCGTGGCGGTCATCGTACGGACGGGCGCCAGGATCGTCTGGGGCATCACAGAGGCATTCCCGGTGAGCATCATCACGGCCATCGTCTCCCCGATCACGCGCCCGATCCCGAGCATGACAGCAGCCACGATCCCGGAAGACGCCGCGGGAATGATCACCCGGTAGATCGTCTGCCAGTGGGTCGCGCCAAGCGCCAGGGATCCCTCCTTATAAATTCGAGGAACGGAACTGATGGCGTCTTCCATAATACTGACAATGGTGGGAACGGCCATAAATGCGAGCGCGATCGAACCAGTAAGCGCCGTAAGACCGGTAGGTAAATGGAAGATTTGTTTTACGACAGGCCCCAGCATCGTCATCCCGATAAAACCGATCACAATGCTCGGGATCGCGGCGAGAAGTTCGACTCCGGCCTTCAGGATCTCCCGCATCCAGCGCGGTGCGATCTCACCGATGAAGATCGCGCAGGCCATGCCGAGCGGAACGGCGATAACAGTGGCGCCAAGCGTCACGATCACAGAGCCGAGAAAAAGAGGAAGGATCCCGAACTGGGGCGGTTCCGCAAGCGGACTCCACATCTGCCCAAAAAGAAAATCCTGGATCGCGAACGTTTTAAAAAGCGCAAGTCCGTCTTTGGCTAAAAAAACAAAGATCAGAACGACAAAGAGGATGCAGGCAAAACCATTCAGGAGAATGGTCTTCTCAATGATCGTTTCGCGGAATTTTCTCACTTTTTATCTCACCGTCATAATGACTTTGGGGGACAGGCGTGATGCCTGTCCCCCAACGAAGTTCTTCCCCTGACTACAGGTGAACCGAAATCTACTTCTTCCCCAACGGAACAAAACCCATATCTTCCACGATCTTCTGGCCTTTTTCACTCATCGCGAAATCAATGAAGGCCTTGATCTCTCCGCGAGGTTTGAATCCGGTATACATATAGAGGAAGCGCCAGATCGGATAGGTCCTGTTCATCGCGGTTTCCTTGGAGGGTTGAACGAAGGGATCCCCGCTCTTCTTCGCGACGGCGATGGTTTTAACCTTCGCGGATATATAGCCGAGACCGTCGTAACCGATAGCGTTCTCGCTTGTCGAGGTTTCACTGATGATCGCCTCAGAGGACGGCAACATCAGAACCGACGGAGCGAACTGCTCCGGCCCCTTCTCGTTCCCTTTTCTGAGCACATTCTCCAGGAAATACATGTGCGTCCCCGAATTTCTTTCGCGCGAAAGGACCAGGATCTTCGCGTTCTTCCCGCCGACTTCATTCCAATTCGTAATTTGGCCCGTGAAAATGCCGGAAAGTTGGTCAATCGTCAGCTCCTTGACGGGGTTCGCCGGGTTCACGATCACCGCGAGCGCGTCGACGGCAACTTTAAATTCTTCGGGATAGTACCCGCCCTTCTGCGCGTCATCGAGCTCCTTTTTCTTGATCTTGCGGCTTGAATTCGCGATGTCGGTGGTCCCATTAATGAGGGCCGCGATCCCGGTCCCGGAACCGCCGCCTGTCACGGCAAGACTGACCTTGGGATTTTCCGTCATAAATTCCTCGGCCCACGCCTGGCTCAGGTTCACGATGGTATCCGATCCCTTGATCTGGATCACACCCTCCTTCGCTTGAGCGGGCAAGCCCCCTGCGCAAAAAAAGCTAACTGCTGCGAAAATGACAAGATAAGCCCGTAGATTTTTCATGAAAAGAAGCCTCCCTTTGATTGGACGTGGTGGACGTGACAAGCGGGGGGTATTTTGAGGCAATGTAAGGTTTTTGTAAAGTGCTCTATGGCCCTAAAATAAGCGGGACACACTCTTTTAGGAAGAATTATCGAACGGAAATATGCCAAAATCTGCTTTTCGACATCCTCTACGCGGGATTACAGACTCAAAAAGCGCGCCTCAACTGTGCGAGCGCCTCACGAGCCGGGCCTGCCGGCGGGCGTCTCTGCGGAGGCCATGGCCTCGCGAAGGATCTTCTTGAATATCCCGCTTGCCTCGGCAGGCGATAAAACCCCATCGTCCGAGCGCAAGGGATACACCAGATCGACGGGATGATCAAAATTGCGGGACTTCGAGGTCCAACCTTTCACGGTAACGGAGTTGATATCTTGCCGGACGGAGATGGCGTTCTCTTTGACATCCGTAACATTAGCTTTTGCCGGTCCTTTGCGGATGAGGGCTAGGGCCTCCTCGATCCGGTTGGGGTGCCCCTGGAGGATAAAATGCACCGACCCGTCGGGCTGATTGTCAATAGAGCCGCCGAGGTTGTAGCGGATCGCTTGTTTGAAAATAAAAGCTCGGAATCCGACTTGCTGAACGTTGCCGTAAACCCAGCCCTCGACCGCCTCAAGTTCCCGGGCCTTCAGTTCCGAGGCCGGGGCAAGAGACATCCCGCAAATCGCGAAAACAAGAATGAAAAGATTCAGACGGCGGAGGAACACAGCGGCCCTTCCCTTTTAAAAACGACCCTCGTCCCGGAGCTCAGGTCCCTTCGAAGTGGTGGCGGACTTCTTTACCCTGGATCAGATAGATCGTATCTTCAGCGATGTTGTTGGCAAGATCGGCAATACGCTCGAGGTTACGACCGATCATCAAAACGCTGAGAGCCCGGCGAACCGTTTGTGGATCCTTCTCCATAAGCGACGCCACATCCATATAGATCTTGTCGTTATAACTGTCGATCATGTCGTCGCTTTCGAGGACCTTTCGGGCCAGGCTCACGTTCTCGTTCATAAAAGAGTCCAGGGTATCACGAACCATCTTTTGGACGGCCTTCGCCATCGGTTCGATGGGAAACTCCGGCGCAAGCGGCGACTGGCTTATCAGATATTTGCTTTTTTCGGCGATATTGACCGCGTGATCTCCCATGCGCTCCAGATCGGTATTGATCTTCAGGATCATGGTGAGAAGCCGGAGATCAATGGCCACTGGTTGCGTCAAAGCAAACAAGGTATGCCCCTTTTCATCGATCTCGATCTCGAGCTGGTTGATGAGCTTCTCGTCCTCCAGGACTTCTTCGATCAGCTCCATCTTCCGGCTCAGGAACGCCTGGACCGATTTCTCCACAGCGCCTTCGACCAGAAGGCCCATCTGAAAAAGTTTTTCCCTCAAGCCTTTGAACTCTTCATGAAAATGACGTTCCATAATTTCTCCTCTTTTCGAGCCACGGGCCACGCTCCCGGGCCACGTTACGTGGTCCGTAAATCGTGGTACGGCCCGTCTTTAACCGAATCTTCCGGTAATGTAATCTTCCGTCTCTTTTTTGACGGGATTGGTAAAGATCTTCCGGGTCTCGCCGAACTCGACCATCGAACCCATGTAAAAATAAGCCGTATAATCCGAGACACGCGCGGCCTGCTGCATATTATGCGTCACGATGACGATCGTGTAATTCTTGCGCAATTGACGGATCAGTTCTTCGATCTTTGCGGTTGAGAGCGGATCAAGCGCGGAAGCAGGCTCGTCCATGAGAATGATCTCCGGATCCACTGCCAGCACGCGAGCAATACAAAGGCGCTGCTGCTGGCCCCCCGAAAGTTGCATCGCGGAAGTATCCAGCCGGTCCTTTACTTCCTCCCAGATCGCGGATTTCTTCAGACTCTCCTCCACGATATTTTCCAGAACGGCCTTGTCCGTGATCCCGTGAAGCCTCGGCCCATACGCGACATTATCAAAGATGCTCTTGGGAAAAGGGTTCTGCTTCTGGAAGACCATGCCGACCATCCGTCTCAGAACAGCCACATTAACCCCCGGCTCATAGATATCGATCCCGTCGATCTTGACGGAGCCTTTGATCCTCGCGCCGGGAATGGTGTCATTCATCCGGTTGAGCGTCCTCAAAAAGGTTGATTTCCCGCAACCCGAGGGGCCGATCAGGGCCGTGACCGCACGCTCCTTAATCTCCATCGTGATCCCGTGCAGCGCCTGCACCGATCCGTAAAACATGTCGAGCTCCTGGGAAAAGATCTTGACGGGATTCAGCGTGACATCCTCCCGATCCACTAAAACCCCTCCGGCTAATGTCCTGGTTCCCATTTTTATTTTCTCCCTTGTCCCTTGGTTTTCTTCTGCGATCAGCATGCGCCCCTCACATGAATTCTATAGCTACTTTGCATCATTTATATGAAAACAAGCCCGCCGGACCACGCCACAGGGAGGGTATAAAACGGCCCGGCGGGCCTTCCCTAAAAACTTTAAATAGAAACGGTTCCCATCTTTTTTCTGAAATGGATCCTGAAAACGATCGCCGTTAAATTGAGCAGGAACGTCAAGGAGATCAACACAAGAGTGGTCCCGTACTGGATCGGCAGGGTTTTTACAGCATCCAGGGACTGCGTCGCCATGATAAAAATATGGTAAGAAAGCTCCATGAACTGGTCGAACGGATTGACGATCGGGATTACGCCGAAAAGATGCACCACCGGAAGCCGTGGCAGGAAATAGGCGCAGCCCGTGAAAAGGATCGGTGCGGTCTCACCGGCCCCTCGGCTGATCGACAAGATCGCGCCCGTGAGAATACCTCCCCGGGCCTGGGGCAGCACCACATTCCAGATCGTCTGCCATTTCGTGGCGCCGAGCGCGAGTGAAGCGGACCGCTGGCTTTGCGGGACCGCATTCAGCGCCTCTTCCGTGGAGACGATGATAACCGGAAGCACAAGGACCGCCAGCGTTGCCGCCGCCCACAGCATGCACGGTTGGCCAAAAAGCATACCCGTTTTCAGGACATGATCGAGATTACGCCCGACGAAAAGGATGAAGAATCCGACCCCGAAGAGACCGAACACGATCGAGGGAACACCCGCGAGATTATTGACTGCCGCGCGGATCACCCGGAAAAACATCCCGTGCCCCGAAAATTCCGTCAGATAGATCGCCGCCGCGACCCCGAGCGGAAGCGCCATCAGGATCATCATCAGGGTGATCGCGAGCGTTCCAAAGATGCAGGGGAATATGCCCCCTTCCGTCATACCATTGAGCGGCATCTGGGTCAGAAAGTGCCAAGTAATCGTCCCCGCGCCTTTTCGGACGATCATATACATGATGAACGCAAGGGCCGACAGCGGGATCAAGGCAAAGAATCGGACCAGCACATCCGAAACGATCTCGTTCCAGAGGATACGCCGTGAAGTCAACTTGGGAAGATTTAACGAAAGGGCCTGGTCCATATCACATCCTCAGTTTCTGGCGCATCTTGTTCAGAACAAGTTCTGAAACAAGGTTCAGGCCGAAGGTAAATGTAAAAAGAACCGCCCCCACCAGAAAAAGCGCGTAGTAATGTTCGCTGCCCTGGGCCACGGAACCGAGCTCCGCCGCGATATTGGCGGTCATGGTCCGGACGCTTGAAAAAATATTCCCAGTCACAAGTGCGGCATTCCCCGTCGCCATGAGCACGATCATCGTTTCACCGAGTGCCCGTCCAAATCCGAGAATGATCGCGGCCGAGATCCCCGAGACCGCGGCGGGAACGACTGTCCCCCACACCGTCTGCCATTTCGTGGCCCCCAGGGCATACGAGGCGTCACGAAGCTCCTTGGGCACTGCCCGCATCGCGTCCTCCGCGATCGTGATCATAATCGGCAAAACGGCAAGCGCCACGCCCAGCGAACCGACAAACGCGTTCAGACGGAATTTTGTATGAAAAATATTCTGGGCAAAGGTCGCGATGAACGCCAACATCACAAACCCGATCACCACCGAAGGAATGCCCGCCAGAAGTTCCAGCGTCGGCTTCAGGATCTCGCGGACTCTCGGGGGGGCAAGCTCCGAAAGATAGATTGCGCAGCCGATCCCGAGGACACCCGAGATGATCGTCGCGGGAAAAGCCACGAGAAAACTGCCGCAAATGAGCGGGAGGAGGGAATATTTGGGGACTTCGGAGATCGACTGCCACATCATTTTAAAGACGTAGTGTCCTTCCCAATCATCGTAGGTCCACTTCCCGATCAGATCGAGAGGGTTCGCGGTTCCAAAAAAGCGAACGGCTTCCTTGAAAAGAAAGACAAAGATCAGGGCGATGATCAGCATCGACGAGATCCCCGCCACAAGAAGAAGCTTCTGGATGAGCCACTCCCCGAACCGGACATCTTTTTTAAAGAGTTTGTGGTCCATGCGCCCCCAAAAACGTTGCACACCCGGTGTGTGGTTTTAGCCACTCACCGGGTGTGTGGATCACTTCCGCTTGTGCTGATCTTACTTCTTCAGCGGCAAAGGTACATACCCGATCTCTTCGACGATCTTCTGTCCTTCCGGGCTCAGGATCCAATCCAGATAAGCCTTGATCTCGCCCTTGGGCTTGAAACCGGTATACATATAGAGGTAACGCCAGATGGGATAGGTCCCGCTCCACGCCGCCTCATAATCCAGCGTCCCGTCGGCCTTGACTGGGTTGATAGCTGGGGACTTATCATCCTTCTTCACGGAAAGGATCTTCACCCCAGGTTGCTTGATGTAATAGGCCGCTCCGCCATAACCAATGCCGTTAGGATCTTTGGACACAGCATTCGCGATCGCTGAGGTGCCGGGCATGGTCTGACAATCCGCCGCATAATCCTTATTCTTGAGAACTTGTTCCTTGAGGAACGTATAGGTGCCGCTTGACGACTCACGGCAATACCGGAGGATCGGCTGATTCGGCCCGCCCACTTCGTTCCAATTGTTGATATTGCCCATATAGATTCCCTGGATCTGTTTCAAGGAGAGTTCCTTGATGGGATTCGCGGCATTCGCGACGATTGCAAGACTGTCCATCGCGACCTTAAATTCCTCGGGATAATACCCGGCCGCTTTGGCCTTATCCATTTCGCTGGTTTTGATCTTACGGCTCGCGTTCGCGATATCGGTCGTCCCGTTGATCAGGGCCGCAATGCCGACACCCGAACCGCCGCCGGTCACCTGAATCGCGGCTTCCGGATGCTTCTGCATGTAAACTTCCGCCCACTTCTGCCCCATGACCACGATCGTATCGGAGCCCTTGACCGTAATGTTCTTCGCGGCAAACGCCGTCGGGATCATCGCCGCCAGCGCAAGCACCAGGGCTCCCCTTACCACCATTCTTGATGTTTTCATTTCATCTCTCCTTGTTATGTTTGATGAGGACTCAGGGGGACAGTCCCGAAGGACTGTCCCTTAAAGCAATGCTTAGAACTTGTACGTCATATCCAACTGGAACCGGCGAACCGACTGATCCACCTGCATACCGTTGGTCGTGAGATCTCTCTGAGTGATCGGCCGCACAAGATAGCACGCGCCGTTCAGCGTCAAATAATCCGTCAGGTTGTAGCCCAGCTTGATAACGCTCCCTTGCTTGTCAGTACCGCCGTAGTTATAGCCGCCAAAGTCGCTGTCGTTAAAAGCGCCGACCACTGAGTTTGCGCCAATGTACTTATATTGATAGCTCCCCTGCAAATCCCCCTTCTTCGTAAGTTTCCCGAGCGTAAGACCAAGCGACCAAGCATCCTCGCCGCCCTGCATCGAATTAGTCGTAGGCCCTGTTGCGGGAGTACCAGATCTGTTGCTCATATTGCGAGCAAACTCCGCGAACGGCTTCACGGGAATCCCGTAGGGGTAAAAATTAATCTCTTGGTAGAGGCTCAAGATGTTAAAGTTCTCCGCCGCCAATCTGGCCCCATTGGTAGGGTTGCCATTCGCCTGGGACACACCCGACGAACCGCCGATATCCCAGTTGTTTAACTGAGTATAGTTTTGATAGCTATAGATGGAAAGAGCTGACAGAGCATCAATCGGTCTTTCCATGCCCGAGACATAAAAAACAGGATTCAACCCGGCCTGGTAGGCCCAAAGATTGGCGTCTTTAGTCCCGACGTTTCCTGATTCCTGAAGGACAAACTGACCCGCGATCCCGTAAGCCTTGAGGTCCAGACTGTCGGTTTTCAAAAGTCGCGCGTCGATCTTTTCATAGGCGCCCTCTGGCTTCAGATCCCGGTCCCAAATCATATCGGTAGAACCTTTTTCGAAAGGATTGGTGAATTTACCACCGGTGATTTCCAGGCCCGAAACGCTTAAGCGGTCGGAGTCGCCGATCTTCGCCCACTCCGGCGTATAGGTCGCATAAGCTTTTTCGATCCAGATGCTCTTGAAATCAGAAAGCTGTCCCAGAGTCTGATTCGTTGAAATGGGATCGGTATTATAAACGGAATACGGCGACGCACTCCCCGCTGCTGCCGATTTCTCACCCGAAGCCATTGAAAATCCGACCTTTACTTCCGGACTAAACGTTTTCTCGAATCCGTAACGCAGGCGAAAACGGAACCGATTCCTGTCCGGTTGATATTTATTGACAGGTGGCGTTGTCCCATCATTACGATTGCCTGTAAGATGAAATGCTTCATATCTCATACGAAGGTCGCCCGAGAACTTGAGGTCCTTGAGCCATTTGTTGGCGCCGCCCGTGGAATCGCTAAGGCGTTGGTTGAATTCGGCCTCACTCATCGGAGGAGTTGCTTCCACGCCACCCGGCGCTTTCTGGATGCTTCCGCCGTTGGCCTTAAGCGCCTGGATCTCGGCTTTCTGCGCCGTGACGGTCGACTGCATTTCAGTCATCTGCTGCTGCATCTGTTTGACCATGTCCATGAGCTGCGCCTCATCCGCAAACGCCGCGGACGAAAAAGTCATCAGGCAAACGACCAAAAGGCTCGCCAGTTTTGTGAAAGGGTGGTGTCTCATAAGATTGTTTCTCCTCCGGTTGAATGGGAATGGAACAGAATTTTCCTTAATTCCTTTTACGAACATGCCGGGAGTTTAGAGAAACTGTGTCAAGTCTTGATGAGGGGAATGTAAAGAACGTGTAAAGAAGTTGGTTGTGGCCAGAGGTCCTGGAAAACAGCCTTGGGTGTTAGATCTTTTCGGCGTTCGGGTAGGCGAGCGGCGTAAGCTCCGCGATCATCTGGTCCACATTCTTCGTTTCGGGACTATCGGGACCCAGTTTTTTCAGGCGTATGATCAGCGCCTTGTTGAGGACGTTAAGCGCCGCGCTATATTTTTTTTGCATGGCATAAGCCACACCCAGGTTAAAATAATGCGACGCCATTTCCGCGCCATCCTTGTCTGTTTTTTCGAGGTAGATCACGATGGCCTGTTTGTAAAGCTGTTCGGCTTCCGCCGCGCGTTTCAGGTAGAGGAAAAGATTTGCCTGATTGTTCATGGTATCCGCGGCTGCCAGGCTTTCGGGGCCGATTTCTGTTTTCGCCACCCGAACCGCTTCCGCGGCCGCCTTGAGCGCGGCTGGCAGGTCCCTTTTTTCATTCGCAGCAACGATCTGGTCGTTCAGCGCCTGGATCTTCTTCTCTCCTTCGCCGGGCATTTTTGCAAGCGCGGGCCCCGCTTGCGCGGCGAGGCAAAAGAGAGCGCCGAGGACGAAGAGTGAAACCCCCTGAATGCTTTTCTTGATCATCGTGAACCTCAGAGCTTCTGGGAATTCGGGTACGCAAGTTTGTAAAAATCCCCCATCATCTCTTCCACTTTCTTCGTGGCGATGTTATCGGGGCCCAGTTTTTCCCGGCGGATGATGAGCGCCTTTTCCAGGATCTTGAGGGACTCTCTGTATTTTTTCTGAGCGGCATAAGCAATACCAAGATTGACGTAAAGATCTGCCATCTCGGTACCCTTCTTATCTTTCTTTTCAAGATAGATCAGAACGGTCTCCTTGAAAAGCGTCTCCGCCTCCGCCGCCCGGTCCGCGAACAGGTATAGATTCGCGAGATTGTTCATGGCCCCCGCGGCTTCCAAACCTTTGCTTCCAAATTCCGTTTTCGCCACCTGGACGGCCTTTTCCGCGGCATGGATCGCGCTGGGGAGATCTTGCTTGTCATTCGCTTCGGCGATCTCTCGATTCAAAGTCTGGAGCGTTTCCGCGGCGGCCTTTTGATCATTCGCGAGCGCAGGCCCGGCTTGTAAAACAAGACAGAAGAAAATGCTAAAAGAAACTAGCGGAAAATACCTGGGGTTTTTCATTTTAAGGCTCCGGATGCGTAAGACGATTCACAAATGAGAGACGCGGGATTGTAATCCTTTGGAAGAGAGAAATCAAATCAGGGATCAGGACCCTAAATCCTAGATAGACTTCGAAACATGTTTTTTCACGGGCTGGTGGAAAAGATATTTTTACCTGAACGATTTAATTCGGGGCTCTGGCGGCCTATTCTCTGGCCGTAGCGTCCCGATCACGCAGGAAAACAGCGGG